>CABSLJ010000148.1 GCA_902478455.1 uncultured Oscillospiraceae bacterium | reverse complement strand
AGGCTGAATGCGGGTCGTATTGTCCCGGCAGCCGGACAATCCGGCGCAAAACAGACCTGCAAACAGCAGAAGCAGACAGAGATTCCAATATGATTTGGGTTTGGTTTTCATAATTTTCCCTCAGGGCTGTACCCGCCGGGAGGGCAAGCGAAACAGCTTCCACACAAAAAACTTATCATCCAAAGGACAAGATAGGTTCCTTTCCGTCCTTGCCGCAGACGGCCCTCTGTTTCAGTATAGCATGTGGCGGCGGCCAAATCGTTACTGTTTCGTTACAAATCATATCAAAAGGATAACAAAAAGAAGCGCCGCAGTTCCAGACGAAGCTGCAGCGCTTTCTGTTATGATGCAAAAGGCCCTTCGCGCTGGCTTACCGGCTTACAGAACGCCCTTTTTCAGCAAAAAGGCCGTCTTGAGCACCGCCGTCTGGGTTTTGGCGTCGGGAATTTCATTGTTGAGCACCATCTCCACGGCGCGGTCGATCCCGATGGCCTCCACGCGCAGGAATTCGTCCTCGTCGGGCTGCTGCGTCTCCATGTGGTCCACCCGGCAGAAATACATGTGGATGATCTCCCCGCAGTAACCGGGGGAGGGGTAGAGCTTGCCCAAAGAGACATATCCTCCGCCGATGGCGCCCGTCTCCTCAAGCAGCTCCCGCTTGCCGTTTTCCAACGGGCTGGAACCCTTCTCCAGCTTGCCGGCCGGCAGCTCCAGAACGACCTCGGAATAGGGGTAACGGTACTGCCTTACAAACAGCAGCTCGTTGCCTTGGGTGAGCGCGGCCACGCACACGCCGCCGGGATGGTCGACCACCTCGCGGGTGGAGGTGTGGCCGTTGGGCAGCTCCACCTTGTCCACATGCACGCGGATGATTCTTCCATCGAGATACTGGGTCCTGGACAATGTTTTTTCCGTCAGATTCATCGTTTACCTCTTTTCCCGGCGCGACGGGAAGCCGCGGCGCCGGCGGTTGGATTCATTTTATACCGCCCTCCGGCATACCTATCAAAGGAGGAGGGAATCGACATGCAAGACATTCTTTACGACGCGCACCTGCCGGATACGGCGCAGCGCGCATTTATCATTGCCGGCCTGTGCGAGCGCTATCCCTTTCTGCGCCGCTGTACGCTCGGCAAGAGCTATGCCGGCCGCAGGATGGAATGCCTCCGGCTCGGCGGGGAAAAGGGACAGGTGCTTCTCGCCGCCGCCTTCCACGGCATGGAATGGCTGACCTCCCTGGTGCTGCTGCGTTTCACGGAAACGCTCTGCCGGGCGCTGCAAACCGGCGAGCCGGTTCTGGGATACGATCTCTCGGCGCTCAGACAGTGCGGCGTCTGCATTCTTCCCTGCGTCAATCCGGACGGCGTGGACATTTCTCTCTACGGTCCGGCCGCCGCCGGTCCCTGCGCCGGGCTCGTCGAACGCGCCTCCGGCGGGGATACCGCCTCCTGGGAGGCCAACGCCCGCGGGGTGGACCTCAACCACAATTACGACGCCGGATGGGAAGCGCTGCACCGGATGGAGCGGGAGGCGGGCATCACCGGTCCGGGGCCGACCCGCTTCGGCGGACCCTGTCCGGAAAGCGAGATCGAAACCCAGCTGGTCACCGCGCTGTGCCGGCGCGTTCCCTTCCGGCGCGCGCTCGCCTTCCACAGCCAGGGGGAGGAAATCTACTGGAATTTCGGCCCCTGCACGCCGGCGTGCGCCTATCCGCTGGGAAGGGTCTTCGCCATGAGCAGCGGATACCTGCTCTCCGCGCCCGAGGGATTGGCGGTCGGCGGCGGCTTCAAGGACTGGTTCCTTTCCTGCTTTGGCCGTCCGGCCTACACGGTGGAGATCGGCCGCGGAAAAAATCCGCTGCCTCTGTCCGACCTTTCCGCTGTTTACAGCTGTCTGGAGGAGATGCTTCTGCTGAGCGTTTTGCTGTGACGGTTCCGTGACCTGAACAGGCTTCTTCTATGATAATACCTGATTTTTATCAAATTGCAAGAGAAAATTGCCGCCGGATACAGCGGCGCGCCGGGTCGGGAGACAGGGCGCGCGATCCCTCCCGCAGGACACTCCGAATCCAGCGTGGAAGCCCCTGGAAACCATTGATTTCCGGACCTGCGTATGATATGATCTATCCGGAAGTAAGCGCAATCCATATGCCTTTGGACGTGTTTTGCCGGGATACAGGGGAAGAAAAGACGCGCCCTCATGCATAGGAAAGGACGTTTCATTATGAAGATTTCTTTTTCAAAGGCGATTTTCCTGACCGCCGCCATGGCCCTGCTGTGCGCCGTGTGCGTCGGCTGCGGCCAGCCCTACGCGGCCGACGGCCCCTCCGGCGTCTCCTCCTCCCAAAGCGAAGCCCGCCCCGAATCGGACAACGTGACCAGCCTGCCCGCCGAGTCTTCCTCTCAGCCGGCCGAGAGCTTTGTCCCCCAGATCAATTCGGATGACGAAAGCATGCCGCCGGACGACCACGCCTCCTCCGCGCCACTGACCGAAAACGAGGATTTTAACCTTCTCTTCGCCCGCAACCCGATTGACCAGGCCTACCGCGCCGCGTCCCAGTCCGCTTCCACCACGCAGGAGATGGTCGCTGCGGCGGAGAAGTTCATCCCCGTCTGGAAGGCGGAGCTCTATTCCTGTTACGGCCGGCTGATGGGATATCTGTCCGCAAACGATATTGTTGCGCTGAAAAGAGATCAGGATCAATGGGAAGCCGGACTTTGGGGTGCCATATCTCAAATTCGCTCGGAGGCGGAAGCGGCCGGCGGCTCCATGGCGCAGGTCGCCGTTGCGGATAATACCCTTTCCTACTACAGGGCCCGCGCCGCTGTGCTGTATGAACAGCTCTACCGGTACGAGCCTGACTTTACCTATATCTACGGGCAGGAATAACGGCAGGCAGAGTTCAAAGCAGGGCGTCCCGCGAAAAACCAGAGCGCGGAACGCCCGTTTTGTATTCCTCTTGAAAAGGAAAGTTTGTCTCCCGCACGCACTGCCGCGCGGAGATTATTGACAAAATTCGCGCCTGATTTTATACTGGATTCAGATGTTCTTTTGGGAGAACCGGGCGGGGGATACCCGCCTGCGCGCCCCATGGCGCGCACGGCGATGCGGGAAGCACGCTGCTTCTTACACACAATACAGGGGTCTGGAGGTTATGACATGGACAATCACAGGATGCAGATTTGCCCCCTTTGCGGAGGACCGCTTGCAGGGACCGAGCCCGTCGTCGCCTGTGACTACTGCGGCGCGCTCTGTCACGCCGCCTGCTGGCAGGCCCATGGAGGCTGCCCCACGCCGAACTGCCCGCGCGCGCCTGCGCCGCAGCCGGAGGCCCTTCAGACGGACGCCTCCGCCGCCTGTTCCTATCCCGCCGACCCCTGCCACTGCGCCTGCGTCAATTGCGGCGCGCTTTTGACCCACGACCAGCATTTCTGCCCCTATTGCGGCGCGCCCCAGCCGGCGCCCGACACGCCGGAGCACTGCCCCGGCTGCGGAGCCCATATCCCAGCAGGGAGCGCCTTTTGCCCCTTCTGCGGCGTGCGGATGGAGGTCTATTCACAGCAGCCCGCGGCGCCCGCGCAGACCGCCGCGGTTCCCCCCTTCGTGCCGCCCGAGCAGTACGCCGACCAGCAGCGCAGAACGAAGAAGCGCAAAAAGCTCGTCCTGTGGATCACCCTTTCGGTGCTCCTCCTCGCCCTGCTCGGAGCGGGCGGCTTTTTCGGCTGGAAATACTACGAAAAGAACTATTCCCCCAGGCTCATCGGCATGACCGAAGAGGCCGCGCGCGACCGGCTTTCCGCCCTCTCCCGCGGCAGTCAGGTGGAATACGCCTATACTGATGATACCGACGCCGGCTATGTCTTCGATCAGGACCCCTCTCCCTCCGCCAGAATGGAGGAGGGACAATCGGTGAAGCTCTACGTCAGCAAGGGAAAATGGTCGGTTGTCCCTGCGCTCGAGGGAAAGACCGAAGCGGAGGCCAAGTCGCTCCTGACCGAAGCCTTCCTCTCGCCCGACATTTCCTACGCCTTTGACGACGACGTTCCCGAGGGCTCGGTCGTCTCCCAGGGCGACCCCGCGGGAGAAAAGAAGGAACCCGGCTCAAGGGTGGCGCTGACCGTCAGCAAAGGCTCCGGCGTAAAGATTCCGGCGCTTGCGGGCAAATCCGAGGAGGAGGCGGTCGCCGCGCTCGAAGCGCTCGGGCTTGTGGTGGACATTGAACGCGATTACAGCAGCACCGTCCCCGAAGGCTCGGTCATCGAATGCACTGCGGGGCCTGTCGACCCCGGCGCCGCCGTCACTCTTGTGATCAGCAGGGGGGCGGACAACCGCGTTTCCATCGCCGATTTTTCCGGTGAAAAAGAGCGCGACGCGGTCGCCTCCATCGAGGCCGCCGGACTGCCTGTCCGTGTGGAATACGTCTACGAGGCCTGTGAATCCGACCCGGACGCCGAGACCGTGGGCGGAACGGTCCTTTCCCAGAACCATACCGGTCTGTGCGAGCCGGGTACGGAAATCGTCCTGCGGGTCAGCCGGCCCTCGGTGATCATCTCGGGCGTCGACTTCTCCCTCAACCCGTCGGGCGGTCTGGACACCGACATCATCTTCAAAAATATCAGCGACCGAGAGATCCAGACCATTCTCTTCTCCACCTACTATTATGACGCGCAGGGCGATCCGGCCCCGGACGAAAGTTCCGCTTCCAACCACAAGAATCTGAAGTACAATGGTCCCGTCGCCGCCGAGGAGAGCGTTACCGGCCATTGGAACGCCGTCCTTTACCATCCGGCGGTCTCCTGCGTCTATGTCCGGGAGATCACCGTCACCTTTGCGGATGGCTCCACCCAAACCATGGAACACACCTGGTTCTGGTACTCCGACGATTATTACGGCGGACCGCCCAACGATTGAAACAAAAGAAATACAGCGGCGGGATGTTCAGTTGGAACAGACGCCGCATTGCGGAATCGATAAGAGGCCCCGGCCAATTTGGCCGGGGCCTCTTATCAGCGTGTCCGATTGAGCGCTATCACTCGCCGGCTTAAATCTCGTACCAGCGGATTTCGTTGGCCTCCAGGTCGAGCGGGAAGGAGGAGCCGTCCCCCTTGTATACCACCGTGCTCTGAGGCTCATAGGTGTTGTTGACCACGCAGTACTTGCCGTTCGCAACGTAGGCGTGGACCTCCACGTTGTAGTTTTCGCTGAACCAGCGGCAAAGGTTTTCCTCGTCATGCGCCGACCAGACGATTGAACGGTGGAGCAGGCGTGCGTTTTCAAAGCTGTAGGGCAGGCCGCTGATGTAGACGGCGCGGCCCTTACCGAAGTCGTTGGCGGCGAGCTGCACCTCTTTTTCGCGCTCGACGAGCACCTGCGCGCCCTCGAGGGCGTAGATGTTCTTTTTGCCCTCGCCGAAGTCGATTTCACCCTTACAGTCCTCGGTGATGAAGTGCGTGTGCTCCTCCCAATTGTACTTGTCTTCCGAGAGGCTGAAGCCGATCTCTTCGTCGACTCCCAGCACGCCGGCAAGCTGGAAGTAATGCCCTTCCCTTTCATACGCGCTCGGCTCGCCTACGCCGATGAACCCGCCGCCGCCGTGCACAAAGGCGCGCACGGCCGAGAGGATGGCGGGGTCGGCCCAGTTGTCGCCGCCGCTGTAGGCGGTGTAGGCGTCCCCACAGTTGATAACCACATCGAAGTTCTCAAGCAGATCGGAATTCTCTCGTATATCGTCAAAGCTGATGAAGCTGACGTCAAACGGCGCGCCGGAAAGGGCCTCAATCACGCCGGCATAGGAATAGTTCTGCTTGTAATACTTGGCGTGGGCCACCATGTGATTGCCCCAGGCGCGCATCTTTCCCCAGCAGTTGAGCACGGCCACCCGCTTGCTGCAGTAGGGCGTGGTCCCCCTGACGTTGTCATACAGGGTGCGGAACTCGTCGCAGACGCTTTCCACATAATCGACGAATTCGGGGAACTCCACGGCCAGCTTGAGGTAGCCGCCGTAGCCGATGCGGTCGATGGGTTTGCGCAGGATGGCGCGCCGGGCGGTTACCCAGTTCTCCTTGGCTTCCCTGACCGGGTCGCCCCCCTCGTGGAAGGTATCCGGGAAGAAATAGGGAAGAAGCCGACCTTCGGTGTACTTGACGCCGGGAATATCGCTGATCAGGCGCAGCGTTGCGCCGTTTCCGACGCTGCCGACCACCGCGTCCAGCCCGATGGAGGGGAATTCTTC
>CABSLJ010000147.1 GCA_902478455.1 uncultured Oscillospiraceae bacterium | reverse complement strand
CGGCCGCCGGCTTTGCGGCGGCGCAGGGAAAACGGGTCCTGCTTTTGGAAAAGGAGGACCGCGCGGGCAAAAAGCTGCGCATCACCGGCAAGGGCCGCTGCAATGTGACCAACGACTGCGACCTGGAGACGCTGATCCGCTCCACGCCCACCAACGGACGCTTCCTTTACGGGGCGTTCAGCCGGTTTTCTCCGCAGGATACCATGGCCTTTCTGGAGGGCCTGGGCGTGCCGCTCAAGGTTGAGCGCGGCAGGCGGGTTTTTCCGGTGTCCGACCGCGCGGCCGACGTGGCCGAAGCCCTTCTCCGCTTTGTAGAGCAATCCGGCTGCCGTCTGATCCGCGGACGCGCCGGGTCGCTTCTGCTCGAAGACGGCGGCGTGCGCGGCGTGCAGACGGAGGCGGGAGAGACCATTGAGGCCGGCGCGGTCGTGCTGGCGACCGGCGGCAGGTCCTACCCCGGCACCGGCTCCACCGGGGACGGCTACCGGCTGGCGCGGCAGGCGGGGCACACCGTGGTCGAGCCCAAAGCGAGCCTCGTGCCGCTCGTGGCGCAGGACGGCTTCTGCAGAGAACTCATGGGACTTTCCCTGCGCAACATTTCCGTGCGTGTAGAAGAGTTAGAATCGGGCAAACTGGTGTATGAGGACTTCGGCGAGCTGCTGTTTACCCACTTCGGCCTTTCGGGACCGGTCATTTTGAGCGCCAGCGCCCACATGCGCGGCATGCGTCCGGGCAAATACGCCGTTTTGATCGATCTGAAACCGGCGCTGACCGAGGAACAGCTCGACCAGCGCCTTCAGCGGGACTTCCTCAAGTTCCAGAACCGGGATTTCATCAACTCGCTCTCCGAGCTGCTGCCGCGCAAGCTCATTCCGGCGGCGGTGCGGCTTTCGGGCATCGGCGGAGAGAAAAAATGTAACGCCGTCACCCGTGAGGAGCGCCTGCGCTTCGGCAGGCTGCTCAAGCGCCTGCCCGTGCGGATTGAAGGCTTCCGCCCGGTGGAGGAGGCTATCGTGACCTCCGGCGGCGTATCGGTGAAGGAAGTATCCCCCAAGACCATGGAATCCAGGCTCGTGCGCGGACTGTATTTTGCCGGCGAGCTGCTCGATGTGGACGCCTACACCGGCGGCTTCAATTTACAAATCGCTTTTTCCACCGGCTGGCTGGCCGGAAACTCAGTTTAAGGGAGAATGCATATGATCGCAGTTGCCATAGACGGCCCCGCGGGCGCGGGGAAGAGCACCATCGCCCGCAAGGCGGCGCAGGCGCTTTCCTTTATTTATGTGGATACGGGGGCGCTTTACCGCGCCGTCGGCCTTTTTTGTCTGAAACAGGGAGCCGACCCGGCCGAGGCGCGCGCGGTGGAACCCCTGCTGGAAGGAATTCATGTGGAACTCGTCTTCCGGGGAGGGGAACAGCGCGTGCTCTTAAACGGGGAGGACGTCTCCGATTCCATCCGGACGGCGGAGGTCTCCATGGCGGCGTCGGCCGTGTCTGCCCTGCCCGCCGTGAGGCGCTTCCTCTTTGATCTGCAGCGGGACATCGCAAAGGGGAACAACGTTGTGATGGACGGCAGGGACATCGGCACCGTGGTCCTGCCCGACGCGCAGGTCAAAATCTTCCTGACCGCCTCACCTGAGGAGCGCGCCCGCCGCCGCTATGAGGAGATGGCGGCCAAGGGACAGGAAATTTCTTACGAAAACGTGCTTGACGACCTGATCAAACGTGATTATAATGATTCTCATCGCGCGGTGGCGCCGCTGACGCCCGCGCCGGACGCTCTGCTGGTGGATACGACCGGAAACACGCTGGAGCAGTCGGTGGAGCAGCTGACCACTTTGATTAAGGAGCGTCTTGCATGAAGAACAATTGGCTCTATGTAGGCGCGCGGGCCGTACTGCGCCCGTTTGTCTGCCTGCTCTTCCGCGTGCATCTCACCGGCAAGAACAATCTGCCGGAAAAGGGACGTTTTATTGTCTGTTCCAACCACGTTTCCATGCTGGATCCCTTTTTTCTGGCGATTTCCCAGCGCCGTCAGCTCCATTTTATGGCCAAGGCGGAGCTGTTTCACAACAGGATTCTGGCTTCCCTGATCCGCGCCGTGGGCGGCTTTCCCGTCAACCGCGGCAAGGGGGATACCGAGGCGATGGACACCGCCGCCGACATTCTCCGCCAGGAGGGCGTGCTGGGTATTTTCATCGAGGGCACCCGCTCCAAGACGGGCGAGCTGCTGCGGCCCAAGACGGGGGCTGTCCTTCTGGGCGCGCAGACCGGCGCGCCGCTGCTGCCGGTTTCCATCTGCTGCAAGGGCGGCAGCCGTCCCAGGCTGTTCCGCAGGGTGTATGTCTCCTGCGGGGAGCCTGTCACCGTGGAGGAACTCGGCGTGCAAGAGGGCGGCGGTATGGAATTGAGAAGCGCCAGCCGGGAGCTGATGGAGCGCATCCGCGCGCTGCGGGAGGCTGATTTGGGGCGCGCCGCCGGCCGTCCGGCCGCTGTGGGCCGGAAATCGGTCTGAGTCTTAAAAAAGCAATTTACATACGCGCCGGGAACACGGGCGTATTGACCGGAACAGCGGCTCGAACGCCCAGGAAAGGATGGACTCCGACTTGTATTTTTTCTTTGTCAAGCTGCTCGGCGGTCTGTCCCGCCTGCTGTTTCGCATCCGGTATGTCGGCCGGGAGCATGTGCCGAAAGACGGCAAGCTGATTCTCTGCTGCAACCACCGCTCGGTGATCGATCCGCTGTTTTTGGCCTATCCGCTGCGCCGCCAGGTGTTTTATATGGCGAAATCGGAACTGTTTGACGACCACGGCAGGCTGGCGCGCTGGTTTTTGTATCGGATGGGCGCCTTTCCCGTCCACCGCAACACGGGGGACGCGGAGTCCTTCCGCAACGCGCTTTCGGTGCTTGAGCGGGGGGAGATCATGGGCATCTTTCCACAGGGCGGCTGCGTGTTTGACAAGGACACCGAATTCAAGCCCAAAGCGGGCGCGGCGCTGATCGCCGCCAAGGCAAAAGCGCCGGTCCTCCCCGCAAGCATTTACTGCGAAGGACGCGTCCGCCCGTTCAAAAAGATTACCGTCCTCTACGGAGAGGCGATCCCCTACGAGTCGCTCGGCTTTGCGGAGGGAACCGTGCGGGAGAGCCGCGAGGCGGCCAAAAAGATTGCGGCGCAGGTGTCGCAGTTATTGGAGGAAAGGCATTGAAATTGACCGTTGCAAAAACAGCCGGCTTCTGCTTCGGCGTCAACCGCGCCGTGGAGCTGGTGTATTCCCTGTTGGAGCAGGGCAAACGGGTGTGCACGCTGGGACCCATCATCCACAATCCCCAATTGGTCGCCGAGCTCGCGGACAGGGGCGTGACCATCGTCTCCTCGCCGGAGGAAGCGCCGGCGGGGTCGGTGTTGGTCATCCGTTCGCACGGCGTCCCGAAGAGCGTGCTGGAGCGCGCCCGGGCATTGCCGATCGAATGCGCCGACGCGACCTGCCCCTTCGTTTCCAAAATCCACCGGATTGTCGAGGGCGCATCGGAGGAAGGGCGGACGGTCCTCATCGCAGGAGATGCCCGTCACCCCGAGGTGCAGGGCATTCGGGGCCATTGCAAAGGGGAGAGCTTTGTCTTTGAAAACGCCCGGGCGCTGGCCGAATTGCCGCAAAATTATCCAGATATTCCCAATAAATCCGTTTGCGTGGTTGCTCAGACCACATTTAGCGTATCAGAATGGGAAAAATGCTTGGAAAATATCAAAAGGGTATATACAAACGCCGCCGTTTTTGGTACAATATGTAATGCTACGTCAGAACGGCAGCAGGAGGCGGTCCGTCTGGCGCAGGAATCCGATTTTATGGTCATCATCGGCGGCAGACAGAGCTCGAATACAGCCAAGCTCAGAGAGGTCTGCTCCCCTTACTGTGCTACCTGTCTTGTGGAAAGGGCGGACGAGCTCCCGATTTCCGCGTTGCAGGGCGCGCGTACGATCGGTGTTACGGCGGGTGCTTCCACACCGGCCAGCATTATAAAGGAGGTACTGGGAACCATGTCCGAAATACTCAACAACAATGAACTGAGTGAACCCATCGCAACTGAAACCGAGGTGCAGGAGACTGCAGCAGCCGAGCCCGCCCAGAGCGAAGCTGTGGAGAATGCCCCTGCCGCAACCGAAGCTCCGGCTGAATCCAACTTTGAGGAGATGCTTGAAGAGTCCCTCAAAAATTTTAATACAGATGAGAAGGTGCACGGCGTTGTTGTGGGCATCGCCCCCAACGAAGTGTATGTCGACGTCGGAAGAAAGCAGGCCGGCTTTGTGCCTGTCAGCGAGCTTTCCGCCGATCCGAATGCCAAGCCTGAGGATCTGGTCAAGGTGGGCGACGAGCTCGATCTGCTCATTATGCGCACCAACGATCAGGAAGGTACCATCATGCTTTCCAAGAAACGCCTCGACGCCATCAAGGGCTGGGAGGAAATTGTCGCCGCCAGCGAGAACGACACGGTCATGACCGGCGTCGTCACCGAGGTGATCAAGGGCGGCGTGCTTGCCGTGTCAGGCGGCGTGCGCGTCTTTATCCCCGCCTCTCAGGCTACCGCTTCCCGCGGCGAGCCTCTGGAGGAGCTGCTCAAGAAGGAAGTCAAGTTCCGTATCATCGAGGTCAACCGCTCCCGCCGCCGCGCGGTCGGTTCCATTCGTTCGGTCCTGAAGGACGAGAAGAAGAAGCTCGCAGAGAAATTCTGGGAGACCGCCGAGGTCGGCCAGGTCTTTACGGGCGTTGTCAAGTCGCTGACCTCCTACGGCGCGTTTGTCGATCTGGGCGGCATCGACGGTATGGTGCACATCTCCGAGCTTTCCTGGAGTCGGATCAAGCATCCCTCTGAGGTCGTCAATGTGGGCGACACCGTGGAGGTTTACATTAAGGCGCTCGACCCTGAAAAGGGCAAGATTTCCCTGGGCTACAAGAAGAGCGAGGACAACCCCTGGGAGATCCTCAAGAGGGATTATCCCGTCGGCTCTGTTGTGGAGGCGCAGGTCGTTGGTATGACCACCTTCGGCGCGTTCGCCCGCATTCTGCCCGGCATTGACGGTCTGATTCACATCTCCCAGATTGCCGACCGCAGAATCGAGAAGCCGCAGGATGTGCTGTCCATCGGCGACGTCGTCAAGGTAAAGATCACCGACATCGACTTTGAAAAGAAGAGAATCAGCCTTCCCATCCGCGCTCTGCTGGAGGATGACGTCCCGGTTGAGGACCCCCCCGCCGCTGAACCTGTGGAGGAGACTCCTGCTGCTGAAGAGACACCCGAGGAACAGCCTGCCGAATAAAAATATTGTGTGGATAAAAAGCCTGCGATCGCATTTTGATCGCAGGCTTTTTTGCGTCCTACAGCAAGGTGAAGCGGTTTTTGCGGTAGTCAATAACGCCTTCCCTGCGCAGGCCGCTGAGCACATAGGAAAGGGCGCTGCGGTCCGCCGCGAGATAGTCGGCCATGCCCTGACGGTCCAGGGAAATGGTAAAACTGCCGCCTCCGCTTTTTTCGGCGCAATCGTGCAGATAGGAGAGCACCTTTTCCCGCAGGCTGCGCTTGGACAGATGCTCGATCCGTCCGGTCAGGAAAAGATTTTTCCCGGCAAAAAGACGCAGCATGTTGGAGAGGAAGTGCCGGTGGCCGTCGCAGTCGGAAGGGCAGACCGAAAGCGCCTTTTCACAGTCTAAAAGGAGGACCCGGCTGTCTTCCCCCGCAATGGCGGTGACGGTGAGCGCCTCACCGCTGAAGGCAAAGGCTTCCCCAAAGACGCCGCCGGGCGGAATTTGCGCGAGGAGCACGGCGTTTCCCTCAAAATCCTCCTTCAGGATATGCATTCTGCCCGAGAGGACGACGCCGATCTCCCGCAGCGTGCTCCCAGCGGAAAAGAGTACCTCCTCTTTGGAGCAGGCGCGCTCCTTTGCATCCATGCGGTCAAGCAGTGTGTGGATTTCTTCTTCCTTGAGTCCCGCAAAAAGGGGGCAGGAGGCAGGAAGGGATACTATCTTTTTCATAACGGCCTCTTTCGTTGCAATTACAACATACTTTATTGACTTTATTTTTTATAATACCCTTGACCATCCGAAAGTCAACACCTAAATGTTCCAATAGCTGCTTGGAGGTATTTGCTATGAAAAGAAAAATCATTAAGATCGACGAGAAAAAATGCAACGGCTGCGGCCTTTGCGCCCAAGCCTGCCACGAGGGAGCCATCGGTATGGTGGACGGCAAGGCCAAACTGCTGAGGGACGATTACTGCGACGGT
>CABSLJ010000146.1 GCA_902478455.1 uncultured Oscillospiraceae bacterium | reverse complement strand
GGCCGGAATCTGGAGATATTTTATAATTACATCGTCGACGACCGCTACCTGAGTGTTTCCAATCTGAGAAAAACCGGCTCGCTCTTCGGCTTTGATTTTATCTTCGGCGAGCTTTTCCATGAGCTCGTTCCGCTGGACTACAAGACCTTTTTTGATTCTCCGGTGCGCTTTTACGCAGGGGCGACCGACCTTGAGACCGGCCGTGCCGTCTATTTTGAAAAGGCGGAGATGGATGAGTTGCTGACGCCGGTGCGGGCCTCCTCCTCTATCCCGATGGTTTCCCGCGTTGTGGAATACAGGGATCATTTTCTGCTCGACGGCGGCGTCGCCGACCCCATTCCGATTGCTCGTTCCATTGCGGACGGCAACAACTACAACGTCATTGTTCTGACGCGGGACATCTCCTACCGCAAGCGTCCGCGTCCCGAGTTCCCGCGCGCGGTGCTGCGGGCCGTTTTTGGGGATTACCCGAATTTTATTGAAACCATGATGATCCGTCCCTCCATCTACAACGGGCAGATCGACGAGTGCCGCAGATTGGAAAAATGCGGGCGGGCCGTCGTCATCCGGCCCAGCAGCCCGATTGTCACCGGCCGGTACGAAAAGGATCCCGACCGCCTGAAGGGGATATACGACATGGGTGTGGCCGACGCGGAAAAAAAGGTGGCGGAAATCAAAGCTCTGCTGCGGGCGCAGGGGTAAGCGAAAGGAAGACGCTTCGGGAGGATTGCATCCCGGGGCGTCTTTTGGTTACGGACGGTGGTAAGCGGCCCTCAGAATTTCCTGCGTCTGAAGGAAGATTGCCAAGCCGGGGGGCGACGGCTTTTCAAGAGGAGTGCAGCTTTTACTACTTGGCTGCCGTCAGTTTTCATGATATAATAAACCGATATGATTCCGGCTTGGCCGGCAGGGAAGGGAGAGAAACGCCGTTGTTGATTCTGGGAGTGGACCCGGGGTATGCCATTGTGGGCTACGGGGCCGTGCGGATGCAGGCGTACCGCTTTGCCCCGGTCGGCTTTGGCGCCATCACAACAGAGGCGGACGAGGAATTTTCCCGCCGACTGGAGCTGATTTACGATCAGATGACGGTCATTCTGGAGAAATGCCGGCCGGACGCCTTTGCCATAGAGAAGCTTTATTTTCAGAACAACCAGAAGACGGCCATCCAGGTGGCCGAGGCGAGGGGGGTCATCCTCCTTGCGGCGCGCAAATTTTGCGTGCCGATCTTTGAATATACCCCTCTGCAGGTCAAAATGGCTGTGACCGGCTACGGCCAGGCCATGAAGCCGCAGGTCATGGAGATGACCCGGCGGCTGCTGCACTTAAGGGAGGTCCCCAAGCCGGACGATACGGCCGACGCGCTGGCCGTGGCCATCTGCCACGGGCATGCCACCGGTTCTCAGCTGCGGCGCAACCTATTGCAAGGGAGAGCAGATCGATAATGCTTTACAGTTTGAGAGGAACCTTTCTTCATTCCGAGCCCGGCTTTGTCGTGGTGGAATGCGGCGGGGTCGGTTATAAATGCCTGACCACCATGAACACCCAGCGCGGCCTGCCCAAACTGGGCGAGACGGTCACGCTGTACACCCATCTAAACGTCCGGGAGGACGCGCTCGACCTGTTCGGCTTTGCCACGCAGGGGGAACTGAACTGCTTTAAAATGCTGACCGCCGTCACAGGCGTCGGTCCCAAGGTGGGGCTGGCCATTCTTTCCGAGCTTGCGCCCGAGCAGGTGGCCGTGGCAGTCGCCGCCAACGACTGTAAGACCCTCACGCGGGCGTCCGGCGTGGGGATGAAGCTGGCCCAGCGGATTGTCCTCGAGCTGCGCGACAAGGTCAAGGGCGCCGCGATGGGTTCGCCCGAGGGGCAGACGGTCGGCGTGCTTTCGGCCTCCGGCAATGCGGCCGAGGCGGTCAACGCCCTCTCGGTGCTCGGCTATACCCCGTCCGACGCGGCGGCGGTCGTCGCCAGGCTGGACAGCTCCCTCCCCGTGGAGGAGCTCATCCGGCTTTCCCTCAAGGCCATGGCAGGGAGGTTGTAATCCTTGGATTTTGATTTTGAAAACCGGATTGTCGATCCGGAATACATCGCCGAAGACGCCGAGGCGGACAATCCCCTGCGCCCGCGCGTCCTTTCGGAATACATCGGCCAGGAGAAGGTCAAGGAAAATCTTTCGGTCTTTATTGAGGCCGCCCGCCTGCGCAAGGAATCGCTCGATCATGTGCTGCTCTACGGCCCTCCCGGCTTGGGTAAGACCACCCTGGCGGGCATCATCGCCAACGAGCTGGGGGTCAACATCCGCATCACCTCGGGGCCGGCCATCGAAAAACCGGGCGACCTCGCGGCGTTGCTGACCAATCTCAACCCGGGCGACGTGCTCTTCATCGACGAAATTCACCGTCTTTCACGCAGCGTGGAGGAAATCCTCTACCCCGCGATGGAGGACTTCGCATTGGACATCATCACCGGCAAGGGACAAATGGCAGCCTCCTATCATCTGCCGCTGCCCCGCTTTACGCTGGTGGGGGCGACCACCCGCGCCGGGCAGCTGACCGCCCCGCTGCGCGACCGCTTCGGCGTGATCCTCCGCCTGGAAATGTATACGCCGGAGGAGCTCTCCCGCATCGTGCGGCGCAGCGCCTCCATTCTGGACATCGCCATCGACGAGGAGGGCGCGCTGGAGCTCGCCTCCCGTTCGCGTGGAACGCCGCGCATCGCCAACCGCCTTTTAAAGCGGGTGCGCGATTTCGCCCAGGTCATGAGCGACGGCGTGATCAATTACCCGACCGCTAAAACCGCCCTCGATCGGCTGGAGATCGACGAGCTTGGGCTTGACGCCAACGACCGCCGCATGCTCGAAACCATCATCAAGTTCTACCGGGGCGGACCGGTCGGTCTGGAGACGCTGGCCGCCGCCATCGGGGAAGAGGCGGTCACTTTAGAGGACGTCTACGAGCCCTATCTGATGCAAATTGGGTTTCTCAACCGCACGCCGCGCGGGCGCTGCGTCACCCACGCTGCCTACCTGCACTTAGGACTGCAGCCGCCCGGCCTGGAGGAGAGCGGCAGTCAGCAGACCTTGTTTTAATCTCACAGCTTACCTAGGCGGAAGGAGGAATTTTGTTGATGTCTTCCGGTGTTTGTCAGCCGGCGCGCAGCAGGGAGGATATCTCCCTGCTGGCCAAGATGGCGGAGGAGATTTGGACCGAGCATTACGCGGGCCTTCTCTCCGGGGAACAGATCGGCTATATGGTGGAAAAATTTCAATCGGAACGGGCCATCGGCGAACAGCTCGCCCATCAGGGATACGCCTACTATTTTCTCATGGATGGGGAAGAAAGAGCGGGATATCTGGCCATTCAAAGGCAGGGCGACGGCCGGCTCTTTTTAAGCAAGCTTTATCTTTATAAGGAGCGCCGCGGCAAGCGGATCGCTTCCCGGGCGCTGGCGTTTCTGGAGGCGCTGTGCCGGGAGGAGGGACTTTCCTCCATCTGGCTGACGGTCAACCGCGGCAACGCCGGGTCGGTCGCCGTTTATCAGAGACTTGGCTTCCGTACCGTTCGCTCCGAAGCGACCGACATCGGCAGCGGCTTTGTGATGGACGATTACATCATGGAAAAGCCGGTGCTGTAGAAGCAATCCGGCTTTGTATCAGCAACTTAAGCAAAAACGGCGCGATATCCGGCCAAAACCAATGAAATCGAAAGAAGGCTTTGACCATGACCAAGGTGAAAATTGACCCCGGCGTCTGCGGCCTGGTGACCGCGGTGGAGGCCTCTTCGGAGGATCAGATGGAGGTCCGTGTGAAGGTAAAGTCGGGCTGCGAAAGCATCCGCAGGATGTTTGAAGCGCTGGGGGATACCTTTGACGCCTATGAGGTCTGCCTGGCAAAGCCCGGCGCGGGACCGTTCTATGAATACGCCGCCGAGCATCTGCCGGGGCACGCTTCCTGCCCCGTCATTGCGGGCATTATCAAGTGCATGGAGGTCGAATGCCGCCTGGCGCTGCCCAAGGAGGCGCGCATCACCTTCGAGGATTGACCTCCCAGTCCTGCACATGCGGTCATTGTTGGGAAAACCGCCTGCACAGCTGTGATGAAACGGGCGTTTTTTCAATATACTAGGTTTTGTAACGTCCGTCTAAAGCGGGGAGAAGCCCCGTTCGGCAAAGGCGGGCAGACCACAAAACAGGTAGGAGTGATAGAAAATGGGAAGATTGTTTGGAACCGACGGCGCGCGCGGCGTCGCCAATACGGAGCTGTCCTGTGAAATGGCGATGAACATCGGCCGCGCGGCAGCCATGGTGCTGACCGACAGCAGCCACCGCCACCCGCGGATTCTGGTGGGGAAGGATACCCGCATCTCGTCCGATATGCTCGAGGGAGCGCTGACCGCCGGGCTCTGCTCGGTGGGGGCGGACGTGATCCAGCTCGGCGTGATTCCCACGCCGGCCGTGGCCTTCCTCGTCGGCAAGTACAAGGCGGATGCCGGGGTGATGATTTCGGCGTCGCACAATCCCTGTGAGTTCAACGGCATCAAAATTTTCAGCGGGGACGGCTACAAACTGCCCGACGCGCTCGAGGAGCAGATCGAGGCCATCGTTTTAGACCACGCCCAGGCGCCCGCAACGCCCACGGGCGGGGACATCGGCCGCGTCCGCATCGCGGAAAACGCCGTAAAGGATTATGTAGACCACATCAAGAGCACGGTGCCTTTCTCGCTCGACGGCATGAAGATCGCCCTCGACTGCGCCAACGGCTCGGCAAGCCGGACGGCCGAACGCCTCTTCACCGAGCTCGGCGCCGAATGCCACATGCTTTCCGACAAGCCGGACGGCGTCAACATCAACGAAGACTGCGGTTCCACCCACATGGAAAATCTCATGGCCTACGTCAAGGAGCACGGGCTCGACGCCGGCATGGCCTTCGACGGAGACGCCGACCGCTGCCTCGCCGTGGACGATCAGGGCAACTTTGTCGACGGCGACTTCATGATGGCCATCTGTGCGGCCGATATGAAATCCCGCGGCAAGCTGGCCAAGAACGCCGCCGTGGGCACCATTATGACCAATATGGGCTTTATCCGCTTCTGTGAGGAGAACGGCATGCGCTTTGTCGCCACCAAGGTGGGCGACCGCTATGTGCTCGAGGAGATGCTTCTGGAGGAATATTGCTTCGGCGGAGAGCAGTCGGGCCACATCATCTTTCTCGACTTCGCCACCACGGGCGACGGTCAGCTGACCGCCGCGCAGCTGCTGAGCATTTTAAAGCGCCGGCAGGCCAAACTTTCGAGCCTTGCCACCCTCATGAGCCGTTACCCGCAGGTGATGGTCAACGTGCGCGTCAGCGCCGAGGGCAAACTGCGTTTTTATACCGACGCCGAGATCAAGTCTGCCACCGAGCAGGCCAAAGCGGAACTCGGCAGCGCCGGGCGGATCATTGTGCGCGTTTCGGGCACCGAGCCGCTCATCCGCGTGATGACCGAGGGAGAGGACGAGGCGCAGATTGAGGAAATCGCCAACCGCATGGCGGAGATGATCCGCAGCCGGCTGGCGTAGCCTTCCGGGGCGGTCAGGCCCCGAAGGGAACGCAAAAGCAATGGAGGAAACAAACCTTGAGAAGTGCCTGCTGGAAAGATTATGAACTGCTGGACGCCTCGGGCGGCGAGCGGCTGGAGCGGTGGGGAGACGTCATCCTCATCCGCCCCGACCCGCAGATCATCTGGGACACGCCCAAATCGCATTCCCTCTGGAAGGCGGCGCACGCCCGCTACCGCCGGTCGAACACCGGCGGCGGCGCGTGGGAGGAATTCCGTCCCCTGCCGCCGGTGTGGAAGGTCCGCTACCGGGAGCTCACCTTTCAGGTGAAGACCATGGGCTTCAAGCACACGGGGATTTTCCCGGAGCAGGCGGTCAACTGGGATTTCACCGCCGGGCTGATTCGGGACGCCGGACGGCCTGTCAAGGTGCTCAACCTCTTTGCCTACACGGGCTGCGCCACCCTCGCGGCGGCCGCCGCCGGCGCGCAGGTCTGCCATGTGGACGCGAGCAAGGGCATGGTCGCCTGGGCGCGGGAAAACGCCGCTGCCTCCGGTCTTTCGGACCGTCCTGTGCGCTGGCTGGTGGACGACTGCATCAAATTTGTGCAGCGGGAGGGCCGCCGCGGCAACCGCTACGACGGCATCATCATGGACCCGCCCTCCTACGGGCGCGGTCCGGGCGGGGAGGTCTGGAAGCTGGAGGAGCAGCTTTATTCCCTGGTGGAGCTGTGCGTGCCGCTGCTTTCCGACAACGCCCTCTTTTTTCTGCTCAATTCTTATACCACGGG
>CABSLJ010000145.1 GCA_902478455.1 uncultured Oscillospiraceae bacterium | reverse complement strand
GTTCTCTCAGCCGTCGGCAATCTTTGATTGCCGCTTACGGCGTGAGGTTATTATAGTGAGCTATTGACCGCTCCGGAGTGCAATCTGCTGCGCGACCTATTGGATAGCCCTTGCTTCCCGCTTTGGTCAATGTTCTCTCAGCCGTCGGCAATCTTTGATTGCCGCTTACGGCGTGAGGTTATTATAACACCCCAATGACCGCAAAGAGCCTTGAATTTACAAAGCCCATTGGAAACCCGTGGCTTCCCGCTTTGGTCAATGTTCTCTCAGCCGTCGGCAATCTCTGATTGCCGCTTACGGCGTGAGGTTATTATAGCACAGAAAAACGCAGCAGCCAAGCGGTAAAACAAGAAAGCCCCTTGGAAACACGGCGTCTTGCCGGTTCGTCCGCCGCCCCCTTCGGACATCAAAAACGCGGCAAGCAGGTTTCTGCTTGCCGCGTTTTGTCTTCTGTATTCAGATTTTTGAGTATCCGTAGCTGTTGATAATCGCGTCGATCTTGCGCTTCTCCTTGCAATTCGGGCAATCATGCAGGGAGTAGATGTGGTAGTTTTCCAGGTCGCCGCCGTCGAAAATACAGTCGATCTTCGTGTCCCCGATGGAATCGATGGCGCTGAACAAAGCGCACAGTCCGACCGATTCTCCGCCGTAGTAACGAATGCATTCGAGCGCGCGGTTGATGGTCTTTCCGGTGGAGACCGAGGCCACCAGGAGGACAATCCGCTTGCCCCAGATCATGCGCTGGGTGTTGTCCCGGAAGAGCATCTGGTTATTCGAGTTGAGCTCCGGGGTGATGACGGCGATATCCGCCCCCGCGTTGATTCCCAGCTGGGAAATCTCATCCGCCAGGAAAGCGCCGACTATCTCGGTGCCGTCCAGACAGATGATAGTATCCACCGCTGTGCCGGCATAGCCCTGCGCGAATTCCTTCGCGGCGTTTTTGGCCATCCGGTTCTGGCATTTGATGGCGGTCATGTCGATATAATAATTGACATGGGAATGGCTGGTTGCAAAGTGGCCGGGGACGGCCTTGGTGATAATCCGCTTATTTCTTCTGGAAGCGATTTCGATTGCCCTTGTGTCCATGTTCAACTCTCCTTTGTTTGGAAACTTTTTTCTTATTTTACTACAGCAAAAGCAAAATGTCCAGAAAATGTTTTTATCTTATCCTCATATTGTAAAAAACAGAGATTTCGACGTTCCTTCCAATCTTTTGACAATACACAGTCGCTAATTCTTGCGGAAAATCTCTTCTCCATAAGCGTCAGACAAAGAAAAGGTCCCTTCTCTGGAAGGGACCTTTTCCTAGAATCCGGTCTTTCTGCTCCGGACCGGCAATTTCGTCAGCGCTCCTTGCTCTGGCGCTTTTTCAGACACAACAGCGCAATACAAAGAGCTGCCGCCGTCATCACCAGGAATAGCGGCAATGTATTTGCGGCTCCTCCGGTGCCCAGAGGTGTGGAAACATCGGATATCTCT
The DNA here is from genome assembly GCA_902478455.1 of uncultured Oscillospiraceae bacterium. Taxonomy (GTDB): domain Bacteria; phylum Bacillota; class Clostridia; order Oscillospirales; family Acutalibacteraceae; genus CABSLJ01. Next base: position 4,866 of record CABSLJ010000145.1, on the reverse strand, counting down.
TCCACCGGTTCGGATTCACCATCATTTGAGGAGGTGTTTTCCTCCGTTGGCGGGGGGCCGAGCGGCGTAGAGGGATCAGAAACCTCCTCCGGCTCGGATTCTTCGGGTTCAGAGCTTGGCTCGAAGCTGGGCTCTGAACTAGGCTCGGAGCTTGGCTCGGAGCTGGGTTCAGAACTTGGCTCCGAACTGGGCTCGGAAGACACAGGCGGCTCGTAGGTGTTGCTGATCTCAATGGTGATGGTCCTGGTCTCAGGATTCACCACAGCCGGCGCGTAGGAAAAAACAAAATCCTCCGGAACGGGATTTTCGGTCACCGCAAAGCGCACATTCTGCAGGGTCTCCGGATTTGGCAGTCCCTCAAAAGAGGCCGACCAATCGTTTTCCGCCGTCAGCGTAACCGGGTCGAGCTGGTAGTCTCCCACCTTCAGATAGACGGTCAGAGATTCAGGCAGCCGCTCCGTCGGAGTTTCCAGCCAGCTCTTGTTGACGGTAAGGGTATATTCCTCTCCGGCCGTACCGATGAGCACCTCTGCATTGGAGCCGATTCCTCCGCCGTGATGGGCCGAGTTGCCCGTCACAAACAGGGCCGCCTGATCTCTGGCCAGTTCCTTGGCGGCTTCGTCGGCCACCGCCTTCAAGGCCAGATTGCGCTTGCTTTCCACCACGTTTATTGACTCGCCCGGATTGGCCGGGTCAAAACGCGGATCCTCCGTGGGCTTTCCGATGGCGTCCAAATAAGCGCCGATGTCTCCGCCCTGCACGCCGCCGTCGGCATGCCAGGAAACCTTGCCGCCGCCCAAAAGACGGTTGGCCAGCGTGACCGAATAAGTGCCGCTCTGCAGAGAGACAAAGTCGTCGCCGGCGCCTCCTGCCCGGTTGTCAAACACTGCGGCGCCGTTGGTGACGGAGAGCACCGCTTCACCCGTGGGGCAGAACCACAGACCGCCGCCGATGGACTCGGCGTAATTGTCCGCAATGAGTGCGTTGTACATCTGGAGGGTATAGGGCACTTCACTGACGTAGATGCCGCCGCCCTGCCATGTGGCTTCGTTATTTTGGATGTAGCCCTTTTTCAGGACAACAAATTTTGAGTTGACATAAATTCCCGCACTGGTATTTGCCCGGTTATTGGAAATGGTTCCGCCGTCCAGAATAAATTGGCACACCGAATCGGGCTTTTGGTTGCCTACGACGATGCTTGCGCAAACACCGCCGCCGAAATGCCTGGCTTCGTTGTTCGATATCGTTCCGCCGGTCATGCTTGCACGGACGTCGCCGCAGAGATACAGGCCGCCGCCGTCGTAAGCATAGTTATCGACAATTGCCGCCGAACCGGACATTTCCATAACGCTGGTATCGCCGTCGTTCCAGCCGTATACAACTACACCGCCCGCAGAAGAGCTTCCGGTCGCGGTGGAAACGTTGTCTCGAATAACACCGCCGGTAAAGGAGAAATAAGCACGGCTTCCCACCGTGACAGGCGCGGTAATGGTGCCGTTGGTGATGGTTGTTTTCTCAATTACGCCGCCGTCCATATAAAACTTTGCCTGCGAGCCGTTGACCCGGATGGCGCCGCTTCCCACGGCGGATACCGCTCCGCCCTGGATGACGCCGCCGTGCAGAGAAAGCGTGCCCAGGCAATTGACAACCGTGGCCGACTGACCGGCCGAAACCTTGCCGCCTCTGAACGTAAGCAGCTCATCCTCTCCCGTTGTCTGGATGGCGAGCGCACCGCCGGCCGCAACCGAAAAGAGCGGAGAAACGCTGCCGTGTACCAGGACCTCGGCGCCCTCGTCGGTCAGCACGATGTTTTTCCCCGCCGGAATCGTGACCGTCTTCTTTAGATAGACATCATTCGGCAGAGAAATAACGGTTGGTTCTCCCTCCGGCGCGGCGTCAATCTGGGCCTGCAGCCAGACGTCATCCTTCGCATTGGGATCAACGGGAACAATGTATTCCACCGCAGCGCCGTCTTCCAGCATGCCGCCAGCCTTCAGCACAGCGTCCATGCTGCCTTCCTTACCGTGAACGATGATCTTTTCCGGGAGCCAGTCTTCAAAGGCATCTGGCGCGATGGTTTTGACGTTGGATATCAGCTCGACAACGGAAGCGTTGCCGAATGCAAACGCCTGAGAGGGGATTTCCTCCACACCGGAGCCAATTACGACCTTATCCAGATAATTGGCGCAGAAGGCCCCAACCCCCAGATAAACGACGCTGTCGGGAATGACAAGGGTATCCGATACATAAACGCCGTCAAACGCATTGTCTCCGATGCGTTCCAGCCCTTCCGGCAGGGTGACCTTGACAAAGCCCCCATACTGAATTCTTTCAAAGGCGTTTTCTCCGATTGATTTCACCGCATAAGCGACGCCGTCACTGTCCACCGTTGCAGGGATATTGATTTCCTTCGGGCAGGAGGACGTGGCTATCCCAGTGACCGACGCCGTCTGGGTTTGCACATCCAATGTGTAGACGATGTTGTTCAGGGTGACGGTAGGGGCCTCTGCCGCCGTGTTCGTCAAAGGTATGCCGCTGAACAGCATCAATACAGCCATAAAGAGTCTTAACATGATCATCTCCGGATTCCTCCATACAAATTTGGTTGTTGTTCGACTGTTAAATTAAGAATGAGTTCTATTTTTATTTTAGAATCTTCTGGTCACAGCACAGTCACATAATCCAAAAAATAATCATTTTCGGCAATATAAAACCCAACGGTATTTTTTGCGTTTTTGTCATATTTAACAAAATGATTCGTTAGAACCGTATGTTGGAACCTTTTCAGTCCTCTCCACGCCACATAGAGCGCAAAAACAGTAGGAAGGGGTTCTCTCCTCAGTCCGTCGGCAGGCATAAAAAAGGAAAGCTTCCGACAGCGCAACGGAGGCTTTCCTTTTTTGCAGAGCTGCATCAAAAAATCCGGCCGCCAACCTTGGGCAGTCGGATTTTGATTTTGATTCCGCTCAATCGGTCAGCTCGATGACCACATGCTCAATGGCGGTGTGCCGGTGCATGTAGACGACGTTCAAGCGGCCGTCGCGGTCCTTGCACATGGCGGGCTGGCATTTGTTGCCCGGGGCGGGGGCGATGTCGCACAAATTGTGCCAGGTCTTTCCCTCGTCCTTGGTGCAGGCCAGGGTCAGGGGGCTGCGCTCGTGCCAGTCGGTGTCCATGGTGTTGTTGTAGGCCATGAGGATGGTGTCGTCATCCCAGCTGATGACGTCGATTTTCGACTCGTTGTTGATGATGGTGGAGGGGACCGGCTTGGTCCAGGTCACGCCGCCGTCCCGACTTTCGGCCGTGTAGGAGAACAGGGAACGGTTGCCGGCGGTGCCCCAGCCGGTATTGCCGGGACAGGTGCGGGTAAACATGCGGATGGTGCCGTCCGGCCGGTAGCACAGGGCGGGCTCTCGGATGAGATTGCCGTCCTCGGCGTAGAGCAGGGGGCCCTTCTCCCAGGTTTCACCGTCGTCATGAGAGATGTAGATGCGCACGGCGCCGAAATATTTGTCCGGAATTTCCGAGCTGGTGGAGGCGAACACCATGGTGCCGTCGGGCAGGAGGACGCTGTCGTTGGAGGCGTGGCCGGAGGTGATGCCGGAGGGTTTGGCGGGCAGCCAGGTGCGGCCGCCGTCGCAGGTTTTGCGGGTCCAGAGCTCGTCGCGTCCGTTGCACCAGTTGGAGAAGTTGACCTCGGTGTCCAGGAACTTGGCGTAAAGGAGGATGATCTCCCCCTTCCGGTTCTTGAGGAAAACAGGGTCATGGCAGGCGTAGCGCAGGTCGCTGCCGACCGCCTCGGGGTTGGACCATTTGTCGCTCCCCGGCTCAAGGATGGACACCCAATCGTTGGCGTCGCGGCCCATGGGGTCGTCGTTCCACTGCATAAAGCCGCCGTTCCAGACGGTCAGCAGCGTGCCGTCGTTTGCCATGGTGAGGCTGGGCATATGGAAGCACATGCGTTCGTCGAACCATTCCACAACCCAATTTCTTTTGACGATGTTGGCTTTCATTTCTAACGCTCCTTGTCTGTTGAGTTGAAAAGGAACGGGGAAGGCTCCTTTGTCCACAGCATAGCACAGACAAAAGGCGCTGTGCAAGATGATTTTTCAAACTGGACTTGAATCGTAAAATGGACGCCACGATTCGTACAATCCGAAAAGCGTTATCCCGATGAAAAGAGGCCGGTGAAATCACCGGCCTGTGGAAAAACGAAAGGGATTGTCCGCATGCGCGGGAAAGGTCAGACCCTCGCCTGATAGCGGTGCAGGGTCTCGCTCGCCCAGGGCGTGTCGATCTTCACAAAGCCGTCCTCCGGGAGCTCGTCGCTTTCAAAGGCACGGGCGATCTCCAGCGATTTCTCATACACCTCGAGCCGGGTCCCCTGGTAGCAGGGTTCCGGCTGCCCTTCTAGGAAAAAGGAGAAGCCGATGCGGCCGGTTTCGGCATCCAAGGAACAGAAATAGCCCGAGGAGACGGTCTTGTTCTGCTTTTTGGCCACCACCTCGGCCAGGGCCAGCTTGGCGAGTTCCACGGCGCGGTCGTCAAGTCCCGCCTCAAACAGGAGAATTTTTTCCTTGAATTTGTTGAGGGTCGGCACCAGCCGCTTGCGGATGGTGGAAAGTTCGGGAAACGCGCGCTCAAGCTCCGAATCGACCAGCGCTTTTTCGGAGATGTCGGGAATCAGGTAGATCATAAAGCGACGTTCCATGTCGTGATACAGGCAGGGATAAACCAGCTGCGCGTCCCAGCCGCACTGATCGCAGTGCCAGTGGAACAGGCTTTCATCCATGATGCGCTCGCGCAGCTCCGGTTCCAGTGAAACGTTGATGCTCGTCCACATCTCCGTGTCGTTCGGCGCGCCGC
>CABSLJ010000144.1 GCA_902478455.1 uncultured Oscillospiraceae bacterium | reverse complement strand
TTTATGTACGGAGTTAACCGCGGAGGAGCGAGCAAATGGGCCACTTATCCTCAGCTGGAGGAGGGGGACAACGGCGGCTTCCACCGCCCCTGGGTCGCGCCCGAATGGCTGGTGCGCACCGACCGCTCCAGCCATGGCTTTACCTCCATGCTGGGCAAAAAACGCTGCTTCGCCCTCGGCGGGCGGGACATTTGCCGGCGGGCCGACGGCTCGGTGAACGAAAAGACGGGCATCGGCGTCTGCAAATCCGAGCGGCGGATTTCCTTCTCTCTCGGCTTTGTCAACGATCCCTTTACCTACAGCACCATCCCCGGGCGCAACCGCGTCAGCCGCACTGAAGGCTTTGCCGACTTTGAAAACGGCGGGGCCGTCTGTGATCTGCGCCTTTATCTGCTCCCCGGCGGAGACCGCCTCCCATGCGCGAGCGCGCTGCTGCGCGCCTCCTACCGCGACCTGCGCGATTCGGTGAAAGAAAACGGCACAGTGGAGGATGCGGCGCGCGCCATTGCCGACGCGCTGTGCGACTACGGCTACGACAAGGACGCCCGGAATTTTTACATCACCCTGCCGGACGTCGCAAAAAATCCCGACGCAGAACCCTTTGCGCCCGGCTTCAGCGCCTCCTGGACGGGCGGCGCGCGCACGGCCTATCCCCTTCTGACCGCCGGATTGCGGCTGGGGGAGGAGAAATGGACCGACTGCGCCGTCTCGGTGCTCGACCACATCGCAGACTGTGCGGTTTCGGAGCAGTCGGGACTTTTCCATGAGAATTACGACCCCGTCAAGAAAGAGTGGAACGCCCGGGGCTGGTGGTACCGCGACCTGGAGATGCCCGGCCATTCGGCCTATGTCAACGGCCAGACCTGCTATTATCTGCTGGCTTCCTACAAAGAGGCCGGAGCGCAGGGCAGGGAAAAGGAGAGCTGGCTTTCCGCCGCCTCCCGGGTGCTTCACAAGGTGATGGAGACCCAGCTTGAAAGCGGCTCCTTCGGCTACACCTACCGCGAGAGCGACGGTTCGCTCTTGGACCCCGACGGCTTTTCCAGCTGCTGGTTTGTGCCCGGACTCGTCCTGCTGTGGGAATGCGCTCAGGACAAGGCGGCCCTGGCCGCCGCCGAGCGGGCCATGGACTTCTATTGGGGAGAGGTCAAAACCTTCCACCTTTACGGGGGTCCGCACGACATCTTCAAAAGCCCCGACGAGGAGGGCGTGCTCGCCTTCATCAAGGCGGCCGAGCTGCTGCACCGCCTGACCGGCGGGGAGCGCTACCTTCAGATGCTGTCCGACGGCGTGGAGTACGAATTCTCCTGGAAATTCAGCTACAACCCCGTGCTCGAGGCCGAACCGCTGCGCTCCATGCATTGGGCGGCCTGCGGCGGGTCGGTGACCTCTGTGAACAATTCCCACATCCATCCCATGGGCAGCGCCATCTTAAAGAGCCTTTCCTATCTGGCGGAGCAGACAAAGGACCCCTACTTCGCCGACCGCTACCGCGATACCCTCTATTGGACTTCCAACGTCTATCTGCATGAGGACGGCGAATACGACTGGGGCAAAAAGGGACTCATCAACGAGCGTTTCTGCTATTCCGATTCTCTGCTCGCCGAGCGTTACCCGGACGGTTCCCCCTCCTCGACCTGGTTCTGCGCCCATTCGTGGGCGTCGGGCGCGGTGCTCGAGGGTGTGGCCGAGCTGCTCCCGGAGAAAAAGGCGTAACCGCATGCGGCGTTTGAGAAGTTTCCAACTGATGTAATACAAAACACAAAAACAATAGGATATATTACAAACAGGATTCCATTCTGAATGATAAAGGTGATACAAAATGGTCAAGCAAGGCGTGATCATCCGGGAAGGCGCCATGGATTGGCAGATTTTCCAGCAGGAGGACGACGGCCGGGCGGACATCCCCCTCGCGGGGGAATATTATCCGGTCAATCTGCCCGAGGGCGCGCAGGCCACGGTGTGGGCGCGCGTGGTGCATGAGAGCACCGGCGAGGAGATTGTCCCCTGGACACAGGGCGAGACGCCCGACGACCGCACCTGGCGATTGGTGCTGAGGGGCGTGCCGGCGGGCGGCCTCTACCGGCTGGAAACCCAGCTGCGCACGGGCAATCCGGAGGCGTTAAACCGCGGGGATATGATCTTCCACGTGGGCGTGGGCGACGTCTTCCTCATTGCCGGGCAGTCGAACGCCGCCGGCCGCTGCAAGGACCCGGTGAACGATCCTCCCGAACCGGGCGTGCATGTGCGCCGCAACAGCGGCAAATGGGACATGGCCACCCCCATGATGAACGAGACGACCGACACCCGTTACACCGGCCATTACGAGCCGCGCAGTCCCGGTTATTCACCCTACATGCACTTCGGCAAATATTTAAAAGAAGCGCTGGGCTATCCTATCGGACTGATTCCCTCGGCGTCGGGCGGTTCGCCCCTGCGGCAGTGGAACCCCGCTCAGGACGGCGACCTTTACGAGAACATGCTCAACATTCTGCGCGACTACGGCGGCAAGCTCAAGGCGGTGGCATGGTACCAGGGCTGCGCGGACGGCTTTGAGTACAGCGGAGACGACTACCTCGAGCGCTTCAGCCATTTTGTGAGCTGTGTTCGCCGGGACCTGAATCAGCCCGACCTGCCCTTCCTGACGGTACAGATCAACCGCTGTACCTTCCAGACCAGTCCGGAGTTTGACGAGCATTGGGGCAAGGTGCGCGAGGCGCAGCGCCAGGCCGCCAAGGTGCTCGACCATGTGACTGTGGTGCCCTCCATCGATCTCAAGCTGTACGATTACATCCACAATTCAGCCGCCTCCGGACTCATGGTGGCGGAACGCAGCGCCAAGGCGGCCCTCGGAACCATTTACGGCAGAGAGGACGTCGAATGGCGCGCGCCCGAGGTCGGCTCGGTCAGACGGATCGGGGACAAAAGGCTGCGCATGGAATTTAAAAACGTCGTGCGGGGACTCAATATGTTCATGATGCCGGCCGAGCTGCTGCCCTTTACCATTGTGGACGGCGAGGGAGAGATCAAAATCCTCTCCTATGAGCAGGTTGAAACGGTACATGAGATGAGCGAGCCGGCGCTCACGCTGACCCTTGAGCGCGAACCGCGCGAAGGAGCGGTGATCCACGGGGCCTGGCAGATGAATCCGACCGGCCTGATCCCCTGCGAATGGGGCGGCCAGCCGATGCTCGCCTTTTACGGCCTGCCGATTGAATAAACCGGACGACGGCCGCTCCCGCCCGGGGGCCGCGCATACAACCGGTTGACCGTGAATTTTGCCGTGTTCAGCGCATCGCAGACGGAAGCGCCCGTCCTGTTGCGCTGGAAGAGATAATGCTTTGATGAAAGGAAGTTTTCTATGATCAGATTCGGAATGTGCGGCTGCGGCGGATTTATCGAGACCGCCGTGCTGCCTATGATGTGCAAGGTCCCCTCGGCCAAGCCGGTGGCCGCTTTTGACCAGAACCCAGAAACCCGCGCCCGCGTGTGTGAGAAATTCGGCATGGAACACAACTGCCAAAGCCTTGAGGAGCTGCTCGCGCTCGAGGATGTGGACGTCGTCTATGTGGCCAGCCCCAACGTCTTCCACAAGGAGCAGGTCATCGCCGCGGCCAACGCCGGAAAACACGTCTTCTGCCAGAAGCCCATGGGCATGAACGCACAGGAGTGCGAGGAGATGGTGGCCGCCTGTGAGAAAAACGGCGTCAAAATGGGACTCGGCTTCTGCTACCGCTACCAGGCGGGCCAGAGCAAGGTCAAGGCCATGCTGGAGGAGGGCGCTATCGGAGAGGTCTCCTTCTATCATTTCTCCTTCAACCTCGGCGGCTACAATCCTGAGACGGCGGGCTGGCGCTGCGTGCCCAAGTTCTCCGGCGGCGGCCCGCTGATGGACCTCGCGCCCCATCTCGTCGACCTCATCTACTACTTCTCCGGGCAGGAGATCAAGTCGGTCATGGCCTATGTTGATCCCGAGCGCAACGCCGAGCAGAACGACAACGACGCCTACGCCGTCATGGAGCTGTCGAACGGCGCGCGCGCCGCGATGGACGTCTCCTTTGTGCGCGGAAACATCCACAATTACACCATCGTGGGTAAAAAGGGCCAGATCCGTGCCATGGGCACCATGTGCTGGAACAATGAGCTCGAAGGCATCGGCAAGGGAGAGGTCTACCTCGAGCCCTTTATGGATTCCCACAAGGTGGATTATGAGATCGTCGAGCAGCTCGAGGAGGAAGTCCGGCAGTTTACCGGCGCGCTCGAGCGCGGCGAGGATGTGCCCGTCAACGGGGCTTACGGCCTCAAGGTGCAGCGCGTGATCGACGCGATCTACGAATCGGGCCGCACCGGGCAACGTGTGTTCCTCTGATCAAAGCGTGATCTTTCCGGAAGAGGCCGCCGCAGGCGGTCTCTTTTTTTGCCCTAAATGGGCGGCGTCGGCGAAAAAGGGGAAAAGACGGTATAGCACCCGGATGGCCGCTCCTTTTCTTGACAAAGGCACCGAGAACGAGTATAATTAGTAGGAAAAGTAATACAAATTATACTTATCAAACTGCGCAGAGCTTCCATCTGCGGAAAGAAGGCTGAGAAACCATATGAAAATGCCGGAAGGAAAATTTATCGCCACCGTTAAGGTGGGAGAAAAGGGCCAGATTGTCATTCCCAAGGGAGCCAGGGAACTTTTTGACATCCAGCCGGGAGATACGCTGCTTTTGATGGCCGACGTCAATCAGGGCATCGCCATCGTGCAGAATACCGATTACCTCAACTTTGCAAACGCCATTTTTCAGGCGCAGGAGAAGCCGCCTGAGGAGGTGGAGAAATGAAAGCCATTGAAACCATCGCTCTGAAGAAATCCTTCGGATCAAAGGAGGCTGTGCGAGGGATTGATCTCTCAGTGGAGCGGGGGGAGCTTTTTGCTCTGCTGGGCGTCAATGGTGCGGGAAAAACCACCACGATCCGGATGCTTTGCTGCCTTTCCAGGCCTACGCAGGGAGACGCCCTGGTGTTGGGACATAGCGTGCTGCATGAGCCTCAGGAGGTCAAAAAGAGAATCAACCTCTCTCCGCAGGAGACGGCGGTAGCGCCCAATCTCACCGTGCGGGAAAACCTTGAGCTGATCGCCCGCATTTACGGCGCCGGCAAATCACGCGCCGTGGAAAAGGCCGGGGAGATCATCGCGGCCCTTTCGCTCGAGGAGGTGGAGCACAGCCGGGCGAAAACCCTTTCAGGCGGCTGGCAGCGGCGGCTGAGCATCGCCATGGCGCTTATCACCGGGCCGGAGGTGCTTTTTCTGGACGAGCCGACCCTTGGATTGGATGTGCTTGCCCGACGGGAGCTATGGGCGGCGCTCAAAAAGATCAAAGGCCGGATTACCATGGTGCTGACCACCCATTACATGGAGGAGGCTGAGGCGCTGTCCGACCGAATCGCCGTTATGATCAAGGGAGAGCTGTGCGCGCTCGGCACGGCCGGAGAGCTGGAAGCGCAGACGGGAACCGATCATCTGGAAGACGCCTTTGTTGCAATCGCCGAGAGGGGGAATGGTTTGTGAGATGCCGTGCCTTTGCGGGGCGCAACCTCAAGGAGCTGCTGCGCGACCCGATCAGCTATATTTTTTGCCTTGGGCTGCCGCTGCTGATGCTTCTCCTGATGACGGTGGTCAATCAAGGCATTCCGGCCCAGGCGCAGATGGTCATCTTTGACATTGACCATCTGGGACCGGGCATAGCCGTTTTCAGCCTGACCTTTGTTATGCTCTTTTCCTGTTTGCAGGTGTCCAAGGACCGCGCGGGGGCTTTTTTAATCCGACTCTATGCCTCTCCGATGACCGCCTTTGACTATATCGCCGGTTACAGCCTGCCGCTTTTGGCCGTCGCGCTCGGTCAGGGGATGATTACCTTTGCATCGTCGGCCGTCATTGGCGCTGTACTGGGCACGCCGCTGCAGCCGGGCAATATGCTTTTATCCCTGTTGACTCTTTTGCCCTCGGCCGTGCTATTCATGGGCTTCGGCATGCTCTTCGGCAGCCTTTTGAACGACAAGGCGGCCCCGCCCGTGACCTCCGTCCTCATCACCGTCTCCGCGCTGGTCGGCGGTATCTGGATGGATGTGGATATGCTCGGCGGGGCGCTCCGGGATATCTGTGCGGTCCTGCCCTTCTATCATGCCGTGCAGGCCTCCCGTGCCGCAATGCTGGGGAACACTTCGGGCATCCTGCTGCCGCTCGGCGTCGTTTCCCTGTATGCGGCGGCTGTCTACACGTTGGCTGTGATTGCTTTTCACAGAAAAATGAAGAGTGATCAAAAATAGGAGAAGTCCTGACGGAATCAATTCTTTTAGCCGACCAGTGGAGT
>CABSLJ010000143.1 GCA_902478455.1 uncultured Oscillospiraceae bacterium | reverse complement strand
TAGTACGGTCTCGTGGGCTCGGAGATGTGTATAAGAGACAGCTCCACAACCGAGGGAACCGTTTCGAACACCTCATTGACGCGCGCCGCCGAGGCCGAGGCCTTGGTGAAGATGACCACCAGATTGGCCACCACGACCAGCGCGAGCAGAATCTGCGTCATGTAGTTGACGAAGGCGATGATCTGGCCCTGGCTCATATCGCCGCCGTCGACCCGAAAGCCGCCGAACCAGACGATGGCGACGATGGCAAAGTTCATGATCAGATAGGTCGCCGGATTCAAAAGGGCCGAAAGCTTGCCCACACGGACGGCCGTTTTCGCCACGTCGTCGCTCGCTTCATTGAAGCGCTCCTCCTCGCTCTTCTGCTTGGAAAAGGCGCGGATGACCCTGGTACCATCCAGATTTTCGCGGGAAAGCAGGGAAACCCGGTCGAGCTTTTTCTGAATTGCCTTGTAAAAGGGGACCGACCGGCTCATAACAAAATAAAGCACCAGCGCAATCAGCGGCGTGGCCACCAGAAAGATGACCGAAAGCTTTAAATCGATGCTCATCGCCATCACGACCGCGCCCACCGCCAGAAAGGGCGCGCGGATGACCAGGCGGATGAGCATGGCTACCGCCACCTGGAGCTGGTTGACGTCGTTTGTGATGCGGGTGATGAGCGACGGCGTGCCGAGCTTGTCGATCTCCGCGTGGGACAGGGTATTGATGTGTTTGTAGAGCGCGGAGCGCACCGTCGTCCCAAAGCCCTGCGAGGCCTGGGCGGCGAAATACTGGCAGATGAGCGCGCTGCACAGCCCCACGGCGGCCAGCAGGAGCATCACCCCGCCCATGCGGAAGACATAGCCCTTATCTCCCTGTTCCACGCCGACGTCGATGATGCTGGCCATGACCAGCGGCACGATCAGCTCAAAAATCGCCTCGATGAGCTTGAAGACAGGGCCCAAAATCACCTGTTTTTTGTAGCCCTTCAGAAATCGGGCCAGCTTTAACACAAACAACCACGTCCTTACTGTACCGGATATGCGCGTTTTGCCCGCTTATACTCCGGCAAAAATGTTTAAACCAAATACAAACGGTAATTTTTCTCTTTATTTATACAGAATTCGCCTTATTTTGCACTTACAATGGCCCGATGCGCCGCAGGGAACAGATCCAAAGCATCCGTCCATGCCGTTACAAGAGTATTTCCCCAATCAACTCATTGGATACCAAGAAGCCCTCCCGGGAAAGGCGGATGCCCCTCTCGTCGCATGTAAGCAGTCCCGCTTTTTCAAAACGCCGGGCGTTTCCGTCGTAGGAGGCGGGGTAATCGCAACCGAACCGTTCCCGGTAGCGGGCGCGTTCGAGTCCCTCGCACAGCCGCAGGCGCAGCATGGCGTATTCCTCGCCGTCCCCGCCCGTCCCGTCGTCGGTCCGTTCGGTTCCCCGGAGGAAGGACTCCAGAGAGCGGGGCGAATGAAACCGCCGTCCCTCCAGAAAGGAATGGGCCGACGGGCCGATCCCCAGGTATTCCTCGCCGTTCCAGTATTTGAGGTTGTGGCGGCTCTCGCAGCCGGGTTCTGAAAAATTGGAGATTTCATACTGCGCGAAGCCCGCCCCTCCGAGCACCTCGCAGACCGCCAGGTAAAGGCGGCGCTGGCCCTCCTCATCGGGCAGCGCCAAGGCGTCCCGGCGCGCAAAGAAGGGCGTTCCCTCCTCGAGCTTGAGCAGATAGGCCGAAACATGCCGCGCCCCCGCCTCCCGGCAAAACCGGACGGAACGCCTAAGGCTTTCCTCCGTCTGTCCCGGAATCGCGAGCATCAGGTCGAGGGAAAGGTTGGCAAACCCCGCGGCCCGGGCGCGTCCGAGCGTAACCGCCGCGTCCTGCGCGCCGTGCCTGCGTCCGAGGCAGCGCAGCTCCTCTTCGTTCGCCGATTGCAGGCCGACCGAAAGGCGGTTAAACCCACCGGCGCGCAGCGCGGCAAAATCCAGGCCGCCGCCCGTGCAGGGATTGACCTCTGCCGTAATCTCGGCCCCCTCCAGACCGAAGACCGCCCGCGCCGCGTCCGCCAGCTCGCACAGCCGCGCCGCGCCCAGCAGGCTCGGCGTTCCCCCGCCGAAGTAGAGGGTGTCCGCCCGGCGGCCGAGCTGCGCCCCAAAGCAGGCCAGTTCTCGTTTGACCGCCGTCACGTAGGCGTCCATCGTTTCCTCGTCCGCGCGCAGGGAATAAAAATCGCAGTAGGGGCATTTTCCGTCGCAAAAAGGGACGTGGATATACAGTCCGATGGGCCGCATGGTTTCCCTCCTAAAAAGGGCGCCGCAGACGCGGCGCCGTCTCCCTTTAATCGTCCAGCTTGAGCACCGCCATAAACGCCTCCTGCGGCACCTCCACGGAGCCGAGCTGGCGCATGCGCTTTTTGCCCTCCTTCTGCTTTTCCAGCAGTTTCTTCTTGCGGGTGATGTCGCCGCCGTAGCACTTGGCGAGCACGTCCTTGCGCAGGGCCTTGACCGTCTCGCGGGCGATGATCTTCCCGCCGATGCAGGCCTGGATGGGCACCTCAAAGAGCTGGCGCGGAATTTTGTCCTTGAGCTTCTCGGCCATCTTGCGGGCGCGGGGATAGGCCTTGTCGGCATGGATGATGAAGGAGAGCGCGTCAACAATCTCGCCGTTGAGCATCATGTCCAGCTTGACGAGGTTGGAGGACGCGTATCCCAATAGCTCGTAGTCGAAGGAGGCGTAGCCCCTGGTGCGCGATTTGAGCGCGTCGAAAAAGTCGTAGATGATCTCATTCAAGGGAAGCTCGTAGTGGATGTCCACGCGGTCGGCGTCGAGATATTTCATATCCTTGAATATCCCGCGGCGGTCCTGGCAAAGCTCCATGATGTTGCCCACGTATTCCGAAGGGGAATAGATGTGGGCGTTGGTCATCGGCTCCTCCGCCTTCTGGATGAGGGAGGGGTCGGGATAATTGGTCGGATTGTCGATCAGCACGACCGAGCCGTCGGTTCTGGTGATGCGGTAGATGACGCTGGGCGCGGTGGTGATCAGGTCGAGATTGTATTCCCGCTCCAGCCGTTCCTCGATGATCTCCATATGCAGCAGCCCCAAAAAGCCGCAGCGGAAGCCGAAACCGAGGGCCACCGAGGTCTCCGGCTCAAAGGAGAGGGAGGCGTCGTTGAGCTGAAGCTTTTCGAGCGCCTCGCGCAGATCGGCGTAATGCGCGCCGTCTGCCGGATAGATGCCGCAGAAGACCATCGGATTCACCCTGCGGTAGCCGGGCAGCGGCTCGGGCGCGGGGCGCTCCGCCAGGGTGACGGTGTCGCCCACGCGGGCGTCCCCCACCGTCTTGATGGAGGCGGCGATGTAGCCGACTTCGCCCGCCGCCAGTTCGTCCGCCGGTTCCAGGCTGGTCGCGCGCAAAAAGCCGCATTCCACCACGGTGAATTCCGCGCCCGTAGACATCATGCGGATTTCCTCGCCCGGGTGAAGCCTGCCGTCCATCAGGCGGACATAGATGATGACCCCCTTGTAGGCGTCGTAATAGGAATCAAAAATAAGCGCCTTGAGCGGGGCCTCGTCGTCTCCGCCCGGCGACGGGACGGACGAGACCACCTTTTCGAGCACCGCACGGATGTTGATTCCGTTTTTGGCGGAGACCAGCGGCGCGTCGTCGGCCGGGATGCCGATGACGTCCTCGATCTCTGCGCGCACCCGCTCCGGTTCGGCGCTGGGCAGGTCGATCTTATTGATGACCGGCACGATTTCGAGGCCCGCGTCCACTGCCAGGTAGGTGTTGGCCAGCGTCTGCGCCTCGATTCCCTGAGAAGCGTCGACCACCAGGACGGCCCCCTCGCAGGCGGCGAGGGACCGGGAGACCTCATAGTTGAAGTCGACGTGGCCGGGCGTGTCGATCAGATTGAAAATATAGTCCTCGCCGTCGTCGGCCCGGTAGCGCAGCGTGACCGCGTGCGCCTTGATGGTGATGCCCCGCTCCCGCTCGAGGTCCATGTTGTCGAGCAGCTGGTCGGACATGTCCCGCAGCGCGACCGACTGGGTCTCTTCCAGAATGCGGTCGGCCAGGGTGGACTTGCCGTGGTCGATGTGGGCGATGATGCTGAAATTGCGGATTTTTTCACGGGGAAACGACAAACTGATCACCTCATAGGTTTCTTCGGCCGATAGGACGCCCCTTGCGGGGAATGCTAACTTCCGCATTCCGGTACAGACGGCTGCCTTCACCGCTTGCGCCCGGCGTTCGGGGGCGACGATCCGCCGGCAGCGGAAGTCCCTGTTTGAGGGATGTTCCAAGGCTGTCCGGCGTGGTTAATCCCAATTATAGCACACGCGCAAAAAACTGTCATCCGCTTTTTTGCGCCCCATTCCGCAAAGCCGGAGCGCGGGCAAAATTCTGTCAAAATTGTTACCGTTTCAAAGTTGAAATCCCCTATCGTTTATACTATACTGGTAAACATAACGCGAACACGTCCGTTCCTTTTCCCCAAAGGAGCGGGAACCGCAAAGAATTTTAAAGGAATGGAACAGGTGATCACAATGAGCGACTCTTACAGAATGTACCGGGACGGCGGCAACGACTACCGCCGGAGGAACTACAGCGGAAGGGGAAGAAAATACCGCCGGAGAAGCCGCTGGCCGCTGATCATCTGCTGCATTGTGCTCGTCGCTTCCGTGGCGGCGATCATCTACCTGAACACCCGCCCCCAGGATGAGCCGACCGAAGCGCCCGTCGCCTCCGCCGATGTTTCGACCCAGGCGCCGGAAACCTCCGTCTCCTCTGCGGACCACGTCTCTTCGGCTGCGGAAAGCAGCGCCGTCTCCTCGTCTGAGTCCGAGAGTTCCAGCACGCCCTCCGTCCCCGTCGTCAGCGACGACCCCAACAAAACAATTACCCAGGTGGGCGGTGTCCTGCTTTACGGCAACGATGGTCTGGAGACCTTCGGCGGCTCCGATTCGGTGGCGCAGAATTACGCCAAAACCGTCTCCAGCTTTAAGCAGGCGCTGGGCGACGGCGTCACCGTCTACAATATGGTGGTGCCCACCCACGTCGAATTCGCCCTGCCCGACCGCCTCAAGGGCTATTCCAGCGATCAGCGCCACAACCTAGACGCCATCTATTCGGGCTACACGGCCGACGTCAAGCCGGTAGACGTATACGACAGCCTCTCCTACAAGCGCGATGAATACATCTACTTCAACACCGACCATCACTGGACGGCTCTGGGCGCTTACTACGCCTACCAGAAGCTCGGCGAGGTCGCCGGCTTTGAGCCGATTGACATCACCACGCTGGAAAAGCGCACCATTGAAAACTACCGCGGCACCCTTTATACCGAAACCAAGAGCCAGCTGCTTTACGACAATCCCGACCACGTGGATTACTATATGATTCCCGGAGACTACTCGGTACAAATCTGCCACATCAACACCTCTCCCGTATTACAGGAGGCCACCCTGTTTGCGGAATTCGCCTCCGGCAGCAACTCCTATTCGGTTTTCATCTGGGGAGACAATCCTCTGACCGTCATTCAGAATCCCATCGGCACCGGCCGCAAGATCGCCGTCATCAAGGATTCCTTCGGCAACGCTCTGTGCCCCTATCTCGTGGCGAACTACGACGAGGTCCACGTCATCGACATGCGCTATTTCTCCCAGTACCAGAAGAACGCCGTCAAGTATATTCAGGACAGCGGCATCGACGAGGTGCTCATTCTCAACAATATCATGGCCGCCAACACCGGCATGCGCATCCAGAACCTGCAGAATCTGATGTCCAACTAGAGGAAACAGCCCGCCGCACATGCGGCGGGCTGTTTTTGGCAGGAAGCTGCGCCGCCGGCCTATGCCGGAACGACATTTTTCCCGATTCCGTTTGACCTTGTAAAAAACAACGATTTTGCCGCCGTCACATAAAAAACGGCGAACGGCTCATACTAGTCCCAATGGACAAATGGTCTGCAAAGCCTTTTCCGGCTTGTGTCATCCCTTTTTCCAGCTCACCCCATTTTTAATCCCGCGGCAGGCTGTTCCCAAGACGGCAGAGCGCGGGACAGCCAAACGAAACGGAGGGATCCATTTTGGATATTTGGGAGTATGTCAAAGCCTTCGTCGTGGGCGGGCTCATCTGCGTGGTCGGCCAGATTCTCATCGACCGCACCAAGCTGACCCCCGCGCGGATTCTGGTTTTGTTCGTAACGCTGGGCGTCTTCCTGACGGCCGTCGGCGTTTACGAGCCGCTCGTTGAATTCGCGGGCGCAGGGGCCACCGTTCCGCTGACCGGCTTCGGCTACACCATGGCCAAGGGCACCCTGGAGGCGGTGCGCGAGCACGGTCTGCTCGGCGCGCTTACGGGCGGCATTACGGCGGG
>CABSLJ010000142.1 GCA_902478455.1 uncultured Oscillospiraceae bacterium | reverse complement strand
ATAAAGCAGCGCGCCGACGAGCGCCGCCAGCAGATTGGAAACCGGACCGGCCAGGGCGGTGACCGCCATTCCGGCCTTGGGATTTTTAAAATTGCGCGCGTTGACCGGAACCGGCTTGGCCCAGCCGAAACGGAACAGAATCAGCGCCAGCGCGCCCAGGGGATCGATGTGCGCAACGGGATTGAGCGTAAGACGGCCGTTGTATTTTGCCGTGCTGTCCCCCAGTTTGTAGGCCACCCAGCCGTGGGCGAATTCGTGCAGGGGCAGAACGGCGAAAATGATGACCAGCATGGACAATATGCCGATCAAGACCTCTTGAACACTGCCTGCGTTCAGAAACCACATGCATGCTTCACTCCTTTTACTCTAAGTATTATAAAGCCTGCGCCCAAAAATTACAAGCACGATCCTTTTCTCGCGGGATATTTTGCCCAGAATCTGCGGCAAAACAAAAAAATGCTTGCATTTCGCCCGGAAATCTGATAATATAGCACTGTTGTATCACCAGCGCTTTAGAAGGAGGTGCAGACTCATGGCAAAGTGCGATGTTTGTGGCAAGGATGTTGCTTTCGGCATAAAGGTTTCCCATTCTCACAGACGCTCGAACAGGACTTGGAAGCCCAATATCAAACGCGTGAGAGCAGTTGTGAACGGTTCCCCGAAGCGTATTTACGCCTGCACCCGCTGCCTGCGTTCCGGCAAAGTGACCAGAGCCGTCTAACGTTTTACCGGCGCGCATACGGAACCCAACATCATTGGTTTTGAGAAACGGCATGGCTTTCCGCCATGCCGTTTTTTCGTGCTCCCGGGCAGCTTCTGATACAAGCCAGAAGGGTAATTACCATCCTCCGGTTGAACCGGGGGAATTTTTCTTACCTCCTAGGCGACAGCAAAAGAGGCCTTCCGCCTGTCTGCGGAAAGCCTCTTTTTAAATCCGGTGGGTTAAAAAATCTTTTTCTCCGTGCCAGCCTTCAAACGTTTGATGTTCTCCTTATGTTTGTAAACCACAAGAGCGCCTGTCAGCAGGGTGATAACCGTGGCGATGACGACATAATGGAGATTGATGTCGCTGGCGGCAAGGCCCTGCGCCTGCCGGTAATCGAGAAAAAAGGTCACGAGGAAGGTGGTCAACGGATAGACCGTCGCCGCGACGATGGAACCGAGCGATACAATATGGGAAAACAGGAAAATGAGGGCGAAGATCGCCGCTTCAATCAGAAAAACGCGCCAATCGATCAGCAACATCATGGCCGCAGCGGTCAGCACGCCCTTCCCCCCGCGAAACCCGAAGTAACAGGGATAGATATGGCCGATCAGGCAGAACAGCCCCGCCAGATAGGCGCCGTACTGCATGGTGGTATAGGGCGTGACGGCAAAGGGGGTAAAATACTCAAAGATCAGCTTGCCGATGGTGATGGCAAGCGCGCCCTTGCCGAAGTCTCCCACAAAGGTGCACAGGGCAGGAAGCTTTCCCACCGAGCGCAGCACATTGGTCGCTCCCGCATTGCCGCTGCCCATGCTGCGGATGTCCTTGCGCGCCGCAAACACCCTGGTGAATAGGATGGAAAAGCTGATGCTTCCCAAAAGATAGGCGATGACGATAGTCGCCAATGCCTGCAGACCGTAATTCCGGAAAAAAGACAAGATTTCTTCTATCATTGCCCTGTTTCCCCTCCCTGTTAAAAATCATATGAATCGGATCATTCTCAAGACGCGCGGCATGGGCGCGGACGTTGGGCGTCCGCCGCGTTTATTTTTTATCTCCCCGTTCACGGATGATGAAGCGGACGGGCGTCCCCTCTAGCCCGAAGGTTTCCCGGATGCGGTTTTCGAGATACCGCTGATAGGAAAAATGGAACAGCTCCGCCGAGTTGACAAAGCAGACGAAGGTCGGCGGCTTGGTGGAGGCCTGGGTCATATAATAAATTTTGAGCCGGCGTCCCTTGTCGGTGGGCGGCTGTACGCGGGCGACCGCCTGGGCGAGCAGGTCATTGAGCATGCCGGTGGAGATGCGCAGAGCGTTGGAGTTGGCCACATGGCGGATCAGCTCAAACAGCCGGTCGATGCGCTGGCCGGTTTTGGCGGAAATAAAAATCATCGGCGCGTAGGACATGAAGCCGAAGTCGACCTCCAGCTTTTTGCGGTACTCGGCCATGGTTTTGTCGCTCTTCTCAACCGCGTCCCACTTATTGACGACGATGACGCAGCCCTTCCCCGCCTCGTGCGCCAGTCCGGCGACCTTGGAATCCTGCTCGGTGAAGCCCTCGCACGCGTCGATCATGATGACGCAGACGTCGGCCCGGTCGATGGCCATCTTGGCGCGGATGACGCTGTATTTCTCGATGCTGTCGTCCACCTTGCTCTTGCGACGCAGGCCGGCCGTGTCGACCAGCACATTCTTTCCGTGTTCGTTTTCCACCGCCGTGTCGATGGCGTCGCGCGTGGTGCCGGCGATGTTGGAGACGATGCAGCGTTCCTCCCCGGCAATGCGGTTGACAAGGGAGGATTTTCCGACGTTGGGTTTACCGATGATGGCCACCCGGATGATCTCGCCTTCTTCTTCCTCTTCCTCCTCAGGCGGAAGATGCTCAAAGACGGCGTCGAGCAGGTCGCCCGTCCCGTGACCATGCACCGAAGAGACCTGAATCGGGTCCCCAAGGCCGAGATTGTAAAACTCATAAAACTCCGCAGGAGGCGCTCCCACCGAGTCGCATTTATTGACGCACAGCACCACCGGACGGCCGCTTTTGAGCAGCATGGCGGCCACCTCCTCGTCGGTCGCCACAAGGCCCGTGCGGGAATCGGTCACCAGGATGATCACATCCGCCGTATCGATCGCCAGCTCGGCTTGGCGGCGCATCTGCGAGAGGATAATGTCGTTGGAATAGGGCTCAATGCCGCCCGTGTCCACCAGGGTTACAGCGCGGTTTCTCCACTGGCATTCGCCGTAAATGCGGTCGCGGGTGACACCGGGCGTGTCATCCACGATGGAGAGCCTCTGCCCCACCAATTTATTAAAGAGCGTCGACTTGCCCACGTTCGGACGGCCGACAATCGCCACTACAGGCTTCGCCATTTTCATTCACTTCCTATCATCGCTTCCAAAAGAAGCGTTCCGTCGTTGGGCACGGCCCGCACGGGCGCGCCGACCGCCTCCTCCAGCTGCTCCAGCGTCACGTCGTCGAGGAACCTATCCCCCTCGTGCCGGAGGGCACAGGCGGGCAGCAGCAGTTCCTCTCCCAAAGCGCGCGCCGAGAGCTGATCCATCAAATCCCGCCCGGTCAGCAGACCGGAGACGGTGATCCTTTCCCCGAAAAACCGGTTCTCCACCGGAACGACCTCGCCGCTTAAGCCGGGCATCCGTTCCTTCGCCCGCAAAAGCAGCTTCTCCATAAAAGGCGCGGCGGCCACACCGGTCGCAATCGTGATGTGCCGTTCCCCGGAAGGGCATGCGGCATCCTCCAACGCCTGAGAGAACTCGTCCTCCAGCAGCGCAAGCATGCCCACGCCGTTTTCCAGTTGCGGAAACTCCTCATAAAAATCCGTGCCGGGCAGAGGCAGTCCCGCCTTCAAATAGAATTCATCCGCCGGATAGGCAAGTCTCGTGCCGTGTTCCTGCCAAAAAGCGTCTCCAAACCGTTCGACCATCTCCACGACGGCGCGCGCCGTGTCCGGTTTATAGGGGGAAATGGGCGTAAGTCCCTCGCGGTATTTGGTCAGCCCCACCGGTACCACGGCGATGCTCTCCACCGAGGGGGCGAGCTTGCCGAGCTCCCGGAGGCTGAAGGCGAGCTCGTCGCCGTCGTTGATGCCGGGACAGAGGACAAGCTGTGTGTTCATGCGGATGCCCGCCTTAGCAAACCGCTGCAGGATGGAGAGGGTCTCCCCCGCAAAGCGGTTGCCCATCATTTTGACGCGCAATTCGGGATTCATGGTGTGAACCGAGATGTTGACCGGCGAGATGTGCATCGAAATGATCCGGCTGATCTCGTGCTCGGACAGATTGGTCAGCGTAATGTAGTTGCCGAACAGGAAAGAAAGGCGGGAATCGTCGTCCTTAAAATAGAGGGACTCCCGCATGCCCTTTGGCATCTGGTCGATAAAGCAAAAGATGCACTTGTTACGGCAGGAATGCTGCTTGTCCATCAGATAGGTCTCGAACTCTAGCCCGATTTCGTCGTATTCTCCCTTTTTGATGCGCACCTCGCGCGTTTTACCCAGCGCGTCCTGCAACGTCAGCAGCAGCTCGGCGTTGGCTTCATAAAAGCGGTAATCGAGCACGTCCATGATCTCATGGCCGTTGATTGCCTGCAAAACCTCTCCGGGGCGCACGCCTCTGCGAAAGGCGACCCCGGATTTTCTGACCCGACGAATGACGACCGCCATCGAAAGATCACCTCTCCTCTTCCATTCATAGAGATCAATTCCCGGCCGCCGTCCGGGATTTTCAAAAACGCCGCAGCCGGCAAAAGCCCCTGCGCACGCTCCGGACCGGCTGGAAAGGACGGAACGCCGCGTAAAAAACGAAAAACACGGCTCAAAACAGCCGCAGAGGTAAAAAAATAGAGAAGGATTTCTCCTCCTCTACCTTTCCGGAAAGCAAAGGACGGTTAAGCGTCCTTTTTAACAACTTCTCTGCCATTGTAGTAGCCGCAGCTACCGCACACCCTATGCGGAGTCTTGTACGCGCCGCACTGCGAGCATTTCACCAGAGCCGGGGCCTGCAGTTTCCAGACGTTGGAACGCCTTTTATCTCTTCTCGCTTTGGAGACTTTTCTCTTGGGTACCGCCATTGTCAGCACCTCCTTGCAACTCAATCACTAATCTATCAGTTTTTTAAGGACCTCCAAACGGGGGTCTGCCTGACGCACAGTACAATTACACGGGCCTTCATTGAGGTTTTTTCCACATTCCGGGCACAGTCCCCGGCAGTCTTCCCTGCACAGATATTTTGTGGGAAGTTCCAAGAGAACGTCGTCCCGCAGGAGTCCGTCAAGATCAACGGCGTAGTTCTCGGCCTGCACGGCCTCGTCGTCGCCGTCGTCTTTCAACTCCGTGACCACCGGATGCACAAAGACAAAGCGGAAGGAACGCCCGGTTTCCGCCGCACAGCGGTCACACGGCGCGCTGTAACGGAAGGAAACTTCCGCCCTCAGCTCCACGATCCCCAGATGGTTCTCCACCCTGCCCTCCACCTCGACGGGAGAAGCAAAAGGAGTGGCGCCTGCGAACGAAACGCCAGACATGTCCATCTCATAGGAAAAGGGGAGCGACTCGCCTTCATTCAAGAAGACCTTTTTTAGCTCAAGAAGCATAATACACCTCAGCGCTACACTAGACTATTATATCGGCGGTGTGGCGCTTTGTCAATAAGAAATCTGATTTTATCCCGGAAAATCGCTTCGATTTCCCGGACACAAGGAAACTGTCGGGGGAAATCCCCCGACAGTCCCGATTTAACCCAGGGTGTGCTCAGACCTTGACGGTAATCGCGCCGATGCTCTCGGGCAGGGCCTCCTCGTCGGCCGAGACGGAGATGACAAACTTGGTATCCGTTTTGGCGGCGAGGGCGTCGATCTTGGCGATGAAATCCGCCAGCTCGTTGAGGTCCTGACCGCCGATTTTCAGGGTGGAATCGATGAAAATCTCGGTCACGTCGTAGTTGCCGGCGCAGATGCCGCTGACAAATCCATAGAAGGCCGCAAAGCCCTGGATGCCGTACTGGTCGGTATCAATCAATCTTGCCTTATGGTTGATGTCATAGGTCAGCTTGGCTCCCTTTTCAACGACCACCACATTGCCGATGGAGGTATCCACCGCCTCGTTTGCAAGTTGGATCAGCTTTTTGGTCTTTCCGGACCCTTTGTTGCCAATGATCAGAGAAATCATAGTTAAGTCCTCCTTGTATATTTTCCGCCAGAGGCGGTTTCTCGCGTGACAGCCGTTATTTCAGCCGAGCTTCCAAAGCGGCCTTTTCCGACTCATAGCCCGGCTTGCCGAGCAGTGCGAACATATTCTTTTTGTAGCTTTCCACGCCGGGCTGGTCGAAGGGATTGACCCCCAGAACATAGCCGGAAATGGCGCAGGCTTTTTCAAAGAAATAAATGAGATAGCCGAGAGACCGCTCGCTGCAATCGGGCAGGTGCAGCACGATGTTGGGCACTCCGCCGTCGGTATGAGCGAGCACTGTGCCCTCAAAAGCCTTCTTGTTGACGTAATCCATCGTCTTCCCCGTCAGGAAATTGAGGCCGTCCACATTTGTGGGGTCCTCCTCGATGGTAAGCTCGTATTTTGCCTTGTCAAAGAGCACGACCGTCTCCATCAGGTTGCGCTTGCCGTCCTGAATGAACTGGCCCATGGAATGCAGGTCGGTGGAAAAGATGACCGAAGCGGGGAACAGTCCCTTCTGGTTTTTGCCCTCGCTCTCGCCGTAGAGCTGCTTCCACCACTCGGCCAT
>CABSLJ010000141.1 GCA_902478455.1 uncultured Oscillospiraceae bacterium | reverse complement strand
CAACATGGTTGCGGGGGAAGGATTTGAACCTACGACCTTTGGGTTATGAGCCCAACGAGCTACCGAACTGCTCCACCCCGCGATATGAAACTTTTTAAAGGGAACCATGCAGATTTGATAGAATATCTGAGAGATGAATCGAACGAAGGTTGTCGGGTTATGAGCCCGACGAGCTACCAACTGCTCTACTCCGCGATATTTTTTAGTGCTTTACTAGTATACACATTTGCGGGTGAAATTGCAAGTGTTTTTTTGATTTTTTTATCTTCCAGGTTTCGACAGAGCAGAAAAGACAGCCGAACCATCCGCCCTCTTGCGCAATGTGTTATAATGAAGCTAAGACAGGCAACCGGGACAGGAGGACGCGTCGGGGCGGCAGGCGTCAAAGAGAACTCCTTGAGCCGATCGGCGTAGATTGGAGGTTTTATGGGATGGACGGCAAAAAGATTGAGGCGTTGCAGCATATCATTTCCGAAAGCGAATACATCGTGTTTTTCGGCGGGGCAGGGGTCTCCACGGAAAGCGGCATCCCCGATTTCCGCAGCGTGGACGGGCTTTACCATCTCTCTTACCGGTATCCGCCCGAGACCATCCTGAGCCGGGCGTTTTTTCAGCGCAGCACGGAGGAATTCTATCGCTTTTACCGGGAAAAGATGATCTACCGGGAGGCTCTCCCCAATATGGCGCATCGACGGCTGGCGGAGCTGGAACAGTCGGGCAGGCTGCGCGCCGTGATCACCCAGAATATAGACGGGCTGCATCAGGCTGCGGGCAGCAGGCAGGTGCTCGAGCTGCACGGCAGTGTTCACCGCAACCACTGCGTGAACTGCCGTGCCTGCTACGACCTGGATTTCATCCTTCGGAGTGAAGGCGTACCACGCTGCCCGGTTTGCGGCGGGGTGGTCAAGCCCGACGTCGTCCTCTATGGGGAGCCGCTCGATGAAAAGGTCCTGCGCGCTTCGGCCGACCATCTTCGCAGAGCGGACGCAGTGATTGTGGGAGGAACCTCGCTGAATGTCTATCCCGCGGCGGGGCTGCTCGATGCTTACCGCGGGGACCGGCTGGTCCTCATCAACCGCGATGCGACGCACATGGACGCCGACGCCGCCCTCGTGCTCCAGGAAAACATCGGAGAGGTGTTCGGCAGGCTGCATGTTTAACCGCTTGGCTCAAAGGGAGCGGCTTTTTCTGTAATCATAGTAGGCCGCTACAAGCGGACGGTAGCCGCACGCCTGCAGGAGGGCGTAGGGGACCTTTTGATAGTTGGTCTTGTTGTATTTTCCCGTCACGAGATAGCGCTGGGTCTCCTGCATGTAGCGGTCGATTTCCCGTAAGCCGTTCTCGGTGGTGAGCACAGGGAAAAACCAGCGCGCCCAAGAGAGCTCGCGGCCGCTGTCGACGGCGAAAAACTTATGATTGAAGATCCGGTTCATCGCGCAGAGGACTCGTTGGTCGTCGGCGTTCTTCTTGAGTTTCCAGCGGCGCAGCTTGGTTGCCTTGCGTTTGATTTTAGCCTTGATTTTTCGTTTGGCGACCGGAGACAGATCGACCGCCCCGTCGGCAAACTGAAAGCCCAGAAAGTCCCATGGCTCGTGGGGCGCGAAGAAGGCTTCTTTTTGGGGATTGATCTGCAGCCCGGCCTCTTCCAGAAAGCAGCGGATGGTTTCCCGGTGAATCCGCACCGCTTCTTCGGAACCGAAGAGGAGGAGATCATCGGAATAACGGGCGTAGAGCACGTCGTTCTCGAAAAAATAACGGTCGAGGTCGCGCAGATAGAGGTTGGCTAAAAAGGGAGAGGTCGGCGTTCCGGCCATGACGCCCTTTTGCTCGTGCAGAAGGCAGCCCTCGTACAGCGCACGGTCGTTGCCCAGCAGGTCCACAAACAGGGCGTACAGCCGGTCGTCGCCGAGCATTTGCCGCAGCATGGGGAGCAGGCGGCCGGATGGGATGCTGTTGAAATAGTTTTTGATATCCGCCTTATATCCGTACAGCGAACGGATTGCTTCGCAGCGGACAAACCGGGAGAGGGCCTTTTTGGCGCCGGTGTTTTTGCGGAAGGCGTAGCAGTTGGGAGAGAAGCAGCCGTCATACCGGTAAAGCAGATAGCTCAAAAGCTTCAACAGCATGGTTTCATCCTCGGAAAAGGTGTAAACAACGCGTTTTTCCCCGCCGGAGGACTTGTTGACAAGATGCTTGACGGGCGTGCTGAACCGGTAGTCCCCCGCGCAGACGCCTTGAGCGATGGATCGGTAGCGGCCGTTCGCGATGTAGTCGCGCAGCCGGGCCTCTTCCCGGGGGTTCAGCAGACGGCGGGAGGTTTTGTAATCCAGGTATTCCACCCAGATTTCATCTCTGGGCAACAGGTCGAGCAGGCTCATGACATTTTCCTCCTGTGCGCGCAAAACAGGAATGCCCCAAGACGCGTCTTGAGGCATTCAGCGGATAAGAGACGATTTGAAATCGCTTTAGCGATACGGAACGGAACCCCCGGAAAGCCATCTGCACAGCCTTTTTCATCCGGAAGCTTTGCCCCATCACAGATGTTGGAAGACATCTTATCCGTTGAGGCTATCTTACCTTCCGGGGGCGGGCTTTGTCAAGCTTTCAAAAACCGGAAAGAGCTTTGCTTAGGGAAGAAAGAGCGACCAAGGCTCTAGTCAATCCGATTAAAATATTGTAGAATGAACTCATAGCCCTCCAAGAGAGGGCAACGGGAGATGGCCGACGATTTTTTTCTCCCCGGGAAAAGCGATCCGAAAGGCGCGTCCGGCCAAAAGAGGGTGCTGTTATGGGCAATCGTTTGCAAGATGCCAAGGCGATATTCCGCGCGTTTCTTTCCGCCTATCTGGAGGAGAGAGACGTTAAAAAGACCCTTTCCCTATTCCGGGAGGACGGATGCAGTATCCACGTCGGACACAGGGAGATCATCACGGACAAGCCCGCTTTTTCCCGTCTGCTGGAGGAGGAGATCGCGCGCGACCCAGCGCCCTATCTCATCACCTGGGAAAGGCTGGAGGCCGTTTTGTGCGGCGAGAACGAGGCAGGTATTCTCGCCTGCTTTTCGGTCTGCAGAAAGGACGCAGGGCAGGAGCGCTTGCACATGGAAATGCGCGCCACGGCGCGCATCCGCTTTGAGGGGGAGCGCGCTCTGGTCCGGTGTGTGCACACCTCCGTTCCGGTCATGTTGCCTCTGGAAGGCGGGCAAATGCCGGTCCCCCTGGGAGAGCATGCGTTGATCGGTCTGCAAAAGGAGCTGCGCGGAGAGGCGTTTGCACTGCTGAATGAAGCGATCGTCGGCGGGCTGATGGGCGGCTATGCGGAGGAGGGCTTTCCGCTTTATTACATCAACGACCAGATGCTCTCCTGCCTGGGCTATACAATGCAGGAGTTTTTGGAAGCGACGGGCGGACGGATGACCGGCTGCATCCATCCGAAGGATCGAATACAGGCGGAGCGGGCCGCCCAGAAATGTGCGGCGCAGGACGAAATCTGTGCTGTGCGCTGCCGGATGGTGAAAAAGGACGGAGGCGTTCTTTGGGTAGACATTCGGGGCAGACGGGTCGTCACCGAGGACGGCCGCCCGATGATTTTATGCGTCTGCGTGGACGTCAGTGAATTTGTTTTTCTGCAGCAGAAGCAGGAGGAAACCGCGCGCCAGCTGCAAAGCAAAAACCAGGAGCTGGAGCAGATCACCAACAACGTCCCCAGCGGCGTGGTCAAGTGCGCGCTCGACGGCCGCTGGGACATCCTCTACGCCGCCGACGGCTTCCTCAAAATTCTGGGCTATACCATGGAAGAAATCAGGTGGCGGTTCGCAAGCAGCTACACCGCCCTGATTTATGAAGAGGACCGGGAGGAAATCCGCCGCAGGGTCCGGGAAAAGGCCAGGGCGGGGGAGCGTTCCTTTTTCCTCGAATACCGCATGGTGAAAAAAAGCGGGGAGATTCTCTGGGTGTCGGAACACACCCAGCTGATTCAGGAGAACGGAGAGACGCACTGCTACTGCGTTGTCACCGATATCACCGAGACGAAGAAAATCAATGAGGACCTGCGGCTGCTCGCTTCCAACATCCCGGGCGGGGTGTGTACGGTGCGCATGGATGACGATTTTACGCTGCTGTATGGAAATGAGGGCTTTTACCAGCTGTACGGCTATACCCCGCAGGAGATGAGCCTGGAGTTCGGCAACCGCTTGATTGCCGTCATCCACCCGGAGGATGTTGCGCGGGTTTATGATAGTATCGAACGGGCTTACGAGAGCGGAGAGAGCAGCTTTGAATTTGAAAAAAGGGTGATCCGCAATGACCGTTCCATCGTCTGGCTGCTGACGCGCGGCGCCTTTATCCGCGGTGGGGAAGAGATCTCTATGAGCTGCGTGGTGATCGACGTCACCGAGCGCAAGGAAATGGAGGAAAAGCTCCAGATCAACGAGGAGCGCTTCCGCATTGCGCTCGACCAGACCAGCAACATCGTATTCGATCATGATCTCCTGACCAAACGAACGGTGCAATCGGTTCAGGCGCAGAAGATATACGGCCTACCCATTGTAATGGAGAACGTCCCCGAATCTCTGGCGGAGCGGGGGACGATTGTCCCCGACTCCGCGGAGGAGTTCCGCGCCCTGTACCGCCGGGTTGCTGAAGGCCAGCCCTCCAGCTCGGCGGTGGTGCAGACGGTCGGCGTGAATGGAGAGTCTCTTTGGGCGCGCATCACGCTCAAGACCATTTACAATTCCGACGGAAAGCCGGTGCGCGCCGTCGGCATGGTGGAGGACATCACCCGGCAGCGGAGGGCGGAGCTGACCTCCCTCAAGGAGGAGCAGTACCGGCGGGCGATCTTGTCCGACGCGGTGGCCTATGCGGAGATCAACCTCACCAAGGACCGCTTTGAAAAGCTCACGGGAAGCTGGGAGGCGGCCTATGCCAAGATGGACCCCCTCAGGTACTCGGACATTGTGCGCGTCGCGGCGCAAAACACCGTCCATCCGGAGGACCGTGAGGCTTACCTGTCCACCGTTTCTTTGCCCATGCTCCGGGAGGCCTTTGAGCAGGGGAATACCGAGGTCAAATGTGAGCACCGGCGCATGACCGCGGAAGGCCGGATGACCTGGATGCTTTTATCCACGCATATGATCCGCGATCCGGAGACGGGAGACCTCAAGGGAATTGCCTACCTGAAGGACATTGACGCCAACAAAAAGGAGCAGCTGACGCTCCAGTATCAGTCCAAGCGGGATTCCCTGACGGGACTGTACAACAAGGGGAGCTCCGAAAAAATCATCCGAGGCTATCTGCGGGAGAGCAGCGCGGACGCCCTGCACGCCTTCATGATTGTGGACGTGGACTATTTCAAGCAGATCAACGATTCCTTTGGACATATGGTCGGCGACCGGGTGCTCTCTGAGATGTCCCGCAAGATCAGGGCCTCCTTCCGTTATGACGATGTCATCGGCCGCATCGGCGGGGACGAGTTCATCCTCTTCATGAAAAACGCGGGCAGCCGCTCTCTTGTGCAGGAAAAGGCCGGGATGCTCTGCGAGCTCTTCCGCACCGGCGTCGGCGAGGAAATGGAGCTGTCCTGCAGCGTGGGCGTGGCGCTCTATCCGGAGGACGGCGCGACTTTTGAGGCGCTGTACCAAAGCGCCGACCGCGCACTCTATGAGGCGAAGGACAACGGCCGCAATCAATTTGCTTTTTACACCAACGAGATGAGGCGGGAGGACTGGGTCCCTCGCAGCACAACGGTCATCGATCAGCCGGCAAAGGCGGAGAGGCCGATCCTTTCAGGCCCTATGCCGGATGTGACGATGGACGAGGAGACCTGCAAAAAGGCCGCCCTGTTCGACGAAATCAAGGATGTGCTGTATGTAAGCGATCCGTTCGACTACGAGCTGCTCTATATCAACTCGGTGGTCAGCGAGCAGATGGGCTTCGTCGGCAGTGAATATCATGGGAAGAAATGCTACCAGGTGCTGCAGGGAAGGGATTCCCCCTGCCCCTTCTGCACCAACGCGATGCTGAAATTTGACGAATACTATGTCTGGGAGCACACCAACGCGCTGATTCACAGGAGATTCATCCTTAAGGATAAGCTGATCTGGTGGAACGGCCGGCCCGCGCGGATGGAATTCGCCATGGACATTGACGACCAGAAATTCGTCAGCCACGAGCTGGCCGAGAAGCTCACCCGGGACAATACGCTTTTAAACTGTGTCCGGTCCATGATGTCCGCCGGGACACTGGACGAAGCCGTGACGGCCGTGCTGGAGACGGTCGGTCGGTTCTATTCGGCTGAACACGCCTTTGTGGCGCGGTTCCACGCCGGAGAGCGGGGATTGCAGCAGCTGTATGAGTGGTGCGAAAAGGGCGCCTGCTCCCATTGCAAGCTGTGGGAGGATGTTGTCCTTGGCGAAAGCAGCTTCTGGAGCGATACGCTGCGGGCCCGCCGGCCGGTGGTTCTGCCCGATCTGGAGGAGCTTCGCTGGTCAATGCCCGAAGATTATCAGAAGATCATAGAGCTGTCTCTTATACACATCTGACGCTGCCGAC
>CABSLJ010000140.1 GCA_902478455.1 uncultured Oscillospiraceae bacterium | reverse complement strand
CTTAAAACCACAAGATATACCGTAATCCTCCTACATCTTGTGGACAAGCGCCTGTCATCTCTTTCTGTAAACTAAGACAAATGTCCCCCATCTTCCAAAAAGGAGATGGGGGACGCATGACAACAGGCACAGATTTAAAAGTTTAGAACTTCGCGCCGCAATGCGGGCAAAAGTGAGCGCCGGGCGCGCACTCGGCGCCACAGCCGGGGCAAACGATCTTTTCTGCATTTGGAGAAACAGGCTCGCTGCCCGGAATGTAGGGCAGGGCGGCCTTTGCAGGCAGGGATTTCAACAGAAGCACGATGGAAAGCCACAGAAGCAGGCCGCAGACAATCAGACCGAAAAAACTGCTCCAGTTGAAATCGCTGCCTTTGATTTGAAATCCCAATTCATATTTTGGGACGAGACTATAGATAAAGTGATAGAAATTAATCAGAGCCTTACCACCAAAAAGCACCACCAGACCAATATACTTTCTCCCGGCAAAAGCCAAAATCAGAAGTACAAAAAACAGATAGTAAAGCAACTGATCTACAACAATTCCCAGCAAGCTAAAGGCACCCAGAATGAGCAGTACCATGTACCCATAGATGATGTAGTCGCTGTATTTCATCAGCAACTTGAGGATCTCATTCCCTTCTAGCAGCTCACGGATGGAATCCCCGACTTTTTCCAAACGCATGTAGAAAACCTCCTGCAATATTGATTGGGCGCGCGTCAACCGCAGAAACCGCGGACGGCGACCCTTTTCTATGTGCTATTATACTACCACAACAACGTTAAGATTTCAAATGCTTCAGTGGGATAAATTGCTGTTTTTTCAAACTTTTTTGGATTTTCTTTCAAAAAGATACAGAAAAAGGAGTTCAGCACTTCTGAATCACGCGGGAAAAGAATTCCGCCGCCGTTTTGATCTTATCCACCGGGATTTTTTCATTGATTCCGTGGATGGAGGCGCGCTCCTCCTTGGAAAGGGGCATGGCGGAAAAGCGCAGCACGTTGTCGCAAATCCGGCAGAAATGGCGCGAATCGCTGCAGGCCACCATCATATAAGGAGAGACGACGGCCTCCGGCCAGGTCGCTTCAATGGCCTCTTTGACCACCGCCCAGGCGGGGCTGCCGGTGTCGGCATATGGGGAAGGATTCATCCCCATGGCCACATGCAGCTCCACGCGGGGATTGTCGATTGTCTTTCTCAGATATTCGGTCGCGCTCTCCACGGTATCCCCCCGCACCAGCCGAAGGTTGGCCGTGATCTTTGCCTGCTGCGGCAGAACGTTGACGGCCGGGCTGCCCTCCATCATGGTGAAGGCGCAGGTGGTGCGCATGAGGGCGTTGAGCTCGCCGCCCGTTTTGGTGCAGATGAGCTTGAGCAGCGGCAGGAAGCACCAGAGATTGGCAAAGAGCAGCTTATAGGCAAAGGAGGAGTGGCGGCCCAGCGTGTCGAACATCTCGGCGGCGGCCGGGGTCAGCACCGCTTTAAAGGGCTTCTTCTCCATGCTTCTCACCGCTTCCGCCAGCACGGGAATGGGGCTGCCGGGAGGAGGCGCGGAAGCATGGCCTCCCTTGCTTTTCACGGTGAATTCCATGTCCATAATGCCCTTTTCGCCGATGCCGACCACAGCGCACGGCCGTTTGACGCCAGGAAACATGTGCTCGACAATGGCGCCGCCCTCGTCGAGCACCAGGGCGGGCCTGATCCCCCGCTTTTCAAGCGCATCTACGACGGCCGGCGCGCTCGGCCCCATGGTCTCCTCATCGCCCGAAAAGGAGAGGTAAATATCCCGCTCGGGCTGAAAGCCGGAGGCGATGAGCGCCTCTGCGGCCTCCAGGATGCCGCAGAGGGTGCTTTTGGTGTCCAGCGTGCCGCGGCCCCACAGGACGCCGTCGATCACCTCGCCGCAGAAGGGAGGCTGCTCCCAGCCGTCGCCGGAAGCGGGCACAACGTCGTAATGGGCCATCAGCACTGTGGGGTCCCCCGCCTGCTTTCCCTTCCAGTGGTAGAGCAGGGCGGTCCGCCCCAGTTTTTCGCGCGGGCAGGTCCGGTGCACGTTGGGGTAGAGCTCCATCAAAAGCTCCTCAAAGGCACGGAACTGCGCAAGGTCCATACGGGCGGGATCCCGGCTGGAAACGGTCGGGATGCGCACCATGCGCGCCAGGTGCTCGGTCGCGGCGGCGCCGTCGATCCTTGCGGCGGCGCTCCCGCTTGCCTTGCCGACAGGCGGGCGGAAAAGCAGCGCGCGCACGACGATCACCAAAAGAAACAGGACCACAAGACCCAGGATGATCCAAAGAGCCGGCATAAAACATTTCCTTTCTTACTACGGGGAAAAGGGCGCCCCCTTCTCCCCTGTCTCATCTAAAATACAGCACCCGTTCAGACCAGGTTCTTTTTATACAGAATACGCGCCGCGCCGATGGAAATCAAAGCGCCCACCGGCACCAGAACGCTCACCGAACTCGCCAGACTCGGCACGATGAGAAAGACAGCGATCATCACCACAAGCGGCGTCACGGCCAGCTTCCAGTTCTTCGCAACATAGACGACTCCCAAACCGCCGAAGAGGGCGGGCAGCACCATCTTGAAGGCGGGCGCCAGCGCCGGTGAACTGAGGATGGGGGAAAGCTGGGCAAAAAGCAGCACGCCCAGCGCCAGGATGACGGTGGTCACGATGGAGGTGGAGGCGATGGCGATGGTGGAGATGATCTCCCCCTCCTCGCTGCCCGGCTTGACCTCGGCCGCCTCCATAGCGTTGATGGCCGCGGGCGCTTTGAGGTTGGTGATGTTGCCGGTCACGAAGGCAAGGTAGGTGCCGCCGCTGCCCAGCATGGGGGCGTAGGTGAACACTTCAATGGTGCAGACGGTCCAGTAGACCGGCGCAACGCCGAGCAGGCCCTTGAGCACCGAAAGAAAGTCCGGCCAGGCGCCGAAGTAAATGCACATGGAAACCGGCACCATGAGCATCATCACCAAGGCGGTGACCATCCAGATACGGCCGTAGGTGTGGGTCAGCGCATTATAATCCCTGTCTCTCATTACCGGATGCCTCCTTCCACAAGCGTCTTGAGCAAATCAGCGGGCAGCAGGTCGGCCGGCAGCACGTTGGCGTACAGCACGGCGAGCGCCATGGCTCCGAGCATGCTGATGGGCAGTGCAAAATTCTCCAGCCACGCCCATTTGGCCTTTTTGATGAGCAGGCCGCAGACGCCCATGATCAGCGCCGAGCTCAGAAGGGTGAGGATGGAAAGCAGGCCGTCGCCGATGCCCATCCCCAAAAAAGCGGAAATCATGCCCAAAAAGAGGGCCGTCAGGAACAATTCTCCCCATCTGCTGTCCTTTTTCTGAATTTTTGAAATACCGCCCTGAATCTTCTTGAGGAACAGGGGTATAATGATAATCGGAGTGATGCAGCCCAGAGTCATGACCCAGGCGACGGCGTTGAAGGTCGTGGGATCGGCAATCGGCGAAGAGATGCTCTGTCCCAGCGCGCCGGCCGCAGCGGTCGCGGCGGGAATCTCATAGGTGACCGCCCCGAGCACGCTCAGGCGAATCCACGGCAACGGCAGCCCCAGCGCCGAACTCAGGGTGATGACGCCCAGCAGAATGGAGACGGAGGGCACAATGGCGAAGACCGAGCTGGAAAGCACGGTCTTTTTCAAAACGCCCGTCTTCATTCCCAGCGCTTTGCCGCGTCGGTAGGCGCGGATCAGGAAAAAGAGCGACTGCGCAATGACAAAGACGCCGACAATCCCGCCCAGGATGAACATAAAGGTGCTGTTTTTAAAGTCCAAGCAAATTCCTCCTTGTTTTGACTGGATGAGGTTGACGCTCAGAGCCGAACGACCCTGACAAATCATGTTTATCGTACCATATTTCATCCGCTCTGAACAGGGGTTTGTGAACTTTTTGTCAACTTTTCCGGCAAATTCCCCCGGAACGTTGACAATGCCGATCGATCCGGTTAGAATAAGTCTAGAATCCTGCCAAGGATTTACAAAATTTCCGCCGGGCCGGTCCCGGAGGGAAATCATAAAAAGGAAAAGGAGAATCACTATGGAAAAATATGTGTGCAATATCTGCGGTTATGTGTACGATCCCGAAGCCGGCGATCCGGACAACGGCATCGCCCCCGGCACCCCCTTTGAAAACCTCCCCGAGGACTGGGTCTGCCCGCTGTGCGGCGTAGGCAAGGACGAATTTTCGCAAGAGTAAGGACGGGAACCCATATGAGCGCCATCAGATTATCCGATCACGTCTATTCGGTCGGCGTGCTCAACCCCTCTCTGCGGGTGTTTGACATCGTCATGGAGTCGCCCTTCGGCACCTCCTACAACGCCTACCTGATCACAGACAAAAAGACCGTGCTCGTCGAGACGGTTCACAACGACTATTTCGACGAATACCTCTACAATCTCCAGTGCCTGGTGGACATCGCCTCCATCGACTATCTCATCATGAACCACACCGAGCTCGACCATTCCGGCAGCCTTCTGAAACTGCTGGAGCTCAACCCCAACATCACCGTGGTGTGTACGGCGGCCGCGCAGAAATACCTGAAATCCATCGTCAACCGCGACTTCAACTGCCTTGTGGTCAAGCAGGGAGATACCCTCAACATCGGCGAAACCACCCTTTCCTTTGTTGTTGCGCCCATGCTGCACTGGCCCGACTCCATGATGACCTACCACCCGGACGACAAGGTCCTCTTCTCCTGTGATTTCCTCGGCGCGCATTTCTGCGAGCCCACCATGCTCGATGAAAACATCCACTATCCCGCGCGCTACGCCGAGCAGTTCGCCTATTACTACCAGGGCATATTCGGCCCCTTCAAGCCCTATGTGCTGGCCGGTCTCGACAAGATCAAGGAGCTCGAACTCGAGCTCGTCTGCCCGAGCCACGGCCCGGCGCTCAAGGAAGGCATTGAGGCGCGCAAGGCCGATTACCTGCGCTGGAGCACCTCCGCGCCCAAGGCCGGCAAAAAGGCCCTGATCCTCTACGCCTCCGCCTACCGCTGCACCCGGCTGCTCGCCGAGGCGGCCTGCGAGGCCATCGGCGAAAAGACCGACGTACAGGCCGAGCTGCTCGACCTTGTGGAGACGCCGGTCGCCGACGTCGCCGCCAAAATCGGAGAGGCCGACGCTCTGCTCGTCGGCTCGTGCACCATCAACCGCGACGCCCCCAAGGTGGTGTGGGACGTGCTCTCGTCAATCGACGCGATCAACGTCAACAAGAAGCCGGCCGGCGCTTTCGGTTCCTTCGGCTGGAGCGGCGAGGCGGTGGAGATGATCAAAAGCCGCTTGAGCCTGCTGCGCTTTCACTTCATCGGCGACGGCTTTAAGGTCAACTTCATGCCCACCGAGGACGATCTCGAGGCCATGAAAGCTTACGCCCTCGAGGTTGTTGCCGAAGTGAAATAGCACGCAACCCGATTCATGAAAAGACAGCGAGGCCCCCAAACGCAGCCGCGTTTGGGGGCCTTTTTTGCTGCCTGTCGGGTTGAAACAAAGCCCTGGCTCTACCTGGGAAAGCAAAAATGCGGAACCATCCGCACATGAAATCAAAGGACACGGGAACAATACAACAAGGCAACGGCAAATTCCATCCCTCTGGTTTCTGCGCAAACCACCCGTCTTCCGGCGGCTCCAGATTTCCGAATCAACCACGCACAACAACGTCAGCCGTTCAGAACACGCTGTTTCTGCTGGAACTGCTTGCGGTAGGCGTTGGGAGACAGCTCCTTGAGACGCTTGAAGGATTGGCAGAAATAGGATTGAGAGGAAAAACCGACGATGTCGGAAATCTCCGCTATGGTGTGGTTGGTGGTCTCCAGCAGATGAATGCTTTCATCAATGCGCTTGGTGATCAGATAATTGATGGGGGAAATTCCCGTCTCCTTGCTGAAGGTATGCACCAAATGGTACTTGTTCATGTGGACGAGACCGGCAAGCTGGTCCAGCGTGATGTCCTGCTTGAAATTGTCGTCTATGTACTGCTTTACAGTGCAGCAGTATTTTTGCTTGGATTTTTGCAGCGGATGCTGAGAAACGGCAAAGTCGGTGTCGCGCATGATACAGGTCAGAAGAAGCTCCAGAAAATTCTGGCAGACCATCTCGTAATAGCCCGATTTGGTCTCGATCTCCGAAATAAGATTATCCAGATAAAACAGCAGCTTTTCCCGCTGGGAGCGGTAATTGCGCACCATGTGGGTAATTTCTTCCCCTTTTTTGGGAAAGAGGAAGGAAAGCCCCTCAATTCCCAATACGATGTATTCCAACGGGCTGCCGTGAACCGAAAGCTCCGTATGGTTGACGTCGGGATTGATGATGATCAGATCATCCCGGTGTACCTCAAAGCTCTTCCCCTCCAGCACAAAATTGCCCACGCCGCCGGTGATGTAGAAAAGCTCGGCAAAATAATGGGCGTGTGGAACGCTGTTCCAGTCGCCCTCATATTTGGAACGACTGATGTACAGCAGCTTTGCAGAAATTCTTTCTCCTCTCATGGGGACAAGATCAAAACGCTCCATGCTCATGGCCAGATCCCTCCTGTTCAGGAAAACAGCGGC
>CABSLJ010000139.1 GCA_902478455.1 uncultured Oscillospiraceae bacterium | reverse complement strand
GTCGGCAGCGTCAGATGTGTATAAGAGACAGGGCAAAGCGGGCCTTCATCTCGGAATGCACCGGATCGATGCTGCAGCCGCAGATGCTGTCGTGCGGGTGGTTTTCAAGGATCTTTTTCCAGAGGTAATCGGAGTAGCCGCGGATGTCCTCTGTCCCGCCGAGGAGCTTTTCTCCGGCGAGGACGGGCTCCAGGTAGCGTTCCATACGCTTCTGCACGGCGTCGTTCTCCTGTTTTAATTCCATGCGGGTTGAAAGGGTGCCGCCCAAAAGCATGGAGCGCTCGGAGGAACGGAATTCTCCGGTGTAGGTTTTGAGGGGAGGAAGCTCTGCCTTCAGCTCTTTTAAGAAATCCTCCATGGTGGAAAGCTCAATGTGATATTGCGGCAACCGGCGGCCGAGCTCGCCGATCACCTCGACGATGTCCTTCTGCCCGATGATGTGATCGGAGCCGTTCATCAGCAGGACGACGTCGGTGGTCGAGTGCGCGCCGAGCTGCTCGATCATGCTTTGAATACGAGGAATAGTAACGCTCATATCGGCGCTCAGGTTGGCGCTGTTGCCGTAGCCGTTGAGCAAATGGACGCAGAAGGCCTTTTTCTCCTTGCAAGGGGATTCCCAATAAAATTCGGTCTTCTCCACCGCTTCCGGCACGCCGCGCCAGAAAACCATGGTATCCATGCCGAGACCGTCTACGATCTGGGGCATTTGGGAGGGATGGCCGAAGGAATCGGGCAGATAGGCCGTTTTCATTTTGCTGACGCCTGCGGCCTCTGAAACCTTGCTGCCAATCAAATAATTGCGGATGTGGGACTCACCGCTGATGAGCAGCTCGTCGGGCAGGATATACCACGGTCCGCAGACGATTTTGCCCGACCGCATGGCGCTGTAAAGGCGCTCCCGGTTGTAGGGTTTTATTTCGAGGTAGTCCTCCAGGATGATGGTCTGGCCGTCCAGCATAAAGGAGACGTATTCAGGGACAGTTTCCACCAGCTCCAGGAGACCGTCGATCAGGCGGACAAGCTTGGTGCGAAACTGTTCTCTGGTAAAATACCACTCTCTGTCCCAATGGGTGTGGCAGATCGCATGCGCTTTAATGGCCATCGTTACTCTCCCTTTTCTTTCTTTTCCCAGGCGTTGACACGGGGCAGGCGTCCCTCTACGTCCGGCAGAGGGGCAAAGGGCTTGTGGGGCTCAAGCTGATACCAGTAAGCCGTGCTGGAATAGTCGTTGGACAGCTTATTTGCGTGTCCGTGTTCAATGGAAAAAACAAGCGATTTCTCAAAATAGACGGGATCCTTGATGTGATGGCGGTACATGCTGTTTTTCCCGCCGTATCTGAAGCCGGCTTCGTCGCCGCTGTAGCGGGTGATGCCGCTGTAGAGAGAGCAATATTCGGTGGACGGGCCGAAGGCGGTGCAGAAGTAGTCCTCGGTGCCGGTGCCGTGCAGCGAAGGCGGCCAAGGCTCGCCGTCAATAAAGAACATGTCGTCCCCCTCGCCGTACCATTCGTTGGCCTGGGGTTCAAAAACGTCGATGTTCAGATTACAGCCGACAAATTTGCCCTTACCCTCGGCGTCCAGGATGACGTAATTGTCCTTGCCATCGGTATTTTTAACCATCCAGGCCTTGGGTACCCATGCAGGCTCTTCAGGGACGTTGGCCTTCTCCCGATCAAGCAGCCCCGGCTCCAGAGGAGCCCAGCCGTGGGTGTTTTCCTCGCGGTTCCACTGGGCGTGGAAATAGCCGAGCTCGCCGGGCGGGAGGGCTTCGTATTCCTCATAATCCACATAGAAATAAAAATTGCAGTGGTTAACGCAGTCGTTCTGAAGGGTAAGACGGGCCCGCTTGGCAAAAGGCATCGGGAAATAGCAGTTCATGCCCCGACCGTCCTGCGGATTGATCGAGAAGGCTTCGCAGAAATAGCTCTTGAGCAGACCGAAGCCCACGCCGAAGAAATCGCCCAGCGGCGCTTCTACGCTGGGTTCGGTTTCGTCGTCCCAGTAGATGCGCAGCACAAGCTTGCGCAGGGTATATGCCTCTTCATCCGAATTATTTTTGCTGGCCAGACAGGTGCACCAGATATGACGGATGATGCCGGGGCCTTCGATATCCGCAAAGGTTTTGCATTCACCCGGTTCAAAATCCATCCAGTCGTGGTTTCCGCCGGTGACGTCGTAACTTGATTTCCTCTTGCTTTTGCAGGAATTTAGAACAAAGAGGCTGTCCAGACTGTTTCCTTGCTGCATAACGGATCCTCCCTTGGAATCTCTAAAGTTCTGTGATTGCCGTGTTGTCTCCGGAGATGCTTACCTGATAGCGCCTACCACGGTAGACGATGCGGAAAGAAAGCGACTTCCAGGCTTTCGGCAGCTTGGGTGCGAAAACGGGCGTTTCGCTCTCGTAGGCGGAGAGCATTCCGGCAAAGCCGAAGACCAGCGCCTGCCAGACGCCGCCGCAATTGGCGATGTGAATTCCTTCGGCCGCCCCGCCTGAGCGCTCGTCGAGGTCGATATCAAGACCGCGCGCAAAGAAGTCGTAGGCCTCCTCCTCTTTTCCCAGACGGGCGAAGAGGATGGAATGGATGATGGCCGAAAGCGAGGAATCGTGGGTGGTATAGGGAAGGTAATAATCGATGTTTTTCTGGATTTCCTCTGCCCCATAGCATGTCGGGAAGAGATAAGGGAGCATCAGCACGTCGGCCTGCTTGAGAGCCTTGACGCGGTAGTTGCGTTCCTGGGAGACGACCGCGCCGAAGTGCTTGGTCCGGTCCGGCCAGAAGCGCTCAAAATGAGGCTCCTCAAAGCGTTCAAAGTCCTCACATTGGAGGGTCACGCCGTCCTCACGCCGGAGCACCGGCAGCTTCTCGCGCACCAGCTCGGCGCGCTCGAGAAAATCCTGGTCAATGGAAAGCGCTTCGTACGCCTGGGAATCCTTCGCCTGTAAAAGGGAAAGCACCTCCAGTGTTTTACCGAGGGCAAATTTCACCATGGTGTTGGTGTAGGCGCTGTCGTTGCAGAAGCAGATGTATTCATCCGGGCCCATAACGCCGTTCAGATGGACGCTTCCGTCGGCCCGGTATTCGACACGGTCGAGCCAGTAGCGGGCGGTCTCCGTAAAGACAGGAGCGGCGTTTAACAGAAAGGCCTCGTCCCCTGTCGCCCGATAATAATGCCAGAGGCCGAAGACGACGTCCGCCGTGATGTGTATTTCATTATCTGCATATTGCCAGTTGGGACACTGCTCTAAGCCGGAAACCGACGATTCCCACGGGTAGCGGGCGCCGGCGTAGCCGTAGGCGCGGGCGTTCTCCTTTGCGCCCTCCAGGGTGCGCACACGGAAGGAGGCGAGGTTCTTCGCCGTATCCGGGAAGTTGTAGAGAAAGAAGGGCAGCAGGTAAAGCTCGGTGTCCCAGAAGAAGTGGCCGAAGTAAGCCTCCCCCGCAAAGCCCTTGGCGCATACGGCGATGCGGTCGTCGGTCGGACTGGCGCTGCGCATGAGGTGGTAGAGAGAGAAATTGACGGCCCGCTGAGCCTTCTCGTCCCCTTCAATGGTGACGGCGGCCTGTTCCCAAAGGGCGTTCCACTCGGCCTCGTTCTCCGTGTAGAGACGTCCGCAGGCCTTCGCCGCCTTGGCCAGCCGCTCGGTCAGCTTGGGGAAGCCGGCCCCCCCGTCGGGGTCCCGCGAGGTACAGACGGCCGAAAGCTTGTAAATCGTGACGCTTTCCCCCTGACGGAGATAGACCTCGCTGACGGTGACGGGATTCAGGGAATCCCTGGTGAAAAGGATCTGATCGCTGAAGGCGCGGGAGGATAGGTAGACGCTGTCCCCGTTGTCGGTAACGACGCCTACCTCCACACGTTCGTTGCGCACGCCCTTTTTGACCTCGGTAAAATGGTTGTAGCCGTTGGTTTTGACCTGCTCGTCGATGTCGTTGACAAAGCGCAGCGGC
Source organism: uncultured Oscillospiraceae bacterium (assembly GCA_902478455.1). Lineage (GTDB taxonomy): Bacteria > Bacillota > Clostridia > Oscillospirales > Acutalibacteraceae > CABSLJ01. Next base: position 2,660 of record CABSLJ010000139.1, on the reverse strand, counting down.
GTCTTGCCCGAAAGGGCGGTGTAGGTCATTTTCTGGACAATCAGTCCGGGACGCCTGCGGGAAACAAAGCGCTCATACCGGCAGCCGACCGATCCTCCTGCCTTGGGGTTCCACACAAAGCTGCGGGTGAGCACGCCGTTTTTCAGGTTGAGGCTGCGGGTGTAATCCCAGATGTTGGATTCATCCATATCCAGCCCCTCCTTGCCGGAGAAGACACGGAAGGCGAGCGGATTGGGAAGATTGACCAGCTCCTCCTTGAGCAGCGGATGGTTGCCCGTGACGCCCGGCACATAGGTGCCGTATTTGGAGCGCGGGTGGCGCGGCTTTTCCACCGTCACGTTGGCCGGCAGACGCATATATTCCTCGTTCTGGTCCGCGGCGAGCAGCCCCTCTTCAAAGGAGCCGCGGATGTGCAGATAGCCGGAGCCCTGCGCAAAGGCTCCCTCGTAATGTTTGGTGGCGGCGGGATGGAAGCCGGTTTCCCGGAGCTCGTAAGCGTTTCTGTTGTCCATGCCCTTTCCCCCTTTTCTTCAGGTATCCAGAGTGGGATGCACTCAAAATATTTCAAAGGAATGCGGCGCAAGTGAGAGACGCCGGCTCTCCCCTGCGATGCGCACCGTCTCCTCCACAGGAATGGGGTGGAGATTGAGCGCGATGTTCCTGCCGTTTGCCTTGGGCAGGATACGCAGCTGGCGCGCGCCGGAAATCAGCGGTTTGATTTCGAGCTTCTCCAGCAGCAGACGGATCGCCTCCGTGGTGGCATAAAAGGAGACGTTTACGGCAAAGGGAAGCGCCAGAGCCTCTCCCTTGCCCAGCGGAACGCGGACAGCGGCCGGGCGGCCCTCCCGCTCCAGGGCGAGTGTTTCGCCGGCGGAGGGGGCCATCTCCTGCACGCGGGCGCCGATGAAGTATTCGGCTCCGTCAAACAGCAGCTTTTCCTGTTCCTTCGCTTCCAGCGCCGAGGGTTTTATACCCAGGCTGAGCGCGTCAGCCAACAGGGTGCAGGGCTCTCCCTGCCGGTTCTGATTCGGAACCATCCCGCTCAGGATGAGCTTGCCGCCCGCTTCGGCGTAACGCAGCAGCTTTTCCTGCACGGCGGCGTCCATGACCTCGTCACAGACGACGAAGAGGGCCGGATGCTTTGCAAGTTCCTCCAAGAGTTCTTCCTCAAAGTCGCACAGCATGGGCGTAAAGCCGGCCGATTTGAGGGCGAAGTAAGCCTCGTTCGAGGGCTTGGCGACCGGTTTCCAGATGAGCCCCGGCTCGCTTTTGACGCCAAGGGCGATGTCATAACGGAAATCGGCGAGAAAGTCGTCCTCGTTGGCGCGGATATCGGCGATGGAACGTTTGATGTCCTCAAAGGAGGCGCGGGGCGTGCCGTCGTAATCAATGGGGGCCTGCCAGTTGTGATCGGTACCGAAAAAGCCCATGCCGGGGCGGTTGACACCCGAGGCAAAGAGATACATGTTAAAGCCTTGGTAGCCGCCGGCGATGGTCCAGATGTTCCAGATGTAAAGCTCCGGGCCGTAAACCGTGGGAAAATCGTCCCAGTAGCCCGATTCATGCTCGACGACCCAGGGGACGTTGTGCAGGAAGCGCTTGCTGTATTCGGAGCCGTATTCACAGTAATAGGTGGCGTCCTTGATGCCGATTCGGCCGCTGAGCGAGTAATAGCAGTCCACGCCGACGGTCAGCCAGGGATTCTGCTTCTTGTTCTGGACGTGCAGCGAAATGGCGCGGGGATTGTAGGCGTTGTGGGTAAAATAGGTCTCCACGCCGTTTTGCACCATCAGCTCCCGCAGGCGGCGGAAGTAGAGGGGATAATAGCAGTCGTAATAGAACGCCAGGCGTTCGCGCTGGTAAAGCGACGGATTGGCCTGCTCAAGCATGTGGGGTTCAATCGTCTCAAAGGAGGGGAAATCCTTCCCATAGGCGCGGCAAAGCGCCTCCAGCGCGCCGTATTTGTTCCGCAGATAAGAGGGATAGATTCCGTCGGCCCTGCCGATGCCCAGATTCTCGGGGTTGCGGTCGTCGTAATCGTCATTTGGAATCTCATTGCACAGCTGCACCATGACGACGTTGCCCTCCGGCGCAAGGTAGCCCTTGATCTCTTTCGCCACGGCCGCATACCAGCGGCCGACCGCCGCCAGAAAATCGGGATGATTGTGGCCCATGCCGCCGACCTTGCTGAAATCGCTGTAAACGCCGTCCTTGTAGCATTTGGCTTTGGCGTTGGGGTGTTTTTGGGAAAACCATGTCGGGATGCCGAGGTCGGTTGTTTCGGCATAGATATACGGGCCCGGGCGCAGAAAGCCGAACAGCCCCTTTTCCTGCGTCAGGCGAATCCAGGCGTGGAGGTCGTTGTCGGGGTGCACCTTTCCGGTGAAATCGAATTTACCCTCTTCGTATTCATGGACAAACCAGGGAACGTAATAGGCCACGGCGTTGCAGCCGCTTTCCACCAGACGGTCGAGCGCCGCCTCCCAATGGGCGCGCGGCATGCGGAAATAATGGATTTCCCCGCAGAGAAAAGGCTCTTTCTTGCCGTCGATCCGGAAGGAATCGGGCAGAATTTCAAACTTCTTCATAGGCGCAATACTCCTAACAGTCGATTCGGGCCTGTCCGGACAGGCGGATAAAAATCTCGTCCGACGCGCATC
>CABSLJ010000138.1 GCA_902478455.1 uncultured Oscillospiraceae bacterium | reverse complement strand
TCCGGCTCCCCTTTCCCCGGCTTGAACAGGAAAAAGTGGTCGCCCTGTCTTCCGGCCGCCGCTGATGCGGCGCGCCAAACGGCGCCGGCTCTCGTTACGGGAGTCCGGTGGAAAGACAGGGTCTGCCCAAAAACAAATAAGTCCTGCCCGCAAACAGGGAGGATGCATCCGGCATCCTCCCTGTTTGTTTTGGTAAGGGCGCGGCCCCCTCTCATGCAGTGTCTCCCGGCGCAGCGCCCGCCGTGGAGAAACAGTAAAAATTCTCCTCCGGGCAGCGCTTAAAAATCTCAAAAGGGCTGGAATTCAGAGGTCCGAGCGATTATAATAGAAGCAGTCTTACCGCGATCTGCATCCGGTGTTTTTCCCGCGTCGCCTGAGACCGCCGTGTCCCCTTCTCCGGACCAGGCACGGCATCCGGAGGGGTTTTCGGCATTTCCCGGCAACCACTGCATCTCAAAGGCTGACAGATTATCGTCTTTCATTTAGGAGATGTTTGAAATGCTCAAATTGAATCGTTCGCCGATCTTTTGGCTTGTATTGGGAATTCTTTGGAGCCTATCAGTGCTTGTGTCGGTATTGGAAAAGGGGTTTGTGTTTCATTTGGCTTACATACCTATCGGTCTATTAGCCGTTTTGTCATATATAATGGCCATTTTCATGACCTTCAAGCGTAAGTCTCGAAAGGAGGATCGCCATGAAAAAGATCGTTAGCTTACTTTTAACACTGCTTTTTCTCTTCTCTTTCCTGCCGCTGCTCAGCTATGCGGCAGGGGGAGACGGCGCTCCTCCCGCCGTTCCGCTGGACGTCGGCAATCACAACGATTACGACGATGACGGTGGAGGGGGCGGATTCATCGGCGGTTATGACGACGATTTCGGCGGCGGAGGCGGTGGGGGAACCCACTATTACGGCGGCGGAGGCGGCAGCGGCAGCATCAGCGGAAACGATATCCTCTGGATCGGCGTCGCTTTGGTCGTGCTTGTGATTTTCTTTGTGATCAAATCGAAGACCGGGCACACAGGAAGAACCGCGGCCCCCAGCCGCACGGGTACCCCCATGCCCGCCGCACCGGCCCCGGTGCGGGACAATACCGAAGAAATCACCCGCGCCATCACCCAAACCGACCCTCTCTTCAGCCCGGACCGCTTCATCGGCTGGTCCAAAGAGGTCTTCGTCACCCTTCAGCAGGCTTGGACGGCCCGCGACTGGTCCAGAATCCGTCCCTTTGAAAAGGAGGAGCTTTTCCGCCAGCACGAGCAGCAGCTTCAGGAGTACATCAACCTCGGCCGCATCAATGTGATGGAGCGCATCAACGTCAATCAGTCCTATCTTTACAAATATGTGCGCGACGCCGAATACGAATATCTCACCGTCTATCTGGCCGCGCGCATGGGGGATTACATCATCGATGAAAAGACCCGTCAGGTCATCAAGGGCGATCCAAACAGAGAATATCACATGCAGTACCTGCTGACCTACATGCGCAAGACCGGCGTGCTGACCAACCCCGCCACCAGCAACAAGAGCACCACCTCCTGCCCGCACTGCGGCGCGCCCATTCAGATTACGAGCGCCGGAAAGTGCGAATACTGCGACTTCATCATCACCACCGGCGAGCACGACTGGGTGCTCTCCAATCTCGACAGCATCAAGGCCAACACACAGCTTGACGGCGGCGGCGTGTTCCTGCGCTGACGCATGATCATCCGTATTCAAAAAAAGGAGAGAGTAACATGGGACTCATCAAAGCGATTGGCGGAGCCATCGGCGGCGTGCTGGCCGACCAGTGGGTGGACTACATCAAATGCGACGCGATGCCGATGAACGTGCTCGCCGCCAAGGGGTACAAGTTCGTATCCAACCGCAGCTCCAACACCAAGGGAAGCGATAACGTCATTTCCGACGGCTCCCGCGTGGACATCGCCGACGGTCAGTTTATGATGATTGTCGAAAACGGAAGGATCGTCGATTTCTCCGCCGAACCCGGGCAGTATCTCTACCAGACGGGCACTCAGCCCTCCATGCTCAGCGGCGGCTTCAAGGGCCTGGCCGAAAGCTTCAAGCAGGTCGGCAAGCGCTTCACGGCCGGCGGGCAGGAGCTTTCCACCCAGCGGGTTTACTACGTCAACACCAAGGAGCTCATGGGCAACAAGTGGGGCGTGGGCGACGTTCCCTTCCGGGACAGCGAATTCAACTTCTCCATGAAGCTGAGCGCCTACGGCGAATATTCCTATAAGATCACCGACCCGCTGCTTTTCTACGCCAACGTCTGCGGCAACATCGACGGCAGCTTCACGCGCGACAGAATCGACAGCCAGCTCAAAACCGAGCTGCAGTCGGCCATTCAGCCGGCGCTCGGCCGCGTCGCCTTAAAGCGCATCCCCTATGATCAGCTCCCCCTTTTCACCCAGGATATCTGCGACGAGCTCAACAGCGAGCTGACCGACGACTGGGCCAAGCTGCGCGGTCTTTCGGTCGTCTCCTTAGCCATCGCCTCGGTCAAGCCGGACGCCGAAAGCGCCGCCAAGATCGCCGAGTTCCAGGAGACACGCGTGCACACCGACATCAACATGGCCGCCGCCCGCACCGTCACCGCCCGCGCCCGCGCGATGGAAACCGCCGCCGGCAACGAGGCGGGCGCGATGACCGGCTTCCTCGGCATGGGCTTCGCCCAGCAGGCCGGGGGCAGCGCCGGCATAAACGAACTCTTCCAGATGGGTCAGCAGCAACAGGCCGCCAACCAGCAGGCCTCCCCGCAGGCGTCCGAAGACAAGCCGGTCTGGACCTGCGCCTGCGGTCATGAGAACACCGGAAAATTCTGTGTTGAGTGCGGCAAGTCGAAGCCGGCCGCCGGCTGGACCTGCCCCGGCTGCGGAACCCTCAACAAGGGCAAGTTTTGTTCGGAATGCGGTTCTCCCAAGCCGGCCGGCGCGCTACTTTACAGGTGCGACAAGTGCGGCTGGGAGCCCGAAGACCCGGCGCATCCGCCCAAGTTCTGCCCAGAGTGCGGAGACCCCTTCGGCGAAGAGGACATAAAAAAATAGACCACAGAGTCCCCGGTCCCGGGGCGAGACTCCTTGAGCTGACGGCACAGGAGGCCGCAAACAACGGAACTCAGCCGCCGCCGTGCATTCCATGCAGCCGGCGGCGACCTTTTTATGCCCCGAAGGAAGCGAAGCGAGAAAGGCGGACAGACCGGTGGTTTCTTCACGGCAGCACAGAAAATTTGCAGAAAAAGCGCGTCTTTCCCCCTTCCCCTCTTGCATTCAGGGAAGGTTCAAGTATAATGTAAACTGAGTAAGGTTGCGCATTTCCTATTCATTTTCCCTGCAAAACATTTGGAGGTGTTTGCATGCATGACGTACTAAAAAAGATCTCTGCCATCGGCATCGTGCCCGTTATCAAGATTGAGGACACGGACAAGGCCGTCCCGCTGGCCAAGGCGCTGTGCGACGGCGGTTTGCCCTGCGCTGAGATCACCTTCCGGGCGGCCGGAGCCGACGTCGCCATCAAGGCGATTGCCGACGCTCTGCCGGAGATGCTCGTCGGAGCCGGCACGGTGCTCACCACCGAGCAGGTGGACAGGGCCGTAGCCGCCGGGGCGAAGTTCATTGTCAGCCCGGGACTCAATCCCAAAGTGGTCAAATATTGCGTGGACAAGGGCATCCCCGTGACGCCCGGCTGCGCCAACCCGAGCGACGTCGAACAGGCCATTGAGCTGGGCCTCGACGTGGTCAAGTTCTTCCCCGCCGAGGCGGCGGGCGGCATTGCGATGATCAAGGCCATGAGCGCCCCCTACGGCAACATCAAGTTCATGCCCACCGGCGGCATCAATGCCAAGAACCTGAACGACTATCTCTCCTTCTCCAAGATTCTGGCCTGCGGCGGCAGCTGGATGGTCAAGGAGGATCTCATCAAGGCGGGCGATTTTGAGAAAATCACCGCCCTCGCGCGCGAAGCGGTCGAGCAGATGCTGGGCTTTGAGCTGGCCCACATCGGCATCAACGCCTCTTCCGCAGACGAGGCGGAGAACATCGCCGGCGCCTTCTCTTCCCTGTTCGGTATGCAGAAAAAGACCGGGAACAGTTCTGTCTTCGCCGGAACCGCCGTCGAGGCCATGAAGAGCCCCTACCTCGGCAAAAACGGTCATATCGCCGTCGCCACCAACTACATCGACCGCGCGGTCAATTACCTCTCCATGAAGGGCGTCGCCTTCAACGAGGAGAGCGCCAAACGCGATGCGAAGGGCAACCTGACCGCCATCTACTTAAAGGACGAAATCGGCGGCTTTGCCGTTCATCTGGTACAGAAAAAGTAAGGAGTGATTGTACATGGCAAAGGTTATCACCTTTGGTGAAATTATGCTCAGACTGGCCCCTGAGGGCTATTACCGCTTTATTCAGGCGGATACCATGGGCGCCACCTACGGCGGCGGCGAGGCCAATGTGGCCGTCTCACTCGCCAACTACGGCGTGGACGCCGCCTTTGTGACCAAGCTGCCAAGGCACGACATCGGCCAAGCCGCGGTCAACGCCCTGCGCCGCTACGGCGTGGACACCAGCAAGATCGTCCGCGGCGGCGACCGCGTGGGCATCTACTTTCTGGAAAAGGGCGCGTCACAGCGTCCCTCCAAGGTCATCTACGACCGCGCGAACTCGGCCATCGCCACCGCGCAGAAGGAGGATTTCTGCTGGGAATGCATTTTTGAGGGCGCCGAGTGGTTCCACTTCACCGGCATCACCCCCGCTCTGGGCGACAACGTGGCCGCCATCTGCCTGGAGGCCTGCAAGGCCGCCAAGGCGAAGGGGCTGACCGTCAGCTGCGACCTCAATTTCCGCAAGAACCTCTGGACCAGCGAGAAGGCCGGCCAGGTCATGGGCGGCCTGATGGAATACGTCGACGTCTGCATCGCCAACGAGGAGGACGCCGAAAAGGTCTTCGGTATCAAGGCGGACGACACCGACATCACCGGCGGCAAGCTCAATCACGACGGCTACAAGGCGGTCGCCAAGAAGCTGGCCGACCGTTTCGGCTTCCAGAAGGTGGCCATCACCCTGCGCACCTCCATCTCCGCCAACGACAACAAGTGGGCCGCCATGCTCTATGACGGCAGCGACTACTGCTTCAGCAAGAGCTATGACGTGCACATCGTCGACCGCGTCGGCGGAGGCGACAGCTTCGGCGGCGGCCTGATCTATGCCCTCTTGAACGACTACACCTCGGCCGCGGCGCTTGAATTCGCCGTTGCGGCGAGCTGCTTAAAACACTCCATCGAAGGCGACTTCAACCAGGTTTCGGTCGCCGAGGTGGCCGCCCTCGCCGGCGGCGACGGCTCGGGCCGCGTCCAGAGATAAGCACTCAAACCAAACAGGATTTACCATCCCCCGGTTCAACCGGGGGATTTTTCTTGCCCATTCGGCGACATGCAAAGGGGTCTGCCGCGCAGCGCGATACGCTGTGCGGCAGACCCCTTTGCGGTTTTCTCCCCAGCGTCAGGCGTGTGACAGCAGGGGGAACATCAGCCTGTTTTCCCGAAAAAGATTCTCCTTTTGGCCGTAAAGGAAGAGAGTATCCTCCTCATTCCCGATGCCCTCACAGGCGCAGCCCTCGGTCTCCTGCGGAGAAAATCCCAGAACAATCCTCCGGGTTTTCTCTCCGGCCAGCTCGTTGAGTATGTCCGGCAGCGCTGCACCGGCGCCGCCGAAAACATCCAGGCACCGCAGAGCATCCCCCTGCTGCTCGGCCACCACGGCGGCCCCTCTCTTTTCCGAATAGTAAACGCAGTCTTTCATAAAACCGGAGCAGTAGAACATCAGCAGCCCGTAGTTATTCTTTACAGACAGCCGGGAAAAGGGATTGGACGCCTCATAGCAGCGTCTCAGCAGCGCTCTGTCTCCCGGCTGCTCCATATCCAGCCTGCGGAAGTCCCCCGGACGGGGCGCAACCGCCGGCAGGCTGTACTGATATTCCGTCGCCCTTTCAAAGCCGAAACGGGGGTAGAAATCCAGCACGCTGGAATTGGCAAACAGGTAAACGGCATCCGCCTGCTTTCGCCAGTCGGACAATATTTCCTCGATCAGCCGTCTGGCAAGGCCCCGACCGCGGCAGGCGGGGTCGGTCATAACGGTTCCGATTTGAATGTATTTTCTGTCCGTTCCCTGCCAAATAAAATCCATCACATTGACCGAAGCGTTGGCGACCACCCTCTCACCCTCTACTATGGCGTAGGGGATATATTTCTTTGACCAGTAACCTCTTGCATACCAATCTTCAAACGAAAGGCCGAATATCCGAGCGGCCAGGTCGCTAAAGCTTTTTCTAAGCCTTTCTTCCTTTACCAGCTGTTTTATCAGTCTGTATTCCATTCTTTTCCTCCTGCTCTTCCGTCCCTCGATTTGCCGCCGGATTGGCCTCATGGCAAGGATGCATCCTTTTCTTGCTCGGTTTTGAAGAAGTCACGGTTCCAAGCCTTCTTGGGCCTGTAATGTTATTATAACGGATTGTTGATCAAAGCGCCAGACCGTTCGGCTTTTTACAGAGCAGTTATAAATGCAGTGAAAAAAACTGTTAATCATTTCACAAATTTCTTTTTTAAACAAGTTCTTCCTTGTCGATTCTTCTGCTTGAAAAAGAGAAATAAAAGTGCTATGATAATGGCAGAAACAAGATTGATTGATATTTAACAAACAGTTAATA
>CABSLJ010000137.1 GCA_902478455.1 uncultured Oscillospiraceae bacterium | reverse complement strand
GCAATCCAGGCGGCCGGGTTGGAGAAGCAGACGCCCGTAAAGCCGAGCCAGAGGGGGAGCACCAGACCGACAAAGCAGCGCGCGGCCATCTCCAGAAAGCCAGCGATCATGGCAAAGGTGGAATAGCCCATCCCCTGGATGGTATAGCGGACGGTCAACACCAGAGTCAGCAGAGCATAAGTTGCTGCGGAGATGAGGAGGAAGTGGAAGGAGTAGTCCAGGGCCTCGGCTTCGGCGGAGCTGATGAACAGCAGAGAAAGCTGGTTGCCGAATAGCAGCACAACCACCAGCGTGACGGCCGATACCACAATGCCGCTGAGCGTGGAGAGAAAGAGTCCGCGGCTGACCCGGTCCAGCCGTCCGGCGCCCATGTTCTGGCCGGTGTAGGTGGCCATAGTGGCCCCAAGCGCCTCCAGCGGACAGGTCAGCAGACCGGAAATCTTCTGCGCCGCCGCCACCCCGGCCACGGCGACCTCTCCAAAGGCGTTGACGGCGGCTTGGACCACGATGGTGCCGATGGCGGTGATGGAATACTGCAGGCCCATCGGCAGGCCGATTCTGCACAGCCAGACGATGGAGAATTTATCCGGACGGCCCTCTCCCTTTTCCAGTCTGAGGATGGGGAACTTTTTTTTCGCATAGATCAGGCAGACCAGGCCGGACACTCCCTGGGAGATGACGGTGGCGAGCGCGGCGCCGGCCACATTCATCTGACAGGGAAGAATAAATACCAAATCGAGGACGATATTCAACACCGAGGAAACGATGAGAAAAATGACCGGCGTGCGGCTGTCCCCGAGCGCGCGGATGACCGAGGCGGTCATGTTGTAGAGGAAGGTGCAGGGGATTCCCGCAAAGATGATCACAATGTAGAGATAGGCGTATTCATAGGCGTTGCCCGGCGTATTCATCAGGCTTAACATCGGCCGGCAGAACACAACCGTCAGACAGGTGATGACGGCGGCGAAGAGCACCGAAAGCAGCGCGCCGTTGGCGACCAGTCTGCGCAGCGATTTGTGGTCCTTCGCTCCGAACGCCTGAGCAACCGGAATGGCAAAGCCGCTGCAGACGCCGTTGCAGAAGCCGATCACCAGAAAATAAAGGGAGGAGGTGGAGCCCACGCCCGCAAGCGGGTTCAGGCCGAGGAACTGCCCCACGATCATGGTGTCCACCATATTGTAGAACTGCTGGAAGAGCATGCCAAGGAACATCGGCGTGGCAAAGCCGACGATGCACTTGAAGGGAGAGCCGGTGGTCAGGTCTTTCGTCATATTCGCAGCGCGCGGGAAGACTCACCGCGCGACCCCCTGTTCTGTGATTTTGCGCCAGCGTTGTTGGCAAGCCTATTATAAAACCAATCCCAGTGGATGAAAAGGGGGCAATCCAAAACAAAAAAGAGAAAAATCGGGATAAAAGGCGGCCGTTTCTGTGGACTTGGCGTTGCGTCATGAATCCGTGGATGCTTCAAACGAGTTGGATGCATATGACGATTGCAGCATCAAGGTAAAACGGAAGGGCTTGCCGCCTGCTTTTCACAGACAACAAGCCCTTTCGGCGGCGTAATCCCATTTTTCTTCGGATATATTTTCCAACGTTTTGAATGGACTTCCTATGGATTTCTCCGGCGCCTTCCCTCTTTTCAGAGCGATGACGAGCGCGCCGCCGGCAGGGTTAGCCGATGAACAGCTGCGTCCAGTAGTTGGTGCCCGCCGCGCTGCGATAAAAACCAACGCCGATTTCGGTGAAAGAGGCGTTCATAATATTGGCGCGGTGTCCGGGACTGTTCATCCAGCCCTGAACCACCTGTTGAGGCGATTTCTGCCCCCAGGCGATGTTCTCGCCCGAACGCCGGTAGCTGGTTCCCTGCTCATCGAGCGCGGTGCTGAAGCTGCTTCCATTCGGCCGGGTGTGGGAGAAGGAACTCACAATCTCCTTGGCGCGCACCTGCGCGGCGGCAGCGGCCGACTGGTTGATGCGAAGCGGCTGCAACCCCTCCTTGGCGCGCTCCTCGTTGACGAGGGTGACCACCTGCTGAACATAAGAGGGATTGGTCGTTCCCGATTCGGTTTTTTCCGATGACGCGCCGGACGACGGCTTGGACGATTGCGGCCAGGACCATTCCGGCTTGATGGAGATATTCGGCCGCGAAGAGGAGGGGGCCGAGCTGGACGGCTGAGACTGCGCGGGCCGGGACGAGGAGGAAGAAGACGGCGAGGAAGTGGAAGGACGGGAAGAGGAGGCGGGGGAAGAGGAGGAAGACCCGGCCGGCTTCTGCTGCTGCGGCCGGCTGCTTTGCACGGCGCCTGACTGCGTTTGCATGCTGGAAGAGGAGCTTTCCTGTTCCGCGGGCGCGGCGCTTTCTGCCTGACTCTCCGTTCCCGACTCCGTTTCCGGTTCACTCGGCGCTTCGGTTTGAGAAGAGGCTGGGGAAGTCTCGCTTTCCTGCCGTATCCGGCTTTCCTCCGCCGGTTCCGAGAGCCGGCTCGGAGAATTGGTCACAATATCAAAGGGGATGAAAACAATCGCCAGCAGGGCGACTGCCGTCATTACAAGCATTAAAGATCGTTTCACAATCTCTACCTCCCATACAAAATTTAAAAGGTTACAATTTTGTAACGAAATTATGTTAACATACTTTTCGGAAAAAAGATAGCGGTAAATCCTTGCAGGAATTCTGCAAAGACAAATCCTTGGCTTAGTATGACCCGCACAGCCGTTTTTACCGGATGCTTTTGCATTTTTTACGTGACTCGTACTGTTTTGAGTAAAAAAAGCGCGGTTGCACTGAATTGGACCGAAACAATTATTGTATGTCGGTTTTTTTCTGAAATCGGCGTACAACGGAGCTATCATGTCAGGTGCAAAAAGAAAGAGCTTCCAATCCCAGACGCCCAAAGGGGAAGGGATGGAAGCTCTTTTTGCCGGTGTATTTCGAGAAGCGCATGCGACTGCCGGAACATCCGAACCGAAAAAACAGGAGAATGGAAGCGTAATGAAATCAGAAGGGAGGCTCATTTGGCGGCCGAAAAATCGTAAGCCTCCTTTACCCAGCCCATAAGCTCCTCGTCGAGCTCTTCCGGCCGCTCAATCAGCACATGATGCGTCCAGCGGTTGGGATACGGCTCCGCCGCCGCGGCAACGCGGGGCGACGTCTCCCGTCTTTCCAGGCCGAAGGTGACGACGATGTACGCCGGGGGAAGCTCCTTTTTCTTTCGCAGCCGCATCATGGAGACGCAGGAGAAGATATGCCGGTTGGAAAAGGTGATCTGTGTTTTGCCTGTTTTGATGTGAACCGGGCCTACGGCGCGCAGAACCTTCTCCTCAAACGCCTCATAAAGAGACAGCGCGCCCGGGTTCCCATCAAAGAAAAAAAGGGCGTCCATGTTTTCCATATAGCCACCTTCCAAGCTTCCGGATGTATTCCATGCGCTGAAAACACCGGATTATGTGAAAAAAATAAATCTTTCGCCGTTTTCCACCGCCTGATGCTGCCGGACATGAAACACCGTTTCCAGCACTTTATCCTCCACGCAGGCCTGCGTATCCCCCTGATAGAGGACGCGGCGTCCGTCGAGCACCACGATGCGGTCGGCATACCGCACCGCCTGGGAGAGATTATGCATAATCACCAGAAAGGTGATCTTCCTTTTGCGTTTCAGCGTGTCCAGCAGCCTGAAAAAAGCGGATTCATAGGCCATATCCATATAGGTGGTGGGCTCGTCCAGAATCATGACCCTGGTATTCTGCGCGAGTACCATGGCCAGATAGGCCTTTTGCCGTTCGCCTCCCGAAAGCTCCGTGACCAGCTTGTGCCGCAGGGAGGCAATCCCAATCGCCTCCAGCGCCTCGTCTACCGTCTGCCGGTCCTTCGGGGACATCCGCTTTCCGAAATCGAGATAGGGATACCTTCCAAAGGACGCCAGCTCCTCCACGGTGACCGCGGGAGAGGGAAGGGTCTGGGGCAGAATGGAAATCAGCTGCGCCCGTTCCCGCGGCGTCATCACCGCCAGATTGCGGTCGGAAAAGGAGATTTCCCCGGTATAGGGCAGCTCCTGGTTGACGCAGGCAACCAGCGTGGATTTTCCGCTGCCGTTTCTGCCCACCACGGCGGTCAGCCTGTGCGGCGTTAAGGAGAAATCAATGCGCTCCAGCACCGGCTGGTTGCCGTAGGAGGCGCACACCTGATGAAAGCTCAGCATGACCGCGCCGACCTCCTTCGCAGCAGCAGAATGAAGAAAAAGGGCGCGCCGATCAGAGACATCACAATGCCAACCGGCACCTCGGAGGGGGCGAAGGCCACCCTGCCCAGCAGGTCCGCCGTCAGCACCAGAATGCTGCCCGTCACGGCGGACACCGCAAGCAGGGGAGCCATCCGGGCGCCCGCCAGCTTGCGGGAAATATGGGGGACGATCAGCCCCACAAATCCCAGCAGCCCTGCGAAGCTGACCACCGCCGCGGCGGTGGCGCTGGCGCACACCAGGCACAGCATCCGCACCCGCTTGACCCGGACCCCCAGGGAAAGGGCCATGCCGTCCCCCAGGCACAAAAGCTGAATCCTGCCGGAAAAGGCCAGGGATACCGCCAGTCCCAGCAGAATAATTGCGCCGGGCAGCCACAGCAGGTCGATGTCCGAGTTGGAAAGACCTCCCACGGAAAAGTAATTGTAGGAGACAAGAACGTCGGTGTCCAGCAGAGAGAAAAAGGAAATGCCCGCGCTCAGCAGCGCCTGTACGGCGATGCCCGCCAGAATCACGGTGGATTTGGAGGAATCCACCCGGCCGGCGATGGCCATAATGAGCAGCGTCGTCAGAAAAGCCCCGCAAAAGGCCGCCAGAGGCAGGCCGGTCACCGCGCCGGGAAAATAGCTTAGAATGAGAATGACCACAAAGCCTGCGCCGGCGTTGACGCCAATGATGTTGGGGCTGGCGAGATCGTTGCCGGTGACGCTCTGGAGCAGCACGCCGGAGACAGATAGGCCGATTCCCGCCAGCACTCCCTGCAGCAAGCGCGGAAGACGCAGGGAATACAGAATCAGGGACTGGGCCTCAAAGCCCTCCCGGCGGAACAGTCCACCCCAAAAGGACGGCCAATCCATATCAGAGCTTCCAAACCGCAGCGACAGCACAAGAGCGCACAAAAGCAGAAAGCAAAGGGTTGGCCAGCCGGCTTTGGTCCGGCAAAAATAACGGTGCTGCTGCGCCCCTTTTTTCATTACGCGTCAACTCTCCTTTGGATATAACAGATCTGCCAGGTATTGATACGCCTCGCCCCAGCACTTGTTGGGCTTGAACTGAAACAGGTCTTTGGGAAGGTAAGCGTAGCGCCCCTCCCGGACGGCGTCCAGATGCTGCCAGACCTCTTCCTGGAGGACGCTGTCCATATAGGCTTTTGCGGCCTCCTCCTTGCCCATGGTGGAAATAAAAATATAATCCGGGTTTTCCAACATGATTTCCTCCTGGCTCAGACCGTCCAACAGCACTGGCGCATTTTCCGCAATGTTATAGGTGCCCAGCTCTTTGAGCATGACGCACACGAAATTATTCTCCGCGGTTTTTGCCTTGGTGGCGCTGTATTTGGACCCTGCCCGGATAAACAGAATGCGTTTTTGATCGGCTCCCTCCGCCTTCGGCGCCGACGCAAGCACGGCCTGTATCTCCTCCTGTACCCCGATTCCGTAGGTTTCGTACGCTTCCCGGTTCCCGGTGATGTCGGTGCAGATTTTCAGCATGTCCAAGTAATCCTGAAACTCTTCCACATGGAATACGGCCGCCGGAATTCCGTGTTGCTGCAGGAATTCCGCCGTTTTCACCTGTTCCTCCAGGTCGGCCGAGCAGATGACAAAATCCGGCGCATAGGAGAGCAGCAACTCCCGATTGATGGTTTTCCCCGCGCCGTCGTCCACCAGAAGCGTCTCCCGGGAGGCAAAGCCCCGTTCCACGCTTTCGCCTACCGTGATGTCTACCCGTCCGCCGGCGGTCTGCCACACATCGGCAAAGGAAGAGAACAGCACGGCCACTCTTTCGGGCTTTTCCGCTAAGGTGATTTGAACGCCGTTGGCGTCCTGAAAGGAGTAGTACGCCTCCGTGGGGGATGCGCTGTCCGAATCATCCGCCGGGAAAGCATTTTTATCTGTCGTAGTTTCGTGCGTATCCCGCCCGCTTTGGCAGGCGGCCAGAGAGGCCGCCAAAACCAAGACGAGCAGGAACGCGGTCCATTTTTTCAGCAAGTCGCTCCGCCCTTCATATGTTTCTGCGCAGCAAGATTTTCCCGCTTTCTTTCCAGAAGCTGATCGGAAAGCAGCTGTTGCTGGACATTCTCAAAGCCCAGTCTGGCCACCGTATCCGCAAACCGTTCGCCGGTGACGCCCTGCTCCCGGAACAGGAGAATGGCCTTTTCAATCACGCTGAGCACCTCGTCCTTGTCGGTGAACACCTTTTCCAAGTATCTGCCTTGGGCCACCTTTTTGCCCCAGCGGCCGCCGATGTAAATCCGGTAGCCGTTCCGGTCGGATTCCACCGCATGGAAGGGACATTTCCCAACGCATCGGCCGCAGTGGTTGCAGGCGGCTTCGTCAATCACCACTTTGCCGTCCTGAAGCTTCGCCGCCTGAATGGGGCAGACGTTTTCCACCTGACAGACTTTGCACCCGCGGCACTTCTCCAGATCCACTTGAGGGACCCGCTGGCCGATCACGCCCAGGTCGTTCAGATCGGG
>CABSLJ010000136.1 GCA_902478455.1 uncultured Oscillospiraceae bacterium | reverse complement strand
GCTCCTGCGGGGCGGAAACAGGGGTGACCTCCGCCTCGTCATAACCGGCTGCGTAAAGCACCATCTGACCGAGCAGGAAATTCATCTCCACCGGCTGCTTCGCCAGATGGGGCTGAATGCCGCTGATGGTCACGCGGCCCTCGCCGTAGGAAGCGCAGGCCACAGCCGGGGTTCCAGTCATATCGATCACGTCGGAGAGATCGGTCCCCACTGGAACATTGTTGGTCGGGTTGCTGATATACGAAACCACGTTCACAACCTCGCCCATGTTGGGGTCGTCGCTCTCTCCGGGCGTGAGCACGGCGGGATTGATGCCATACGCGATATACTTGCGGTCCAAGCGCATTCCATTGGAAATGATGTTGCTGACCTTGGCCTGCACCAGAAGCTGTCCCTGACCATGGCTCCAGGGATCCTGATCCGCCAAGAGATTGATCAGTTCGAGATTTTTGGTGGCGTCGCTGTAGCCAACGCCGGCGGCGTAAGAACCGCCTGCGAAGCCCACATAGCCGCCGCCCGCAGCGACGTATTCCTCCACCGCCGCGCCGCCGTCCGCGCCAAGGGCAGTCCCCACGGCTCCACCGCCGCCCGCGCCGATGAGCAGCAGGTCATAATTTTCCAGTTCGCCTGCCACAATCTGCGCCTTGGTGACGTTTTCAAAACTGACGGAGGCCTTTTTGCCCTCCACAATCACGTCGTTTTCCGCAAACCAGGTGTTGACGGCGCTTTTTAACAGGCTTTCATCTTCCGCGGCCATGGAGAAAACAGCCACCTTTATGGTCGCCGTCTCATCTTCCGGCGCGGCCGAAGCCACGGTCAGCATGCTGAATACCATCAGCAGGGCAAGGAGAAGGGTACACAACTTTTTCACTTTCATGGACCAGATTACCTCCTGTTTTTATATTTTCCCGCCGGCTTCTCGCCGGCAGGGACAAACCGAATCTCCTGCTGGGAATTGCCTGATAGACCTGATTGGAACTTTTAGAGCATCCAGACCCTGGATTTGTATTCCTCCAGGATGGATTTATTGGCGTTGTCGCCGTTGTCGGTGTTGGCGCTGGTGAAAATGGGAGGAACCATCCCCTTTTCCAGAAGCTTTTCCACCGTATTGACCATGATGAGATTGACGAGGGTGATGTCCAGGACCGAAGAGGTCGGACCGATCTTTTGCTCCAGACCGTCCAGCTGAACTGAAGCGTCCCCCACCGCGCCGCCGTTGTCGAGCACATAGTCGCACACCTCGTGCAGCTTGCGGCCGTTGGAGTGGCGGGAACTGACCTGAGAGGCGTGCTTGAGGGAGGTGATGGCCACCGTGGCGGCTCCCTTCCTTTTTCCCTCGAGCGCGGCGTCTATAGCGGCGCAGTTGCGCCCCGAATTGGAAATCAGGAAAAGCACGTCCCTCGGCCCCACGCCGCTTTGATCCACCACCACGTTGCCCAGGCCCTCAATCCGCTCGTAGCTGCTGCTCTTGCTCGCGCCCTCATGCAGCATCAGACCGGATTCCAGAATGGGGTAGATGCTCGCCAGTCCCCCGGCCCGGTAGAACGGTTCTTCACAGATCATGTGGGAGTGTCCCGTTCCGAAAAAGTAGAGCAGGCCTCCCTTGTAGATCGCCTCGGCGCACACATCGGCCACCCTGCAAATGACCTCCTCCTGTGTTTCCTCCAGCCGGTCGAGCAGCCTTCGGATATTTTGCAAATACTCCTTATTCATGTGATGCACTCCCCCTTTCTTGATCCTCGAGCAGCATCCCGATCAGATCGATGCAGGTTTGGATTCTGTTGAGTAGCGTGTCCGCCCGGACGTATTCCTGTTCCGTGTGGGAAAACTCCCCCTCGGCCCCCATGCCGTCGATCACCGGGATGCCGGTCGACGCGGCGAGGGAGCCGTCGCTCCCCCCTCCGTGGGTGCGCGCGCCGAGGGACAGTCCGTTGCGCTCGGCCGCCCTGCGGGCGAGCCCGTAAAGGGCGCGAGAGGCGCCGGTCTGCTGCATGGGCGGCCGCCTGGAAAGGATGGCAAGCTCGGTTGTGACCTCGGGGTCGCCCGTGTCCGCGCAGATGCCCTCCAGCGCCTGCGCCAGCCGTTCGCCGTCCTCCGGGCGGTAGAAGCGCGCCTCCCCGAGCAGCTCGGCCGACTCGGCCACCACGTTGCCCCTTCCGGCTCCGCCGGAAAGTCCTCCGACGTTGACCGAAACGCCGGCCTCATCGTCCCGGAGGGCGTACAGCCGCTCAATGATGCGGGCGATGGCCTGTATGGCGCTGTGGCCCGTCAGGTAGTTGACCCCTGAGTGCGCCGCCACGCCCTTTACCTTCAGCTGGAAGGTCATCATTCCCTTGCGGGCCACGGTGCAGTAGCCCGGCTTGGAGGGCTCCATGCACAGGCAGGCGGCCGATTCCTGCGCCTGGCCGATGATGAGCTCCCTGCTCTGCCTGGAGCCGATCTCTTCATCGCAGTTGAGCAGGGCGCACAGCGACCATTCCGCGGGAAGCTTATCCGCATAGTAGCGGAGGATTTCCAGAATCATCAGGACGCCGCTCTTCATATCGAGCACGCCCGGGCCGAAGAGCTCGTCTCCAACCCGTGAAAAGGGCCTTGTCGCCGCCGTTCCCCGGGGGAAAACGGTATCCATATGCCCCAGCAGCAGAATCTGTCTGTACCCGTCGCCTACCCGGCACTCAAGCAGATTGCCGCCCGTCCGCTCATGGACGGTCACGCGGCAGCCCGCATCCTCAAACTCCCCCTTTAACCGGTGGGAAAAGAGGTCCAGCGCCGGCTTGTCGCCGCTGGGGGTGTCTAGATTTACATAGGTTTCCAATCGCGCGAGAAATTCGTCCAGCGCTACCGCGCCGTTGCTTGCAGGACACATTGCTTTGCACACTCCAAAATCAGTTCGCGCGCTTCCGCGCCGTAGCGGGAAGCGATGTCTTCATAGCTGCTCTCCTCGCTGAGGGGCGCGCCGCTGGGCAGGTATCCGTCGTAGCCGCCGGTGTAGCAGACGGCGTAAACCGGCTTGCCTGCAAGCCCGCCGAGGGTCTCCTCAAGAAAAGCGCCGTCGGCGCTGTCCACCTCAAACGGTAGGGAGAAGAGCACCGCCGGCCCCAGGTCCACCGCGGAAAGAAGGACCTCCCTGCCCGCGTCGGCGGTATTTTGCACCCGCTCCAGCACGGCGATGCGGGAGTCATATTCCCTTTTGACCTGCGTATCACCGCAGCTCGCAGCCTTTTCCCGCAGGACGTGCAGCAGCCCGGCGCGTTCCTCCGCACTCGGACCCGCGCTGCGGTCGAGCCACAGCCGGCGTTCGGCAGGTGCAATGCGTGCGCCCAGCTCCGGCGCGGCGCGTAGCCCGGCCGACCGGATTTCCTCCCCCAAAAGCCCTCCCAGGCGGGCGAGCTCCCGTTCGTCGGATGCGGTCCGGGTAAAACGGGTGGAGAGATCGGCGCAGGCGCCGTTTAGAAAGAGAATGTGCTCCCCCGCACCGGCTACCGTCAGCGCAGCCCCGGGCAGATCACGGGAAAAGAGGGTGTTGGTCTCGTCCAGGACGGTGGGATGGCAGGAAAACCGGCACAGAACGAGCTCTCCGTCCTCTCTGGCAAAGCGCATCAGAAGCAGCGGCATGGGGTAGTCTGCGCCGCTCCTGCCCCGGTTGCGCCGGGAGGCGAGGCCCTTTACCAGGGTGCGGGCGAAGAAGGGAACC
Source organism: uncultured Oscillospiraceae bacterium (assembly GCA_902478455.1). Taxonomy (GTDB): domain Bacteria; phylum Bacillota; class Clostridia; order Oscillospirales; family Acutalibacteraceae; genus CABSLJ01. The sequence continues at coordinate 3,089 of CABSLJ010000136.1, read as the reverse complement.
GCCTCCCGGCAGTCCCTCAGCGCCTCCTCCGCTGCCGCGGCGCCCTGCCGGACCAGCAGTCCGGCATAGTCGGCGTCATAATTCTCCCTGTCGGCAAAGATGCAGGAGGGAGCGCTGTGGGTGTGGGTGGCGCCGACCCAGATTCGCTCCTCCGCAAGCCCCAGCGCTTCGCGGCAGGCCTTGCGGACGGCGGCGCACAGGGCGCTGTCCACGCCCAACAGATCATAGGAAAAAAACACAAAGGGCTTCCCTGACGCATCCTTCAACGCCAAAGCGGAGACGCCCAGGGGGTCCAGACAGCCCGTGGAAGGGGAGGTCCGCCTGTCGAAGCCCGCCATGCGCATGGAGACGGCCGGGGTGATGTTTCTCCGCGCAAAGCCCGCCTTCATAGCAGCGCCCCCTTTGCGTTCTGTAAGAGAGTTTCCGCTGCACCAGCGCAGCCCCCGCCGCACAGCGAGAGCGCGGCCGCCGCCGCGGCAGGATGCACCTGCGGGAAAAGGAAGTCGGAAACCGGGCATCCCAACGCCCGCGCCTTTTTCTCCACCAGAGAAAACAGCGCCTCTTCCGGTCGCAGCAGGCTGCCCGAGAGGATCACGGGGAGGGGTTCTCCGCCCGCTTCCGCTTTCAAGGCGGCCGATATGGCAAGGGCGATTTCCTCCGCCGCCTGCTCCAGCAGCCGTCCGGCGGTCGCGTTGCCCGCTTCATACAGGCGGAAGACCGGCCGGGCGGCCGTGGCCGTTTTGCTGCGGATATCCCCCCGATTGAGCAAAAGCAGCAGATCATGCGGGTCCTCCGCTCCCATGAAGGAAAAGATTTCCCGGGCAAAGACGTCGTCCGGGGCTTCCCGGCCGTCAAAAATCCGGCAAGCCGTCTGCAGCGCCCGGCGGCCGAGGTCGTAGCCCGATCCCTCGTCCCCGAGCAGCGGCCCCCAGCCGCTCACCCGGGTAAAGCGTTCCGGCCGGCAGACGTAGGTGATCGCCCCTGTTCCCGCGATGGAAATCACGGCCGGGCGCTCGCGCAGCGCGCCGTACCAGATGGGAAGAATGTCGCTTTCACACAGGACGGTTCCGGCCTCGATGCAGGTGCGGAAAAAGGGTATGTGCGCGGCCCCGTTTTTCATGCGGATAGCGGCCGAGCCGACATAGGCGGCTTCCATCGGCGTCAACGGCAGGCCGGCCTTTTCAAAGGCCTCCCGGGTGGAGGTTTTCACCGACTCCTTTGCCCGCTCCTTGCCGCAGTAGAGATAATTGGAGGGACCTCCCCGTCCGGTTCCAAGCAGCCGTCCCCGCTCGTCCGCCAGCACGCAGACGGTCTTGCTGCCGCCGCTGTCATAGCCCGCAAATAGTTTCATAAGGGTCCCATGCCTTTCTTTGGATTCTCCTCTGAATTGTTATCCCTTGACCGCTCCGGCGGTCAGGCCGCCGATAAACTGGCGCTGCATGATCAGGAAAACGAGAATCAGGGGGAAGATGGCAATCGTCATGCCCGCGCACAGATACCCCCACTGGGTCACGTTGAGTCCCTTGAAAAGATTGAGGCCCAGCTGGAGGGTTTGCATCTCAATCCGGTTGACCACCACCAGCGGCCAGATGTACTGGTTCCAGGCCCACATGGATTTGAGGATGGCCATTGTGGCGATGATCGGCTTGGAAATGGGCATGATGATGGAGGCATAAATGCGGAAGTTGGAGGCGCCGTCGAGCTTTGCGCATTCCTCCAGCTCCATGGAAAGCCCCAGAAAATGCGAACGGAACAGGCAAATTCCCATGCCGGAGGCCAGGAAGGGGACGATCAGCGCCTGATAGGTGTTGATCCATTCCAGCTTGACGATGATCAGATATTCCGGCACCAGCGTGACGTAGACGGGCACCATCAGCGTGGTCAGCGCCAGGTAAAAGAAGAGGTTACGGCCGGGAAAGCGTTTGAAGGCGAGCACATAGGCCGCCATGGAATCGACGATGATGCCCACAACCGTGATCACCGCCGTGGTCAGAAGGCTGTTCCAGAAGAAGGTTCCCATGGTCACCTTGGGATTGTACTGCTTGGGGAAATTCCACGCCTGCACAAAATTTTCAAAGGTGACGTCATGGGGAATCAGCGAACGCTGGGCGATGAAGTTGTTGGGCGACAGCGCCGTGGCCAGCATCCACAGAAGCGGCGTCAGCATCACGAAAGCGCCGAGCAGCAGGCAAAAATGCAGCAGGATTTTCTTGAGCAAATATGCGGCGTCAATTTTTTTCATACCTTCCGTCCTCCTACTGCCTGCTGCCGACTTTGTTCTGAATGATGCTCAGAATCAGCAGAATGACAAACATAACCACGGCAATGGCGCTCGCCATACCCATCTTGTATTCGTCAAAGCCCTTCTGATAGAGGTAGGTGACTATGGTGGTGGTGCTGTACCCCGGGCCGCCGTTGGTCATGACCTGCACCGGCGTGAAGACCTGAAAGCTGTTGATGGTCTGAGTCACCAGCAGAAAGAGAGTGGTGGGCCGCAGCAGCGGCAGGGTGATCTTGGTCAGCTTCTTCCACGGACTGATGGGGTCGAGCGAGGCCGCCTCGTAGATATCCTGAGAGATGGCCAGAATCCCGCCGGTGTAAATGACCATCACATAGCCCAGGTCCTTCCACACGCTCAGAAGGATGACAATGGGCATCGCCCATCTGGCGTCCGACAGCCAGCCCACCGGCTTTAGCCCAAGACTGATGAGAATCTGGTTGATGATGCCGTTGGTCGAGGCATTGAACAGCAGGGAAAAGACGATGGCCACCGCCACCATGGAGGAAACATAGGGGATGTAATAGCACGCCTTGTAAAAATTCTTGTGAACGATGAGCTTGTTGTTGATGAGCAGCGCGATTCCCAGCCCGCACATCATGGACAGCGGCACGGTAAAGAGGGTATAAACCGCGGTGTTTTTCATGATGGTGCCGAAGACCGGGGTATTGAACAATGTGGTGAAGTTGTCAAAGCCGATGAACTTCGGCTCCTTGATGGTCATCATGTTATATTCAAAGAGAGAAAGCACAAAGGAATAAATCTGTCTCTTATACACATCTCCGAGCCCACGAGACCGTACTAGATCTCG
>CABSLJ010000135.1 GCA_902478455.1 uncultured Oscillospiraceae bacterium | reverse complement strand
GTTCCAGATGGCGTTCGGATATCTGCTTTAAATCTTCAATCCGGGGCATAAAAACCATCCTTTCTCAAAATTGTACCGGGGCCGCAGCAAAGCAAGACCGCGGGCTGCGCGGCGTCTTCGGTTTGCGTCGGCGGAAAATCGGCCGGTCTTAAGGGCGGGCGTCCGCCTCCTCCAGCTGCTTGCGCAGCAGCGCGCGGGCGCGTTTGAGCCGCACACTGAGCGTGTTGGGCGTCAGGCGCAGCAGACGGGCCGCCTCCTTGACCGGCAGGTCCTCGTAATAGCACAGCAGAACGGGGATGCGGTAGGCGTCCGGCAGGGCATAGACGGCGGCCAGAAGGTCGAAGGAGGTTTCTTCCCGGTAGAGGGCGGTCGACTGTTCCGGGGAGGCGCAGTTGAGAAACCGGTCCTCAGAAAGACTCGTCTCCCCTCGCTTCCATTTGCGGGCGATGTCCTTGCAGGCGTTGATGGCAATCCGGGTGATCCAGGTGGCCTCGCTGCATTGGCCGTTAAAACTGCCGTATTTGACGTAGGCGCGGTAAAGCGTGTCCTGAACGGCCTCCTCCGCATGGTGATAATCCCGCAGGTAGAGGTAGCACAGGCGTAAGAGGGGTTTGGCGTAGGCGTCGATCAGGCGGTCGATGTCGGGTGGCTCCATTTGCGCCGGCTGCAAAAGGAAAAGCACATCATTTCCCTCCTTTACCCGATTAGACGAAGATCAGAAAATAAAAGTGACAGGCCTGCGGATGATTTTGAATCTTTTGCGGCGGCTGGCTTGTTTCAGAAGCATTTGATCTATCTTTCCATGCGGCTGGGGACCTCGGCAGGGAAGAAGCCACGTCTTAACCAGCGCCACAGGAAAATGCCCGCCCCCTCTCTCCTCTTCCAGCAAAAAGCCCCAAACCGAAAACGGCTTGGGGTCTGCGGGCAAAGGGAATTATTTTGCGGGGCACAGGTGCAGTTTCATGGCCCTTATGACGTCCAGAAGATAGCGCTGCTCCTCTTCAGACAGGCGTTTGACGGCCTCTTCCAGTTCGGGCAGGATGGGGCTTTCCGCCGCGTTTTCCGGGAGCGGACACGGCTCCTTGCCGACGAGAGCGTCCAGGGAGATCCCCAGCGCGTCGGCGATCAGAATGGCGTTTCCCAGGGTGGGGCTCTTTTTTCCGCCCAGATAGTCGGACATCAGCGAGGTTTGGATGCCGGTCAAACGGCACAGGTCGGCCTGCCGCAAATTCTTATCCTGTAACAGAAACTTGAGTGTCTCGCTAAAACTCATGTTTTTCGCCCCCGCAACAATATTAACATTTGTGAGCAAAAAAGTCAATATATCCCTTGACAAGATCACTAAAGCGAGTATAATGGAAGAGGAAGAACTCACAATTGCGAGTGAAATGGAGAGGGGGAGCACATTTGTTATTTCCGAATCTGATCACAGAAATGCAACGGCGCCACATCACCGTCAAACAACTGGCAAAAAGCCTCGGTCTCTCATCTCACACCGTCAGGTGCAAGCTCAGAGGAAAGCGGGAGTTTGATCTGGCGGAGGTCGAACGGCTTGCGGCGCTGTTCGGCTGCTCTCTGGATTATCTTGTCGGCCACGAGGTGAAAACTGCTGGCCTGGAAAATTGCGGCGGGAGGAGTTGCCGGGCCACCGAAAGCCGGTCGGCTTAAACAAAGGCGCGTACAGCGGCGGCGTCATCCTCACGGGCGTGAACCCGGAGGGAGAAGACCGCCGGACAGGAGGAGTGGAGATGCCCCGTTTCAAGGGAGCGCGGCCCAGGAAAGGTCCCCGCCTGACGCGGGACCAGCGGAGGAGGCGGTTTGACCGTCTGGCGGGATGCTTTCTGCTGCATCTGCTGCAAAGAGGCGGATACGGCGGCCCGTCCGGGATGCCGTAAGGGATGCCGGCGTGCAAAAAAAGGAGGAGGAAAAAGCACATAAGAGCGCGGATGGTCCGGTGAGCTTTCCATCCAAGCGTAGAAAGACGCCCCGAATGCCTCCGGGGCGTCTTTTGCTGTGCTCTTTTGTCCGGCGCCGGGAAAACCGGCGGGCGTTTTTACTATACCACGGTGTGCAGCAGTTCGCAGCGGCCTTCCACGGTATATTTCCCCAAGGAAGCGGGAACAAAGAGACTTTCCCCCTTGCCGAAGGCGAGTATTCCGCCTTCCCAGCGGAGGACGCCCTCCCCTGCGGTGCACAGCAGGGAGTGAAAGCTGGTCTCGTCGGAGCAGAAGCCGGCCTCCTTTTCCACAGAAAGGCTGTGAACGGTGAAATAATCGCAGGCGGCGAGCAGCGTGCGCACGCAGCCGGACTCCCTGCGGGGCTCCCCCTGCGGGGTCAGTCCCCTGGCGGGCGGCTCCCGGCGGGTGACGTCGAGCGCCTTCTCAATGTGAAGCGGACGGGGTTTGCCGTCCGCCCCGAGGCGGCCGTAGTCGTAAATCCGGTAGGTGGTATTGGAATTCTGCTGAATCTCCGCAATGACGATCCCCTTGCCGATGGCGTGAAGGGTACCGGCGTCGATAAAGAGGACGTCCCCCTTCCTGACGGGCACCTGATTGAGCACATCCAGCAGGGTGTTGTCCCGGATGCGCGCGGCGAATTCCTCCCTGGAGATGGGATGGGAGAAGCCGTAGAGCAGCGTGCTGCCGGGTTCGGCCTCCAGAATGACCCACATTTCGGTTTTGCCGTATTCCCCTTCCGCGCGCAGGGCGTATTCATTGTCCGGATGTACCTGAACCGAGAGGTTGTCCTGCGCGTCGATCAGCTTGATCAGGATGGGGAATTGCGCAAACCGGGCGCAATGCGTTCCGAGCGCCGCAGGTCCCAGGCGCTCGAGCGCCTCCGGCAGGGAGAGGCCGCGCAGAGGGCCGTCCGCCACAACCGAGCAGCCGTCTTTGTGGCAGGAGAGCTCCCAGCTTTCGGCCAGGCGGGCAAGCTCGCTGCGCTTGCCGAATTCGGTTCTGAGTTTGGTTCCGCCCCAGATATAATCCTTAAAGGCGGGAAGCAGCTTGAAAGGAACCATCAAAAGCCTCCGATATGTATTGATAGGGGAATAATATACAGTTTGCAATCAAAGAAGAGAGCGCACCGGCGGCCGGGCTTTTACGACCGGCCGACTCAGCCCTCTATGAGCTCCCTGGCGGCCGATTTGAGATTTTCGGTCAGGGCGAGCGAGTCCTCCCGGTCGCCGGCCTTGGCGGAGAGATACACCTTGATCTTGGGCTCGGTACCCGACGGACGGATGATGACCTTACAGCCGTTTTCCAGCCGGTACTCGAGCACATTGGATTTGGGCAGGAAGATTTCGATTTCAGCCTCTCCCTGCACGCTGCGGGAGGTGAGGTAATCGGAGAAGCCGCAGACGGCGACGCCCGCGAGGGTTTTGGGCGGATTTTCGCGCAGACGGCGCATGATGCTTCCCATCTTTTCCATGCCGTCCGCCCCTTCAAAGGCAAAGTTCATCAAGTCGTTGCGGTAGTAGCCGTACTTGCTGTAGAGGTCCTCTAACGCGTCGACCAGGGTCTTGCCCTGCTTTTTGTAATCAAGCGCCATCTCGCAGATGAGCATGCTGGCGTTGACGGCGTCCTTGTCGCGCACGTAGGCGCCGCTTAAGTAGCCGTAGCTCTCCTCAAAGCCGAAGATATAGCGGTTCTGCTCGCCGCGCGCCTCCAGAAAGCCGATCTGCTCGCCGATGAATTTAAAGCCGGTGAGCACACGGATGAGTTCCACCCCGTACTCCCTGGCGATGGGATCGATCATGTCGGTGCTGACGATGGTGCTGACGGCGACCGGACGTTCGGGCATGATTCCCTTCTTCCGGCGGGTCCTGGCGACGTAGTCGAGCAGCAGCACGCCCACCTCGTTGCCGGTGAGGAGCTGATAGTCGCCCTGCTGGCGGACGGCGATGCCGACGCGGTCGCAGTCGGGGTCGGTGGCGAGAAGCAGGTCGGGCTGCACCTTCTCGCACAGGTCGAGCCCCTTCTGCAGCGCCTCGCGGATTTCGGGATTGGGGAAGGGGCAGGTGGGAAAGTTGCCGTCAGGCTGCTCCTGTTCGGGCACGACGGTCACGTCCTTGATGCCGATGCGGTCGAGAATGCGGGTGACGCACATCAGCCCGGAGCCGTTCAGGGGCGTGTAGACCACCCTGAGGTCTCCCTCGGCGGGAGAAAGGCTTTCCGCCTGGACGCAGTCGAGGAAGGCGTTGACGGTTTCCTCGCCGATGTAGCGGATTTTCCCCTGGGCTACGGCCTCGTCAAAGGGCATGGTCTTCACGCCGTCGAAAACGTCGACCTCATTGATGGCGCTCAGAATCTGATCAGCTACCTCGAGAGTGGTTTGGCAGCCGTCGCTTCCGTAGACCTTGTAGCCGTTGTATTTGGCCGGATTGTGACTTGCGGTCACGCAGATGCCCGCCGAGCAATGCAGATGGCGCACCGCGAAGGAGAGGGCGGGCGTGGGCATCAGTGTGGGATAGAGGTGGACGAGCACGCCGTTGGCGGCGAGCACGGCCGCGGCCTCCCGCGCGAAGAGGTCGGATTTGATGCGGCTGTCATGCGCGATGGCGCACGAGGGGGTTTGTTCCGTGCGAAGCAGGAAGTCGGCAAGACCCTGGGTCGCCCGGCGGATGGTGTAAATATTCAGGCGGTTGGCGCCTGCGCCGATGACGCCGCGCATGCCGCCGGTGCCGAACTCCAGCTCGCGGTAGAAACGGTCTTTGATTTCAGCCTCCTTGCCCTCGATCGACCGCAGCTCCTCTTGCAGATCGGGGTCCTCGACGGCATGTGTAAGCCAACGTTGGTAAAGACGGTCAAATTCCATAAGAAGTACCTCCCAGTCTATTCTTTGGCGGGGTTGTCCCCAAACGGGGCGCCGCCTTTCCGGCGCAATGTATAAGACCCATTGGAATGGGACGGGCTTTGAATTGATTATACCATAATACAGCGCGGATGAACATGAAAAAAGGCGGGACAAAGAATTTTATTGCCGCTGCGGGATAACCGGGCGGCCGGGGCCCCTGTCCGCATGTTTTACAGCGCAAAAAAGGGAAGCGTTGCAAGCGTGCGCTTCCCTTCTCTTATGTCTGTTCCGGATGTGAGAGCCGGTCGGAGATATAGTCGACGACGGTTTCCACCGGAATGCCCAGCGCCACGGCGAATTCCCCGTAAAGCAGCTCTTCAGCGTGCTTTTTATATCGCTGGTCGGTCTGTCCCACCTTTTTGCCGGTTTCCTGAGAGTGTTTGTTCTTGGCGTAGACCGTTTTGATCAGCTGCACAAGGTCCTCGCAGTTGTGCGTCCTGAAAAAGGCGCGGTAATAGTCGGAGAGCATCCGCTGATCACAGCTGTTAAAGGCGCGGTCCTCCCGGATATCCGGAATCTTGGAAATCAGCTCGTCGACCGCACGGCGCGACAGAATGGGCCGCATAAAGACGTCGCAGTCCACCGGGGCGTAGATTACCCCCTGCTCGTAGAGCGGATCCAGAGTATAATAGAGCCTCTGCCGGTCGGCGCCCCGCATGTTTCCGAGCGGGCCGACCGCCTTTATCCGGCAAACGCCGGTGGAGCCGTATACAATACAATCCCCCTTTTGAAACATCCGAATACCTCCTTTCTCTGTTTCAAACGGTTCAAAATGCAGGCTGCTCCGGTGAAAGCGGCCCGGTTTGAAGTGAGCGAAACCCGGGAGAAAACGCCTTTCCCCCTCTCCCATCGCGGTTCAGTCCAGATAGTCCCCGCCGTTATGCGCTTTGTACTGTTTAGAATGGAACCGTCCGGCCGCGTATTCTCCTCCACCATTTTGCGTTCGATGTGTTTGCATTCAAACTGCTGCTTGTAGGGAGCATATTCCGCCTGGACGGCCTCAACGGCGTAACCGTGCGTCAAATCCTCCTTGAGCTGGAAGTGAATGGTCTGTTGAAGGCAGGTTGTCTTGATTCCCCCTACATTTATTTTATCATGTCTTGATTTTTTCCCGCAAATGGAAAAAACCGCGCCGCACCAAAGTTTGGCGGCTGTGCGCACAAAGGAAGGCTTTTTTTAGGGGAAATGCGCACAGGAAAACCCGTCCGGAAAACATGCTTTTACGGTATCCGCTTGCTGCAGACGATGGATGATCACGCAAAAAAGGTCTGGTCCGGCAGCGATATACGTTGTCGGACCAGACCCTCATGCGCGAATGGGTAAAAGAAGCGGGGGCATCCCACAAAATGCAGCAGGCCTGCCGCCTGCCGCGCCGCGTTATCCGGGGAATGCACACAACCGCCGCTGCCGGACGGAACGATTATTTTGGAAAGGTTTCCTCATAGAGGTAGTCGTGCAGCGCTTCTTCCAGCGTGTAGGGCAGCACCCTTCCCTCGATCATCTTCCGCGCAAAGCGCATGGCTTTGAAACGGCTGGCAAAGACCGCGTCCGTGGTGCAGGAATCCGGTCCGTCTACCGCTTTGATACGGAATTTGCTTGTACGGTTCCCGATGAGGTAATACCGCACCGTCCTGCACGTTGGATCGTCCAGTGAGAATTCGCCGATCTGATTGCTTTTCATTTCTACTAACCTCCGTATTTTTCAAGCTGATCGTGAAGTAATTTCACACAATTAATGATAATACGGAATTACCTACTTGACAATGTATATTTTTGTTCTTTTTCTAAAAATAGTTATCCAAAAGGATTCTGTTTTACAGATAACTTGCTTTCCTATTTGTCGTTATTTGCCGAATTACCGATTATTTTGTAAATCCTATTGCATTTGCCCTGTCTCTTATACACATCTCCGAGCCCACGAGACCGTACTAGATCTCGT
>CABSLJ010000134.1 GCA_902478455.1 uncultured Oscillospiraceae bacterium | reverse complement strand
GTTGAATATAATGGGGAGACTATGTCGCTGACCGCCCTTGCAAAACTTCTGACCGGCAAGCAGTACTCCATTGCCGGACCAAAATACTTCAAATACAAGGGCGAATGGCTCAACGATATCCGTCATCGGCTTGGCGTTTAAGAATAAACGATAGCCCACAAATTAAACGGTAGCCCTAAAAACAAACGATAGCCCACTGCCATCCGGTGCCTTTGAGCACTGGATGGCAGTGGGCTATCGTTCTACCGGGGAGCAGCAGACATCTCAAAAGTCGGAAAGCCCTTGAAATAAGCCCATTCAGGCAAAAAGAAAGCACCGCAATCCTGATACCGATTGTATCAAAATTGCGGTGCTTATTTGGCGGAGAAGAAGGGATTTGAACCCTTGCGCCAGTTGCCCGGCCTACTCCCTTAGCAGGGGAGCCTCTTCACCACTTGAGTACTTCTCCATGTGAAGATAAAAATGGTATGAACTTTTGGGAGAGATGGGTGGCGGAGGGGAAGGGATTCGAACCCTTGGCCCCTGTCGGGGTCACTGGTTTTCAAGACCAGCTCCTTAAACCGCTCGGACACCCCTCCGAACCAGTTGCAACATTGATATTAGCACAAAATATGGTAGCCTGTCAATAGAAAATGCGACATTTACAGTGGAGAAAATATTTTGTTTTTTTGGAGACTGTTCCGGTGCAGCGGAAGCAATTCTGAACAGGTCGAAAGGCTGCCACACGCCCAGGGCCAAACGCTGTGTTTCTAACCGTTTCCCGCTCCCTTTCTATCCGGCGGCTGTGCTGTGGCGTACTTGCCTGCTCGGGTAAGGGATTATATAATAAGATAAACGAAGGACGGCGGCGGGATCAGAAGATTCTCCGCAGAATCGGCAGCCTTAGCCTTGTATAACATGTCTCGCAGACAAAGGTTTTATGCAGAGAGACGCCTCTGCCGATCACAAATTTTGAAACGGAGGAGAAAAGCATGCGTTTTGTCATCGCACCCGATTCCTTCAAGGAAAGCATGAGCGCATTGCGCGCCGCGGAAGCGATCGCTCGTGGGCTGCGCAAGGGGCTGCCGGGAGCAGAATGCGACCTGATCCCCATGGCGGACGGCGGCGAGGGAACGGCCGAATGTCTTTTGGCCGCCCGGGGCGGGAAACGGATTGCCTGCCGTGTGTGCGGACCGCTGGGAAAACCGCAGGACGCCTGGCTGCTCTGGTTCCCGGAAAGCGGGACGGCGCTGGTAGAGGTGGCGATGGCCTGCGGTCTTGCCCTGATGGACCGGGATGCACGCGACCCGATGACCGCCAGCTCCTATGGTGTGGGGCAGATGATCGAGGCGGCCCTTTCGCTCGGCTGCCGGGAACTGCTTTTGGCGCTCGGCGGAACCGGGACCAACGACGGAGGCCTCGGTATGCTGCAGGCGCTTGGAGCCGATATTGCCGACCGGCGGGGCCGGTCAGTCGGCCGGGGCGGCGCTGCGCTGCGGGAGGTGGCGTCGGTGTATCTTGACCCCGCGCGCCGGAAATTGGAGAACGTCCGTCTAACCGTGCTGTGCGATGTGCGCAATCCTCTGCTCGGACCTACGGGCGCGACCTATGTGTTCGGACCGCAGAAGGGAGCCTCCGGGGATGCGCTCCCCCTGCTGGAGGAGGGAATGCGCGCCTACGCTTCCGCGGTGGAGCGGGCGGCGGGAAAGTCCCTTTCCGGCTTGGCGGGGGCGGGCGCGGCAGGGGGAATCGGCTTTGCCCTTTTTACCTTGGGAGACGCGCGTTTTGAGAGCGGCTCGGAATATCTGATGCGCGCAGCAGGACTGGAAGAGCGCATTCAGGCGTGCGACTGCGTCATCACGGGGGAGGGATCGGTCGACGCCCAGAGCCTGAATGGGAAAGCTCCCGTGGAGGTCGCGCGTCTTGCGCGGAAATATGGTAAGCCGGCCGTCGTGTTTGCCGGGCGGATAGCGGGAGACCCGGATGCGTTTTACAAGGAGGGGATCACCGCCCTGCTCGGTATTGTGCCTTCGCTGGGTCCGCTGGAGGAGACGCTCGCGAAGGGCGAAGAGAATCTGGCGGTTGCCGCGGAAAATGCGGCGCGTCTGTGGAGCGCGTCAGCCGCTTTGGAAAGAGCTCCGGAAGGTTGAAACGGGCGCGGCCTACAGAGAAGAGGGCGCGGTGCGCCGGGAACAAGCAAAAACAGGGACCGGTTCCCGGGACGGTCCGCTAAATGCGGGCGGCTGCGGGTGTCAGTCCCTGCCGTGCTTTGAAGTCTCTTCCCCTCCTCTTACGTTAAGGGGAAGAGGCTTCCCGCGTGCGGTCGGGCGCGCCGCACGCAGACATCAGGCGGTGCTATCTGGTCTGGATTAGGGAGGTTCCCGGGTAGTACCAGCTGAGAATCTGCTTGTAGTCGGAGCCCTGTTCTGCCATGTATTCCGCGCCGTACTGACTCATGCCGACGCCGTGTCCGTAGCCCCGCACCGTGAAGACAAACTGGTTTTGGGTATACAGCAGATCGAAATCAGCCGAGCGCAGGGAGAAGGCTGCGCGCACATCCTGCCCCTCCGCCGCTTTGGAGCCGATTTGAATGGAGAGCACGGTGCCGGAATCGGTCTTTTCGGCCTCGCCGACCCATGTGGCGGGCTCGCCCTCCAGGGTGATGTCCGGCCATCGTTCCTTGGCGATGGCCTCGAATTCCTCGGCGGAAAATTCGGCGGTGGTCTGGTAGTTGGGGGCGAGCAGGTCGCCCGGACTGGGCACGGGAACCAGATAGTCAAGCGCGCCGCCGAAAATGTCCTCTGCCGCTTCGGTGTTGCCGCCAGAGATGGCGTGGTAGGCGGAGACAATCAGCTCTCCGTCGTATTCCAGCACTTCGCCGTAGACGGCGTCCACTGCCTCCTGGACTTTTTGATAGTAGGCGTCGAACTGATCCCCCCAGCGGTCCTGCATCTGGCTTTTGGAGACGTAGTATTCCCAGCCTGAAACATCAGCGGCGAAGTCGGCCCCCTTGAGATCATCGCTCGGCTCGGCCCGCTCTTCGGCGCGCAGCTTGCAGAAATGGGTGTAGGCCGCCACGGCCTGCGCCTTGAGCGCTTCCGTTTCAAAGGAGGGGAGCATCTCGGTCACCACCGCGCCGTAGACAAATTCCTGGTCGGGCACCACAAGGATTTCTCCCGTCTTTTTATCCAGAATTTTGAATTCGTCATAGACGGTGAGGACGGGAGTTTCTCCGGAGGAGACCGGCGCCTGGGAATCGGCGGCGCTTTCTGCCGATGGGGAGGAGGGCTGGGAATCGGAGAGGGAAGAAGGGGAGACGCCATCCTGCGGCTTGGCCCCCATGGAAAAGAAGGGGATCAAAAACATCAAAAGAAACAGACACAGGCATAAAATGAGATAGCGCTTCACGGAATACACAACCTTTCTCTTTGGATAGCTTGTGATTTTTACAAGTTAAAATTAAAAATCCTTCAAATATATGCTTTAAAACGCCTGAAATCGACATTCAAATACCTTGATTTGCAGAATAAATTATAGAATATTGCAGAACCGAGTGGTCTGCCGATCGCCAATATTGACTTTGAACGGCGAATGCCTTACAATAAATCTATTCGATATTTTACAAATTTTGAGCATGCAACTGGGAATCCGGCCGCCGTTTTCCCAGCAGGAAAGGGGCGCGCTTATGACCGATTTAACGCCGAATGCCGCAGGCGTGACCAACGCCAAATTTTCTCATCTCTGCGATGAATTCCGCAAAAACAACGTGATCGATCCCAAGAAGTTTGAGACTTACGGCGTCAAGCGCGGACTGCGCAATCCCGACGGAACGGGCGTCATGGCGGGACTTACCCTGATTTGCAACGTGCACGGCTATATGATTGCCGACGGCGACCGCATTCCCGACGAGGGAAAGCTGACCTACCGCGGCATCAATATCTTTGATATCGTCGAGGGCTGCCGTTCGGAAAACCGTTTCGGCTACGAGGAGGTGGCCTGGCTGCTCCTCTTCGGCACCCAGCCAACCAGAAAGCAGCTCGAGGGCTTTACCGCCCTGCTCAATGAATACCGCGAGTTGCCCGAGTATTTCGCCGAGGATATGATCATCAAAGCGCCCTCCAAGGACGTGATGAACAAGCTGGCGCGCTCGGTGCTCGCCCTGTATTCTTACGATCCCGACCCGGACAGCAATTCCCTGGAAAATATCATGCGGCAGTCGGTCCAGCTGATTGCCCGCATGCCCACCATCATGACTTACGCCTATCAGGTCAAGCGCCGCCACTTCGACCATGAAAGCATGTTCTTCCATCCGCTCGATCCGACCCATTCGACGGCGCAGTCGATCCTGAACGCCATTCGCCCCGACCGCCGGTTTACCGACGAAGAAGCGAAGCTTCTGGATTTGTGCCTGATTCTCCATGCCGAGCACGGCGGCGGCAACAATTCCACCTTTGCTGCGCGGGTGCTCTCCTCTTCCGGGACGGACACCTACTCGGCCATCGCCGCGGCCATCGGTTCGCTCAAGGGTCCCCGCCACGGCGGCGCGAATCACCGCGTCATGCAGATGATGGAGGAGATCAAGTCAAATGTCCGGCGCTGGGACGACGAGGACGAGGTGGAAAACTACCTGACCAAAATCGTCAAAAAGGAGGCCGGGGACGGCTCCGGGCTGATCTACGGTCAGGGACACGCCGTTTACACCTTAAGCGATCCGCGCGCCGTCGTGCTCAAGCAAAACGCGCTTGAGCTGGCGGGCAAGACGGGCATGCTTGAGGAATTTAAGCTCTATGAGCTGGTGGAAAAGCTGGCTCCCAAGGTGTTTGCCAAGGTCAAGGGAGATACCAAGATCATCTCTGCCAACGTCGACTTCTATTCCGGCATGGTGTACCGCATGCTCGGCATCCCGAGCGACCTGTTTACGCCGCTGTTTGCGGTCTCGCGCATTGCGGGCTGGTGCGCCCACCGCATTGAGGAAATCACCACCGGCGGACGGATCATCCGTCCGGCGTATCGTTCGGTGGTTTCCGGGAAAAAATACGTTCCCATTGACCAGCGCTGAAGAATGATTCCCGGTGCACGGCCTCCCCAAGGGGAGCCGCGCGCCGTATTTTTGGGGGATTCCCGCCGTTCACGGCGGGGAAAGGGGTTTGCGCCATGAAGTTAAAGACCATGTGGCTGGCGTTCGCGGTCGCACTGATGATCGCGGTGCCGCTGCGCACCTACCAGCTGTTGTATCTGGTGGATCCTGAGACCGGTTTTGCCGTCGACAAAGAATACATCTTTACGCTGCTGATCCTTTTCCTCGTGGTGTTTGTCCTCCTTTTAATTGTATTGAGCGCGCTGGGAAAACATTCCGATTTTGTGTATCTGCCCGGCGGAAACCGCATCGCTGCGGGGATCTATCTGGCGGCGGCCCTTCTCACGCTGTGCGATTCCATCTACCGCTTTGCGCCCGAAGGAGAAGCGGCAAAGTGGGAGACGGCGCTCGTCGGCGTGCTGGGCCTGGGAGCGGCGGTCGCCTTCCTGTTGCTCGCCTGGGGGGAATACAGCGGGGAAAACCCCTTTGCCTTTTATCAGATTCTCGCCCTGCTGCCCACCGTCTGGATTGCGGCGCGTCTCATTGTCACCTTTATTCACTACACCACGGTGGTCAATTACGACATCAGCCTGTTCGACATATTCACAGACGTTTTCCTGCTCCTGTTTTTCCACAACCACAGCAAGATGCTCGCCTCCATCGACGGCAGGCACTTGTTTGAAAAAACCTACTGCTCGGGGCTCGTCGGTGCGCTCTTCGCGCTGCTGACCTCGGCGCCCGCCCTGGCTTTTTCGGCCTGTTACCAGGGCTTAACCCTCTGGTCGGCGGCGCCCTATCTCGCCGATTTCGCTCTGGCGGCTTTGATCCTTTGCTGGCTGTTGCTTTTGCCGGCTCGGGTGGAGGAAAAGGGCGGCCCGGCTGTCGCTTCCGGCAGGAAAGAGAACGGCCCGGCGCTCGTGCTGGGAGTGTCGGCGCAGCAGGACGCCGTAGGCCCGCAGACGCCGGACGTTCCCTCTTCCGGCGGGGAACGCCGCGACCCGGCCGACTACCTGACCCTGCCGGCGAAACAATTTGAGGAGCACATGCGGTTCCACGGCGCCGGAGAGGAAAAAAACGGGAAAGAGGATGCATAGCTCCGGCGGTTGGTTGGAATGATACAAGAAAGAGAAAAGTTGGAAGGTCAATCTATTCATTGCTCTGAATTCCGAAAAATAATTCGTTAAATCCCTATCAAACTCTTGTAAAACGCCGGAAAATGGCTTAAAATATTTGGTAGATTAATTATCAGGAGGTATAAATCTTTATGGCTATCAAAGTAGGCATCAATGGTTTTGGCCGTATCGGCCGCTTGGTCTTCCGCGCCGGTCTGGACAATCCGAACATCGAGTTCGTCGGCATCAACGATCCCTTCATGACCCCCGATTACTGCGCTTATATGCTGCGCTATGACACCGTTCACGGCCAGTATAAGGGCGACATCTCCTACACCGACGACGCGATCATCGTCAAGGGCAAGGAGATCAAGTTCTATGCCAAGATGGATCCCGCTGAAATTCCGTGGGGCGAGTGCGGCGCTGACTATGTTGTAGAGTCCACCGGCGTTTTCTGCTCCACTGAGAAGGCTTCCGCTCATATCAAGGGCGGCGCCAAGAAGGTCGTCATTTCCGCTCCCGCCAAGGATAAGGAAACCCCCACCTTTGTGTGCGGCGTCAACCTCGACAAGTACACCAAGGACATGAAGGTCGTTTCCAACGCCTCCTGCACCACCAACTGCCTGGCTCCCCTGGTGAAGGTTGTCCATGAGAAGTTCGGCGTCAAGG
>CABSLJ010000133.1 GCA_902478455.1 uncultured Oscillospiraceae bacterium | reverse complement strand
CTATAACCTATGGGGCCTTATCCTTCATCCTTTTTATTTACCTGTCCAACATCTATTGTACTCCTACACCGCTTGCCTTCCCCTGCGAAAAGAGGTATAATAAATTTCTACTATTTTGGCGGAGGATGGAACCGATTTCCGGGACCGCCAGGCTGTCGGGCTCATCACCCGGCGGTGCGCCCTGACGAGAATATGTGTTTGAAAGGAAGTACCTGAATGTATCAAGATCTGTGTGACAGCATCGGCTTTGTCTCCGGCTGCGACAATGAGGTCGGAGAGGCCATGCAAAGCGAGCTTGCCCGCCAGCGCCGCAATCTGGAGCTCATCGCTTCGGAAAACATCGTTTCCCCCGCCGTGCTCGCGGCAATGGGCAGCGTCCTGACCAACAAATACGCCGAGGGCTACCCCGGCAAGCGCTACTACGGCGGCTGCCAGTGCGTCGACGTTGTGGAGGAGATCGCCCGCAAGCGCGCCTGCGAGCTGTTCGGCGCGGAGCACGCCAACGTTCAACCCCATTCGGGCGCGCAGGCCAATATGGCCGTCTATTTCGCCCTGCTCCAGCCGGGGGATACCGTGATGGGCATGAACCTCTCCGAGGGCGGCCATCTTACCCACGGCTCGCCGGTCAACCTCTCGGGCAAGTACTACCGCTTCGTCTCCTACGGCGTGGATGAGGTCACCCACCGGATCGATTACGATAAGGTGTACGAGATGGCCATGCAGGAAAAGCCGAAGATCATCGTCTGCGGCGCGAGCGCCTATCCCCGCATCATCGACTTCAAGCGCTTCCGCGAAATCGCCGACGCCTGCGGCGCTGTTCTGATGGTCGACATGGCCCACATCGCCGGACTGGTCGCCGCCGGCGTGCATCCCAACCCGGTGGAATGGGCGCAGATCGTCACCACCACCACCCACAAGACCCTGCGCGGTCCCCGCGGTGGTATGATCCTCTGCAAAAAAGAATACGCTCAGCAGATTGACAAGGCCATCTTCCCCGGCACGCAGGGCGGCCCGCTGATGCATATCATCGCCGCCAAGGCCGTCTGCCTGGGCGAAGCGTTAAAGCCGGAATTCAAGGCCTATGGACAGCAGGTGGTCAGCAACTGCGCCGCGCTGGCCAAAGGCCTCCTTTCCCGCGGTCATAAGCTGGTCTCCGGCGGGACCGACAATCACCTCATCCTCCTCGACCTCAAGGATACCGAGATCACCGGCAAGGAGCTGGAGCGCCGTCTGGACGAGGTGTACATCACCGTCAACAAAAACACCGTGCCCGGCGAGCCGAGAAGTCCCTTCGTGACCAGCGGTATCCGCATCGGCACGGCGGCCGTCACCACCCGCGGCCTCAAGGAAGAGGATATGGACCGCATTGCTGAGTACATCAGCCTCGCCATCACCGATTTTGAGGCGAATGCGGACAAAATCCGCGCCGGCGTGAACGAGCTGTGCGCCAAGTATCCGCTCTACGAATAAATCAGAACCCAATAAAATGAGAAGAGGCGCCGGAGGTCCCCTCATAAGGGAGGACGCGCGCCTCTTTTGCACTCTGTGGGAAGGAGGAATTCCTTTGGCTGCACCGCTCGCGGACCGTCTGCGTCCGCAGCATATCGACGACGTGGTCGGCCAGCGCCATCTGCTGGCCCCCGGCAGGGCGCTCCGGCGCATCATTGAATCGGGAGAAATCCCCAATATGGTCTTTTACGGACCCTCGGGCATCGGCAAGACCACTCTGGCTTCCATCATCGCCCGCCAGACCAAGCGGACGCTGCGCAAATTAAACGGCACCACCGCCTCCACGGCTGACATCCGCGCCGTCGTTTCAGAGCTGGACACCATGCTCGCGCCCGGCGGCGTGCTCCTCTACCTCGACGAAATCCAGTATTTCAATAAGAAGCAGCAGCAGACGCTTCTGGAGTTCATTGAGAACGGCAAGATCACCCTCATCGCATCGACGACCGAGAATCCCTTTCTCTACGTCTACAATGCCATCTTGAGCCGCTCGACCGTCTTTGAGTTCAAGCCGGTCGAGCGCCCGGAGGTAGAACGGGCGGTGCGCCGCGCCTTCGCCTTTCTGGAGGAGGAGCGGGGAGAGAAGATTGAATGCGAGGACGACGTCGTCCGCATCATCGCCTCGGCCTGCGGGGGAGACGTCAGGAAATCGATCAATTCGGTCGAGCTGTGCACGCTGGCCGCCCCTTTGGAGGAGGGCGCGCGCAGGGTGACCGTCTCGCTCGCCCGCGAGCTCAGTCAGAGCAGCGCGCTGCGCTACGACCGCGAGGGGGACGAGCATTACGACATTCTCTCCGCTTTTCAGAAATCGATGCGCGGCTCCGATCCAAACGCCGCGCTGCACTATCTGGGGCGGCTGCTGGAGGCGGGGGACCTGCCCTCCTGCTGCCGCCGGCTGATGGTGTGCGCCTGCGAAGACGTGGGGCTTGCCTACCCGCAGATCATTCCCATCGTCAAGGCGTGCGTCGACGCCGCCTTTCAGGTTGGCCTTCCGGAGGCCCGTATCCCCTTGGCAGACGCGGTGGTCCTCGTCTGCAACGCGCCCAAGTCGAATACGGCCTACGTAGCCATCGACGCCGCCATCGCCGACATTCGCGCGGGGAAAATCGGGGATATTCCCCCAAATCTCCGCGATCCGAGCTATGGCGGGGAAACCCTCGGCCGCGGACAGAGCTACCGCTACCCGCATGAGTATCCCAATCGCTGGCTTCCCCAGCAGTATCTGCCGGACGCTCTGAAGGACGTCCAGTATTATCAGTTCGGAGAAAACAAAAACGAACAGGCCTTCAAGGCTTATTGGGACCAGATCAAGAACCCCAGAAAATAGAGCGAGCCGCGCAGCTTCCCGCAGAGAGAAGCCGCGCGGCTCCTTTGCTGTTCCGGTTCACTGTCGGTCGTCCGTGCCGGAGAAGAAAGCGCAGCAATTCTGGGGTTGGACAAGGGTCAAAAGACGCACATCTTCCGGCCTGTCCGCATATCCTGTTGAATGGAAAGCTGTTTTCCACTCCTTCACCGGGAAAAGCTTTCCTCGACAACAGGAAAGGAGACCAATTGATTATGAATATTTACAGACCGTCCGACAGGTGTGACGATCGCTGTCAGCGGTCCTGCTGCTGTCCTACTCCTTGTCCGCAATTCTGCCCCTGCCCAGGCCCACAGGGGGAGAGGGGCCCTACCGGTGCAACAGGAGCAACCGGCCCGCAGGGCATTCAGGGCCCCGCAGGCGCAACGGGAGCCACCGGCCCCACAGGAATACAAGGCGTCACCGGACCTACGGGAGCGACCGGCCCACAGGGCATTCAGGGCATCCAAGGGCCCGCAGGCGTGACGGGAGCAACCGGTCCTACAGGCGCCACCGGAGCAACAGGAGCCGCCGGCCCCACTGGTGCAACAGGCGCCACCGGAGCGACAGGTCCCACGGGCGCCACCGGCCCGGTGGGAGCAACTGGTCCGCAGGGGCTTCAGGGCCTTCAGGGCGTTCCGGGAGAGCGGGGAGCGACCGGCCCGCAGGGCATTCAGGGCATCCAAGGACTCGCGGGCGTAACGGGAGCCACCGGTCCCACAGGGGCGACCGGCCCGCAGGGCATTCAGGGCATCCAAGGACCCGCGGGCGTGACGGGAGCCACCGGTTCCACAGGGGCGACCGGCGCAACCGGCGCCACTGGACCTACAGGCCCGACCGGTCCGCAGGGCATTCAGGGCATCCAAGGACCCGCAGGCGTGACGGGAGCAACCGGTCCTACCGGAGCAACCGGACCTACTGGTGCGACAGGCCCCACGGGCCCCACCGGAACCACTGCAACGTCGGAATTGCTGTCCGCCTACTCCACACCGTCGGCCCCCGGATCTAACGGTACGCTGCTGCAATTTGATCAGAATGGCCCGAGTATCGGTTCCGGCATCACTCATACGCCCGGCAGCACGGATTTCACTATCCTGACTCCCGGCATCTATTCCGCCGCATTCCATGGAAATCTTGCTCCGGCTTCAGCAGTGAACTTCCCTGTTAATATCCTGCTGTCTCTTGAGCTGAATGGAACCGGTGTGCCGGGAGCTTTTGCACAGCATACCTTCCACACTTCCAGCGATACCGCCACTGTGGCCTTCTCCTTCCCAGTGCAGGTAACCCAGGCATCCTCCACCATTCAGGTCCTGGCGCAAGGCGGAAACTTTATCTACAGCGCCGTATCCCTGACCCTTACCAAATTGGCGTAATATTTTTCGGTTTTTCACCGCCCCGGAAATGTCCTGTTTCCGGGGCATATTTTTGTTGAAATGAGAATAGGAGCCGTCGGAAGGCTGGCGAGGTGGACAGGACGGCCTGCGCGGCTGGTCCCTGTATGGAGACGATTTGTGGAACGTTGGCTGGCAGGCGCTGTCTATATTCCGAAAAAGGAGGCGACGAAAATAATCAGAATCACGGCCGGTGCAACGTATTTGAGCACCGCCGCATAGGCCCTTCTCATTCTAAACCGCAGCGCGCCGTGGTTGGAAAGCTCGTCGTACGCCCGGTCCGTCCCCCAGATATAACCTACGAAGATGCACAAAAAGAAACCGCCCAAGGGCAGCAGGAGCCTGTCCGATACATGGGAGAGAAAGTCAAAGAGATTCATACTGCCAAATCGCAACCCGGCAAGCGGACCGAAGGAGAGGGACGCAAAGGTGCCCAGAACAAACATGAGCGCGGCGGGGAGAAGGGCGGCGTAGAACCGCTTCCAGTGGAAATGGTCGATGAGATAGGAGGCGACCACCTCCAGCAGAGAGATGCCCGAGGTAACGGCCGCGAAAAAGACGAGCAGAAAAAACAGCAGCCCGAAGAAGACGCCGAAGCGCATGTCCTGAAAAACGGCGGGCAGCGTCTGGAAAATGAGTCCCGGTCCGCCCTGCGGCGCAAAGCCGAAAGCAAAAACGGCGGGCAGTGTGGCAAAACCGGCGAGCACGGCGACGAGGGTGTCCAGCATCGGGATGGCGACGGCGCTTTTCTGAAGGCGGGCGTCGCCGCCGAGGTAACTGCCGTAGGTGATGATGGTCCCCATGCCAAGGCTCAGGCTGAAAAAGACCTGACCAACGGCGTGCAGGACAATCTCCCCGAGGTCCCCCACGCTGTGGACGGCGGAAAAATCGGGCACAAGGAAGAAACGCACCCCCTCCATGGCGCCGTCTAGGGTTAGACCGTAGACGGCCAGAATGACGATAAAAAGCAGCAGGGCGGGAAGCAACAGCTTGCTGACCCGCTCAATCCCCTTGGAGATGCCGCCCGTGACGATGACTAGGCAGACGACCATGAAGGCGAAATGCCAGAGGATGGGTTCGGCCGGCCGGGAGACAAAGCTGTCAAAATAGCCGGCGGTGTCTTCGCCGACGCCGCCCGTGAGAAAGGCGGAGATGTATTTCATCACCCAGCCGCCCACCACGCTGTAGTAAGAGAGGATGAGAAAGGCGCACAGCACTCCGAGCATGCCGGCAAACCTCCATTTGGGGCTGATGGCGGCGTAGGCGTCTATGGCGTTTTTCCGGGTGCTGCGGCCGAGCGCCATTTCGGACATGAGAATCGGCACGCCCAGAAGGATCAGGAAAAAGAGATACAGCAGCAAAAACAGCGCGCCGCCGTTCCGTCCGGCAAGGTAGGGGAATTTCCACAGGTTTCCCAGCCCGATGGCAGAACCGGTCGCCGCCATGATAAAGCCGAAATTGGAGGACCATTGATCCCGTTTTTGTCCTGTCATAGGAAGCCTCTTTTCACGCAGTTGTTCCCTTTATTATGCGCCCGGCGGAAGGATTTATGAAAAACAGAGCGCAACGGCTGGCGCAAAAAAACAGGGCAATGCGGCCCAAACGGTCCCATTGCCCCGAAAAACGCATATGCTGGAATAACCGGTGAAGGTGCGCGCGTGACGGTTCAAATCTTTACCTTGACGGAGGAAGCGTATTCCGAAGGGGTCATGCCGGTGATTTCCTTGAAGTGGCGGGAAAAGTGGTGGATAGAGGCATAACTTAAAAGCTCGGAAATTTGGGTGAAATTGTATTTTCCCTCCCGGATCATCAGCTTGGCCTCCTCAATTTTCAGCCGCTTGTAGTAATCCATGATGCTCGAACCGGTTTGATGCTTGAACATGCGTTGAATGTAGGAACGGCTGAACAGGGTATGGGCGCAGACGTCGTCCAGGCTGATCTTCCCGCGCACATTTTCCTGCAAAAAGGCCAAAATCTTTTGCAGCACCTCCTGGTCGGAGTTTTCCCGCACCGATGTGGAAAGACGGGAGGAACCCTGCCCCTGCAGCGCCTTGCGGATCATCTCAATGAGCATCAGCTCCAGAGAGAGCTTGATGATCTGCTCGCAGGCAAAGGCGTCGGGCGTCTCTTTTTTGTCCAGATATTTGAGGTTCGGGTCGTTGAGCCTGGAGGAAAAGGCGTGGGTTGCCTCCCGGATAATACGGGCGAGCAGATTCTTTTCGGTGTCGCCGATGCGCATGCGTTTGCCGTCGAAAAAATCCATCGCGCTGCTGTCGCATTCAAAGGAAACCACCACAAGGTTGGGCGCCACCTGCCCGTTGGCCTGCACGTTGTGCCACTCGTTGGGCTTGTGGAAGATAATGTCCCCCTGATTGAGCGTGTGCTCAATCGTTCCGGCGGTGACGTCGACCGTGCCCTTATCCACGTAGAGAAATTCCCAGAAATCGTGGGATTCTCCCGGAAAGCTATAGTCTTTTACATATTCAAAGTAATGAACGGTGATAATTTTATTGATCACGATTTCTTCCCTGAGAGGCGTGCTTCTGTATTCCATTCCGGTCACCATCCATTCCGTAGGAGAGGGGAAAACAACCTCTCCGATATATGTGGAGCTGCCGCACGATGCAAAGACTGTCTCTTATACACATCTCCGAGCCCACGAG
>CABSLJ010000132.1 GCA_902478455.1 uncultured Oscillospiraceae bacterium | reverse complement strand
GGGCAGCATGGCGTACACGATGAGAAGCAGGCATACGATATAATATTTTTTATCCTTCAAAAAGAGGATGCCGCAGGCGAGGGTGGCCGGCATGACAATCAAAAACAGCACCGCCGCCAGCAGCGTGCGCTTATTTATCCCTCGTTTGGCGCGAGATTCAGGTTGCATAGGGCGATCACATCCTCGTTTCTGACCGCATCCCGGAAAATGCCGCGGGACATCCGGTTGGCGGCGGTGGTATAAAAGCTGTTGCCGCTGAAAAAGCGGACGGGCGCGCCCGTGGAGACGACGCCTCCGTCGAAAAAGAGGGAGCAGACGTCGGCATATTGGGCGCAGAACTCGACGTCGTGGGACACCATGAGAATCGCCACGTCTTGGGAAGCGAGCCTTTTCAACAGTGCGGCGAATTTTTGCTTGAAGCAGTTGTCCAGTCCCTTGGTCGGCTCGTCGAGCAAAAGAATCTTGGGCTCGAGCAGCAGCACCTTGGCCAGGGCCGCGCGCTGCTGCTCTCCGCCGCTGAGATCATAAGGGTGCATTTGCAGCAGATCGGTGATTTCGGTCCGCTCGGCGACCGAGGCAATCCGCTTGCGCCGCTCTTCCTCCGTGAGGCCGCTTTGGTCGAGCATCTCAAGCAGGTCAAGCTCGACCGTCTTTTTGACAAAAAGCACCTGCGGATTCTGCGGCAGCATGGCGAGATTAGCGTTGTACAGCTCCCGGCGCGGAATTTTGCGTAGCTCTCGCCCGCCGAGCTTTATTTTGCCGCGGCAGGGGGTATGGAGCCCGCCGACGAGCCCCAGCGCGGTCGTTTTTCCCGTGCCGTTGCCTCCCACGATGGCGTGGATGCTCCCCTTTTTTACCGTCAGGGAGAGGTTTTTAACGACGTCCGGACCATCCTTTTCGTAGCGGAACCAGACCTCCCTGAGCTCGACCGCCGTCTCCCCGGCAGGGAGCTCCTCGCGCCGCTCCAACGCGGTGATTTTGGGCGGATGGCCGTTCAAGAGGCGGCCGAGAAAGGCGCGTCCCTCCTTGACGGTCAGCGGGCAGGAGCCGGAGGAAGCGTCAATGCCCGCGTAAATCTGCATGGCGCTCGGCATGGAGAGGAACATATCGTGCCCGTGCGCCTTGAGCGTCCGCCCGACCTCGGACGGCGCGCCGTCCGCGAGCAGACGGCCGTCCTCCAGCACGAGGGCGCGGTCGGCCATCGGAAAGACCTCCTCGAGGCGGTGTTCGGTGAGGATCATGGTGGTGCCCAGCTCCCGGTTGATCTTGCGGACGGTGGAGAGAAACTCCCCGGCCGCGATGGGGTCGAGCTGGGAGGTAGGCTCATCCAGGATGAGCACCGAGGGCTGCATGGCCATGACCGAGGCGAGATTCAAAAGCTGTTTCTGCCCGCCGGACAGGGTGACGACGTCCCGCCAGAACCATTCCTGAATGCCGAAAAAGCTGGCCATCTCGGCCACGCGCAGACGAATGGCCTGCGGCTCGCAGCCCAGGCTTTCCAGTCCGAAGGCCAGCTCATGCCAGACCTTGTCGGTCACGAGCTGATTGTCCGGACTCTGGAGCACAAAGCCGATGCGGGCGGCCTGCGAGCCGACGTCCACCTCGTCAAGCGGCGTCCCCTCAAAGAGGATTTCCCCCGTCCGCTCGCCGGTGGGCGCAAGCACCGTTTTGAGGTGGCGCAGCAGGGTGGTCTTCCCGCAGCCGGATTTGCCGCACACGACGACGAACTCGCCCTGCCGGACGGTCAGATCGATCCCCCGCAGGGCGGGGGAAGGCGCGTCCGGGTAGCGGAAGGTCAAACCCTTGATTTCATACGATTCCATTTGAAATCCTCCAAAAGATCGAGTAGCACGGGCAGCATGAGAAAGGCAAAATAAGCGATGTAAACGAGCACGCTGAAGGCGCTTGGCGGCTTGACGACGATGGACGGGAAAAAGGCGACGGTGTTCTCCCCCATCGCCGCGCCGATACAGATCAACACGATGAGGGCGCACAGGCCGCTCAGAACCCATCCGTCGCGGCGGTCAAACCGGAAGTTGGAGTAATGGGTCCGTCCTTTGATGCCGTAGCCGCGCGAACGCATGGAATCGGCCGTTTCCACGGCGTTTTCCAGCGCCCAGGTGGTGAGGATGGAGAGAATTTTGATCCCGTTTTTCGCCCGCGTCAGGAGATTGCCGCTCCCGGCGTCCCGCCCGACGCCCCGCTGCGCTTGGGAGATGACGCGGATCTGCGCCTTGAATTTGGGCACCAGGCGCAGCACCATACAGAAGATCAGCGAAAAGGCGGGCACAAGCCTCCCGAAGAGGTGGAGGAACTTGTCCGACGTCATGACGACGTTGTAGCAGGAAAACCAGATGATGACCGTAACAAACATCACGCCGGCCGCCACACCGTAAAGGATGGATTCCAGGGTGATGGGATTGTTGTTGTAATAGGTCAGCACGGTCAGTCCCTCATGGTTGAACAGGGGGTTGACCAGCGCCACCAAAAGGAGGGACGGGAACATCCAAAGCAGGTTAAAGCGGACCGCTTTCCGCCCGTTGAGATAAATGGAATAGGTCATCGCGCTCACAAAGCTCAGCGCAAGAAACACGGGATGCATAAAAAACATCCCAAAGACGATGACGGCGGCGAAGTAGGTAAAGCTCACCGCCGGGTGCAATGCGGAAAAGGCGTCTTTCATCCGGCTGGTCTCCCTTCTTTCACGGAATCCCGGGGACGGCAATAAAAAAAGAGCCGGTGCGGCTCTTTCGGGGCCGGAGCTTTCACCGCCCCGGTCAAACCGTCCGTTTCCCGCCAAAACAGTCGGTTCCATCTTCCGCCGGCAGGTCTCCTGGCTTGAATTCATCCTACTCGCCCGGCCTTCCCGCAAAAGCGGTGGCCTGTTCGCAAATGCCGGCTTCTTTCAGCGGAGGCTTTTGCGCGGGTTTTCGTCCTTCTCACAGTAATGAGGGTTGCTGCGGATTTGCACCGCATTCCCTGTTCCGCGGAATTCTATGCAATTGCTTTGGGAAAGGGATGCCCTTTCTTCCCTCTATTTAAACAAATCGGGGGGAAAAGGTCAAGCGCCCCCGGGCGTTAAAACAAAATAATGCTAAAAATGCGAGGAAAGTCCCAATGAAGGCGCCGGAGACTCAAATGGGCGGACACCGTCCGGCGCTCTCCGGAACAACTCAAAACAGCGAGGTCTGCTCCGTGCGGACCGACCGCATTTTTCGCTCGGTGATCAGCTCCTCGCCCGTCGGCCGGCCGACGAGCATGGGAGAGAGCGGGTCGTGCCGCGCGAGATTGCGGGCGGTCCGGGCGCGGCTGACGGCGGCGTAACAGTAGATGCAGCCGTTGGGACAGGTGTCGTACGCGCCGATGTCCACGCTCTCCACACAGCCGCAGTCGGGACGCTGGCCCCGGTCGGGCTTCGCCTGGATACGGCAGCCGAGCAGCCGCCCGATCTTGGCGGGGTCGATGCAGGAGGCGTGAAATATGCCGTACTCGCTCAAATCGATGTGCTCCGCACAGGTGAAAAGGGGCAGCCGGTAACGGGCGGCGATGCGGGAAAACCCGCAGGCAAGCGCGCGCTGGTCAGCTTCCTCCACGGGCCGCACGCGGTCCCCCAAATGGCGGTAGGGGTCGGCAAAGCTCAGGATACAGCGTCCGGTGTATTCGTGCAGATGGCGGCACAGCGCCTCAAACCGGTCAAGATGATAAGCGGTCGTGTGCCGCGCATCCAGCAGGATGGGATCATAGCGCCAATCGACACGGTCAGGACCGAGACGCCGGGAAAGGGCGCAAAAGAGCTCCGCAAGCCTCTCTTTGCTCGGCAGTCCGGGCTCCATGTCCCGCCCATAGGGGGTGAGGGTAAACTGAAAATAGAAGGGATACCGCTGTTCCACTTCGTCGAGATAGGGCAGAAAGGGTTCTGGATTCTTGGTCCAGAGGACAAGACAGTCCACCGCCTCGGGCGAGAGGGAAACACGGGAGAGGCGGCGGCTGTCCCGCGGATGCGGGACTAGCGCATACCCTTCCCGCAGGCGGCGGCACAGCCACTCCGGGTAACAGGCCGCAAGGTCGGTGCGGCGGCTGGCGCTTACAATCATCTTCGCATCTCCCCACTCCGGCGCTCCGCGGCGTGGCCGGGCGCACTAGCGGCTAACATCGGCATCCTGCGGCTCCAGGCAGACCGGCCGCCCGTGTCCCGGAGCTGCCAGGGCGTCAAACTCGGCAAGCGGCACGGGACGGGAAAAGACATACCCCTGAACAATATCGCAGCCCGACCGGCGCAGAAATTCGATTTGCTCGGTCTTTTCCACGCCCTCCGCGATGGTTTTGATGTGGAGCTCGCGCGCCATGGAGATAATGTTGGCGACGACCACCCGCTCTCGCCTGATGTCGACGCCGCGTTTGAAGAAGAGAACGTCCAGCTTCAAAACGTCTATGGGCAGGTTTTTGAGCAGGTTGAGGGAGGAGTATCCGGCGCCGAAATCATCCAGAGAACAGATAAAGCCCTTCTGCTGCATACGGACCACCGTATCCCGGAAGAGAAAATCGTCCTCCATGATGATGCTTTCGGTGAACTCCAGCTCCAAAAGACGGTCGGGAATGCCATAGCGCTCCTTGACCGCGGCGTAATAATCGACGAAATCCTCCTGCAGAAGTCCAAGACGGGAAACGTTGACCGCGATGTTGATGGGCGGGTTGCCGGCGGAAAGATAGCCCTGCAGCCAGCGGCACACCTGTTCAAACATCCAGCGGTCCATCTGCACGATAAAGCCGTTTTTTTCAAAGAGCGGGATAAATTCACCCGGCGGAATCAGGCCGTGGTCGGGGCTGACCCAGCGGGTGAGCGCCTCTGCGCCGGCAAGCCGGTTGCCCTCCTGAATGTTGACCTTGGGCTGGAAATAAAGGACGAATTCCCCCTGCTCCAACGCCCGTCTGGCGCGGGTTTCCAGCTCCGATTCCCAATGAATGCGCGAACGGATCTCCTGAGTGAAAAAGGCGCACCGACTGCCCGACTTCGTCTTGACCGACTTTTGCGCCATGTTGGCCCGGTTGACCATATCGTTGAGGGGGAGACGTTCTCCCCCGTTCTCCTCCACACAGTAAAAGCCCATACACAGCGCCGTTGGCATCTGCTGGAGGGCGTCGAGTTCCTGTTCGCACAAATCGAAGCGGAGTTTCTCAAACCAGACAGACAACTCTCCTTGCTCCCTGTAAGGCCGGATGCCGACAAAATTGTCCCCCGACACACGGCCGAAAATCTCCCCGTCGCCGGCGTACTTCTCGAACAGCTCCGCCATTTTCCGGAGCACAAGGTCTCCGGTGTGGTAGCCAAAAATATCGTTGATATACTTGAACTTTTTCAGATCGAAGTACCAGACCGCAAAGCGGCCGGGACCGCTCTGCAGCAGGGCGTTGCCGTCGAGCAGAAACTTGGTATAATTCCGGCAACCGGTCAGCGGATCGTCGTAGGCAAGATGCATGAGGTCCTCTTTGTTTTTCGCCATCATCCTGCGCTGGCGGTTCAGCAGAAACAGGAAAATGGAGCAGGCGACCAGAATCATCGCCGCTATACCGACAATCACAATATTATAGCGCTGTTTGAGCACCGTCTGCGGCACCACGCTGAGCACAAACCAATCGTTGATGCCGAGCGGCTCAAACACAGCGACCAGGACCTCGTTGTCCACGGTATAGGTAAATTCTCCGCTTTCCCCCTGCGCGAGCAAGCCGGTAATGCGCTCACGCTCCGAGGGGTCGCTGCTCTCCAGGGCCGCCAAAACGCTGTTTTCAGCTCTGGCTGCGTCCGGATGAGAGGAATGGATGACGACGTCGCCGGCGCTGCTGATCAAATTGCTGAAGCCTCTCCCGTTGAGCACGGACGCGTCAATAATGCGGCGAAAGGTGTCCGCAGTATTGACGGCGCACAGCGCGCCGATAAAAGCGCCGTCGCGCGTTACAGGGACGCCGTAGTAGAGGATGTAGCCGTCCCCGAAGGAATCGCGGATGGCCTGTGAAACGGCGTTCTCCCCCGCCTTTACCCGGGCAAAAAAGGGACGGCCGGAAATATCCACATCCTGATAGACGGAGCCGTCGATGTCCAGAAGGTCGAGCTTGCCCTCCGCGTCGGAGAGTCCCATGCGCACAAAGGAACTGCCCGCATTGATTTCCTGCAGGATGCCGCGCAGCTTTTCAGGGTCGCTGATATCGGCGTTCCCGATGCAGATGGCGACGCCGTCTAGCGTCTGGTAATCTCCCTGAATCTGTTTGAGCAGAGCGGTTCTGTTCTGCTCAGCCACGCCGTACAGGTACTGCATGTTCTCCTCTTCGTTGTGGCGCAGTACATAAAGCATAAACAGGACGCTGCTCGCCAGGAAACACAGACAAACGGCCGCCGCCACAACATAGGTGACGATCATCCTTTTATTCGCTTTTTCCAGCATTGCGCTTCCTCCCCATTCCGGTTCCTGCAGTGTATTCCTCTTACATCTTACTCGGTTTTTGGGTCAAACGCAATTGATTATGGAGAATTGAAACGACTTTTTTGCTCTCTTCCACAAAAAAAGAGACCTCAAAACGAGGTCTCAACGAAAAACAGGAAAATCACTGCCGTTACTGGAAGGACGGAGGCGTCACCTTGACGTTTGCAAAACTCGAATCCGGCGAAGGATTGGACATGCTAAAATACATTTTCGCCGCCTTGGTGGTGCCGAAATCACGGTTGGAGCCGGTATCCTGCACCTTGTTGAAGGCCTCGCGGAACATGGCGTTATGCGCCTCTTCCCGATTCAGGAGAAAATCGACGGTCTCGCGGACCTTTTTGTCGTCAATCTGGCGGTAAAGATATTCGTAAACCACCTTGGCGCGCTGCTCAGACGCGATGTTGGAGAGCAAATCAGCACACAAATCGCCCGTTACGGTGACGTAATCGCTCGTCCAGGAATAGCCGGAGGCGTTGATCAGTCCAGGATTGAGTCCCAGGAGCACATGGGTCTCAATCTCGCCGGCGGACACCTTTGCAGCTTCCACATCGTGTCCGTTGAGCAGATTGATCGTCTGGGCAACCATCTCCATGTGGCCGAGTTCTTCAGCGGCGATGTCCAGAAACAGGTCCTTGAT
>CABSLJ010000131.1 GCA_902478455.1 uncultured Oscillospiraceae bacterium | reverse complement strand
TCTTTTCTGCCTATACAGGAAGATTGATGAATCCACGCAATTTCAATCGAGCATACGATACTTTTTTTAAGGACTTGCAAAAAGAGTATCCAGAGGTCAGACATTTGGCGCCTCATTGCTGTAGGCATACTTGCGGAACTCTTACTCTAGAATCTGGACGCAACCTGCGGGAGGTTCAGCTCATATTGCGTCACACCAATATACAAACCACCGCTCAATATACTCACCCAAACACTGAGCAGCTTAAAAGCGCAAACAACGATTATGTATCGAAAATATTAAAAAAGGAAAACGCTTAAGACTCTCCATTCAACGTTTGACTTTTCTTTTTGCTAGCTATATACTGTGGTAGCAAGGAATAAATCGTCTCACTAGCGGGGTGAAATGTGACCCAAAACGTGACCAACGAGCCCAATTTATGACCGTTTTAGACCGTTTTAAAATTCAAAGGATCCCATTACACCGCAATTTATCTAGTAATGCAGTTCGCTTGACGTGCGAAGGGTCAGCGGTTCAAGTCCGTTAACGTCCACCAGAAAAGCCCGCATCGGATGGTTTGTCCATCGGATGCGGGTTTTTGACGTCCGGCGGTTCGTTCCCCTGCCTGTGCTTCGGGCTCTCCAAGGAATGGAGAGCCCCGGTTGTTCAAAACACAGGGCTTAACGGACGGCTACAACAATCGTTTCAGGAGGCAAGCTATGACTGATTTGGAACAGGCGAGAGAATTTTTTCTGAAGGACCGGTATGCGATGGTCACCACCGGCATTGAGATCGACGCAGTCGGCGAGCGTTACGCCAGGTGCAGCCTGAAGCTCGACGAACGGCACAAAAACGCGACGGGCCAGGTCATGGGCGGCGCTTTGTTCACGCTTGCGGATTTTGTCTTCGCGGTGGCCACCAATTTCAAGCAGCCCGTGACAGTGACCACAACGAGCCAAATCAGCTATCTCGGCGTCGCCAAGGGGGACGTCCTGTACGGGGAGAGCCGGCTTTTAAAGGACGGCAAACGCGTCTGCTTTTATGAGATCGTCATTACGGACAACCTTGGGAACGCCGTGGCTACGGTAGCCAGCAGCGGCGTCCATTTGAGCGCGAAGGCCTGACGGCTCTGGCGGGATTCCCCGTACGGTCGGACAGACTGTTCCGCGCCGTCGGAACCAAACTTGAAACAGGGAGCTTCCCCGGCCATGCGGCCGTATGGAAGCTCCCTGTTTCTTTGTCAGGAAGAGAAAAAGTCAGTTGCACTCCGCTTCCAGCGGACCGGCCAGCTCCCTAAGGTAAAACAGCTTGCCCGGAAGGGTCGGCATATAGGTCGAAGTGATGTGCGGGTCGGGCCCGTAGTGCAGCGTGGTCAGGAAGCTCATCCCCTGCCACTGCATGCCGCGCCCCAGCGCGCCGTCACACCCGCCGATGATGTAATCGGCCTGTAGGAAGATTCCGGGACCGATGGTGTTGGCGGTGCAGGGAACCAGGGTGGTTCTCGACTTGAAGCTGGTGATGGCGTTTTGCTCAATGGTCAGCGGATGGAGCTTCGCCCCGATGCGGTAGGGGGCCTGCCTCCACTCGGCCTCGCTGGCGTAATCCGCTGCGAAATGCGGCTCCCAGAAGGCGATATGGCACATCCGGCCGATGCCGAAGACCAACACCAGCTGCGCGCCCTCCGCTTTGAGGGCTGCCAGCTTCTCCGGATAGGTGGGCAGATTCTCCCTGGTGGCGAAGTTGCGCTGGCTTTCTGGAACGGTCAGCGCGCCGAGCTTGTCAAAAAACGCTTCCTTCATGCTGTATTCAAAGGAGGCGGGCGAGGTGTTCGGGAGGGTGTTGCCCTCCGAATCCGCCCATTCGTCCATGTTGAAGGTGGTCACATGGTCACAGCAGACCTGCCAGGCCTTCAAAAAGTAGACGGCCCACTTGTACATGCCCATGGGTCCCACCGGCAGGATGACGGCCAGCTTCTTCCCCGCGTCCCGCGCTGATTTGATCTGCCAGGCGATCTCGTGGCCCATCAGGGTGTCGAATTCAGCGACGTTCTCGCATTCCACGGGAGAAAAACCGCTGTGCCAGAAGGGCTCGCGGGCAACGCCCTTTTCGCAGCAGGCGTCAATCCTGCGCAGGTCCCAGCCCGCGGGATAAAAGCCCTCCAGTAGGGAGCCCTGCACCGTGCTCATAAAATCCATAACGGCATCCTTCTTTCCTGTTTTATTGAAAATTTCCCGTCTGCAAAGCGGGAAACGACGTCAGGGCAGCAGCCGCCCGGCGCTTACCTTGGGCCAGACGAAGGCCTGTGTGAAGGCCTCGGCGTAATCGCAGCCGCACTGCAGGCCCCGGAATTTGGAGCAGGTGCGGACAAAGTCGGCAAAATCGATGTGGTCATGGTCGCGCATCCATTTGAGCTGGCTTTCGTGGCACTCCAGCATCTGCAACTTGAGCGCGAAGGTGCCGGTGATATCGACGTACTCGGTCGGCTGGAAGTTCATTCCGGCCAGATTGTCCATATAGTAAAGCGGGGTCACCTTCGCCGGCTCTCCCCTGCCGTAGTGAGGCACGCTCGCGGCGAAGGAGGCGTCGAACACCAGCTTCTGCACGGCCAGATGGTCGGGCATATAGTCGGTCGGGCTGTGGGTGATGATAAAGTCGGGCTGGGCATAGCGGATGATCTCGATGATCCTGTCCCGCTGGATATAATCACAGCCGTTCGGCAGCAGGTCTCCGACGTCCGCCGTGAGCACCTCAATCCCCGCAAGACTGCCCGCCCGCCTGGCCTCCGCGATGCGCATTTCCCGGAGCGCCGGAGGCTCGATGACCGCATGGCCCATATTGCCGTTGGCCACATGACAGACAATCACCCGGTCCCCGCGCTGCACGCACTTGGCAAGCGTCCCCGCGCAGGAGATTTCCACGTCGTCCGGGTGGCAGCCAATCGCCAACACATTCATAGAAACACATCCTTTTGATTCCGATATAGCTAAAAGTTCCGGCGCAGCCGCCGGACGGCCCCGCCGTCAGAGGGAAACCGTCGTCTTTTGTTCGCTGGCGCGGTAAGCGGCCTCGATGATTTTCTGAACCCGGATGGCGTCGCAGCCGGAGACCAGCGGCTCTCCGTCCTCTTCTATCGCCCGGCCGAAAGCCTCGATCTCCTTGGTGTACATATTGCCGAAGGAGACGTCCAGCTCCAGCGGGACGACGTCCACGCGGTCCTGGGCGGCGTCGTAGCCGAGGGAATCGTCCGAGAGGACAACCTCGCATTTGCCGCCCTCCACCTGGCTGATGGTGCCCTCCGCCAGAATGCTGCCGCGCGTGCCGTAAATCTCCAGGCGGCAGCGCGCCGCCGCGTCGGGAATGTTGAAATTCGCGTCCACATAGGCGAGCGCGCCGCCCTCCATTTTGAGCAGCACCGAGGCGGAATCGTCCGCCGAATAGCCGAAGGTCTGGTTGCCTACAAAGGCGGCGACCTCCCGCGCCTGCAGGCCGGAAATATACTGTAGCAGGTCGACGCAGTGGATGCCCATATCCATCAGCGCGCCGCCGCCCGAGCGCGCCTTATCCTGCCGCCAGTTGCCCGGAATTTCCGGGTACCAGCAGGTCAGCTGCGCGCGCATGGAGACGATCTGTCCCAGCTTGCCTTCGGCGATCAGCCGCTTCATCGCCTGATGATAGCTGTGATAGCGCATCATGAGTCCGGCGCCGAGCTTCACGCCCTGCTTTTGGCATTCCTCCGCAATCTCAATGGAGTCCCCGCTCGAGAGGGCGAGCGGCTTTTCCAGAAGGATGTGCTTTTTCGCCCGCGCCGCCGCAAGCGCCTGAGGCTTGTGGCAGAACACCGGAGAGGCGATGTAGACCGCGTCAATCTCCTCGAGGGCGAGCAGGTCTTTTTCCTCTGTAAAGGCGTATTTGACGCCGTATTTTTCTTTCACCTTCTGTGCGAGCTGCCCGTTGGCGTCCATCACGGCCACCAGCTCGGCGTTGTCCGCGAGCAGCATGCCGGGGATCGTCCTGCGGTCGGCGATTCCGCCGCAGCCGATCACGCCCCATTTGATCTTCATATGTAAATATCCTGTCAAGCCGCCCGGTATTCCCTTCCGGCGGCTTCGTTCCTTTCTGTGGATTCTTAAAAAAGCGGATTGCTATTCCCGAAAAACGCCGGGCCCGCCCGTTCCTTTTTTGCGGCAGGCGGGCCCGACGGGGCTGCGCGGCCAAGGAACCGGCAAACGGTTTTATTTGCCCACCTTTTTCGCCGTGTTGCGGATCCCGGCGACAATGGCGTCCAGGTCGTCCTTGGTCAGACGGGGATGCATGGGGATATTGAACTCCCTGCGGTAGAAGAATTCCTCCGCCTTGGGGCAGATGTGCGCCGGGTAGCCCATCCGCTTGAGCGAGGTAAAATCATAGGTCGGCTGGTAATGCAGGATGCCCTGGATGCCCTCCTCCCTGGTCATCACGCGCATAAAGTCGTCCCGGGAGGCGCCGAGCTCTTTCTCCTCAATACAGACGGTGTAGAGATGGTAGATATGCTTGCAGTTGGGGTCCTCGTAAACCGGCGTGACGCCCCTAATGCCGCTGATGCCCTCGGTGATGTAACGTCCGTTGTAGATACGGCGTTCGTTGAGCATTTCGAGCTTGTCGAGCTGGGCAATGCCCACGCCCGCCTGGCATTCGTTCATGCGGTAGTTGCTGCCCCATTTGCCGTCGACCGTGTCGTTGTCAAAATGGGAGGGCAGCCAGTATTCGGACTGATTCGTCCAGTCCTTGTTGTTCATGCAGCGGAGCATGGTGATTTTCTCCACGTAATCGTCGTTGTTGGTGGTGATCATGCCGCCCTCGCCGAGCGTAGTGATGTTTTTGAGCGAATGGAAGGAAAAACAGCCGAAATCGCCGATTGAGCCGGCCTTTCTGCCCTTGTATTCCGCGCCCGGCGCATGGGCGCAGTCCTCAAGGACAAGCAGATTGTGCTTTCTGGCGATCTCCATGATGGGGTCCATATCGACCATCTGGCCGCCGTAATGGACGACAAAGATCGCCTTGGTACGGCCTGTGACTTTTTTTTCGACCTCCTTGGGATCGATGTTGAAGGTTTTCGGGTCGATGTCGGCGTAGACCGGCGTCGCCCCTTCCTTCAGAATGACCAGGGAGGTTGCAACAAAGGTATTGGGCGTGACAATGACCTCGTCCCCCGGACGCAGGCCCATCGCCTGTGCGGCGACGTGCATCGCGGTGGTGCAGTTGCTCGTGGCAAAAGCGTGCTTGGTGCCGGTCATGTCGGCAAACCGCCGCTCAAATTCGAGCACCTTCGGTCCCATGGTCAGGCTGTCCTGCCGCATGGCTTCCAGAACCTGTTTTTCTTCGGCCTCGTCATAAATGCTGCCGAAGAAGGAGTAGGGCACCTTCCAGGTAAGACCTGAGACGGCATAGCTGCTGGTGATACCGCCGGCGGAATCCTCGCCGACCACGTTGCGTTTGGTTTCTTCGCTCATTTGTAGATAACCTCCCTGTAGAGTAATATGTTTGAACGCACGCCAATGTCCTGTGGACGCGGCTGCGTTTTCAACGGCTTCTGCGGCTTAGAGGGGAAAAACCGTTTCAAAGATGCTGTTGCTCAGATGCAGGGCGATGCCCCGGCACGAATCGTCGCCGCTGATGACGACCCGCTCGACCTCCAGCTCCCTGGTCAGGAGGGAATTGGCGCGCCGCTTCAGCTCATCGACGGCGACGCGGAAGATCAGCTCACAGCCCGCATACGCGCCGCTGTTGATGATGATTCTGTCGGGATGAAAAATGTTGACGACATTCGCCAGGCCGATCCCGAGGTACTCCCCGCATTCGGTCAGCACGCGCCCGGCGGTTGGATCGCCCGCCCGCTGCGCCGCGACGATTTCCTCAAAAGCGATGTCGGGACGGTCGGGGCGCAGCGCACGGTACTGCGACACAATCCGGTCCACGGAGCACAGCGCCTCCAGGCAGCCGCGATTGCCGCAAAAACACGCCGGGCCGTCTCTCTCGACCGTGGTGTGGCCGATCTCTCCCAGCAGGGAGCGATTGAGCTCGCCGTCGATCAGCTGGACCGCGCCAACGCCCTTGTCCAGGTCAAAGAAGATCACATTGCGCCCCTTTCCCCCCTGTTTCTCCCGACTAAGCTGCCACACCGCGCGCGTAACCGAGACGTTCTCAATAAAGACGGGAATGTCAAAAGAGCTCTCCAAGTCCCGCTTGACATGAAACGCCTTCCAGCGCAGACTGGCGGAAAGGATGTAGTTGCTCTCCTCCAGAATCAGGCCGGAGACGGCGAAGCCGATTCCCAGGACCTGTTCCCCCGGGTGACGGTCCAATAAAGTCCGGCAGGCGGCCTTGATCGTCTGAAAAAGCGCGGGCGGTTCCTCGCCCTCGATGGAAACAACCTCTCGGTCGCAGACCTCTCCCGAAAGGTCGGTGTAATCAATCGTCGCGCTGTCGCGCTCCACATAAACGCACAGCAGACGGTAAGCGCCGCCGTCAAAGCGCAGCAGCGCAGCCTTCCGGCCGACCCGCTCAATTTCTTCCACCCCCGTCTCCCTGACGAGGCGCCGCTCCATAAGATAGTTCACAATATTGGTAATAGAGGACAGAGACAGCCCCGTCTCCTCCGCCACCGCGGGACGGGAAACCGGCTCATACCGTCGGATGCAGCGCAGCACCTGCAAACGGTTTATCTTCTGCATGAGCTGCACGTTTCCAACCGTTCTCTTGATCTTCATCGTCTCGCCTCAATTCTTTTATGCATTGCATAAATTATAATCCTATTTAATCTTGTTTGTCAATTGTTTTTTAATTATTATCTTATTTTTTATACAGGATTCAGTATGAATAAGATCTCTTTTGCAGTATCCTAGCCATGACGGCGGCGGATGATCGGAAAAGCCATCTTTTGACTTCCGCCCCCTGCCGTTTCAGCGCCCGGCGTATGCGTCCCTTTGCGGATCAGGAGCAGCAGGTGAGGCGGGCGTCTGTTGTTGCAAGGCGTCGGGTGTTTTGAAGGGCGTTATAAAAAAATGGTTTTTTCCTGGCGAAATAGGGTTGACACAGAGAAGCCGAAATGATAATATATTACTTGCGCCGCACGTCCGGCAGATCAGTTAGGGGTATAGCTCAGTTGGTAGAGCAGTGG
>CABSLJ010000130.1 GCA_902478455.1 uncultured Oscillospiraceae bacterium | reverse complement strand
CCTCTCTATTCGTCGGCAGCGTCAGATGTGTATAAGAGACAGGCATATTCCAGGTCCCCGCCGACGGGAATGCCGTAGGCAAGTCGCGTAACCTTGACGCCGAGCGGCTTCAAAAGCCGGGAGAGATACATGGCGGTCGCCTCGCCCTCCACGGTAGGATTGGTGGCCATGATGACCTCGGAAACGCCGCCCGCGGAAATCCGGTCGAGCAGCTCCTTAATACAAAGCTGCTCGGGACCGACGCCTCCCAGGGGGGAAATCACGCCGTGCAGGACGTGGTAGGTCGCTTTGAATTCGTGGGTGCGCTCCAGCGCCATGACGTCCCGCGGGTCCTCAACCACGCAGATGACCGAACGGTCCCGGGTCTCATTGCGGCAGACGGGGCACAGCTCCTGGTCGGTCAGGTTGCAGCACACCTTGCAGTAATGGATTTTTTCATGGGCTTCCAGAATGGCGTCGGCAAAGGCCTTGGCCTCCTTGTCCGGCAGCTGGAGCACAAAATAGGCTAGCCGCTGGGCCGACTTCCGGCCGATGCCGGGCAGCCGTTCAAACTGCTCGACCAAACGGGAAAGAGGAGCAACGTTGTATCCGGACATGGCTAGAACATCCCCGGCAGGTTCATGCCGCCGGAGATTTTCTCCATGCGCGCGGCTTTGTCGTCGGCCGCGGTGCGCAGCGCCTCATTGACCGCCGCCATCACGAGGTCGGAGAGCATCTCCACGTCCTCGGGGTCGACCACTTCGGGCGCAATGGAGATGGCTTTGACCTCCATTTTGCCGGTCACGGTCACGCTGACCGCGCTTCCGCCTGCGGTGGCGGTGTATTCCTTGACTTCGAGCTCTGCGGTCGCCTGGTCCATCTCTTCCTGCATCTTCTGCGCCTGGCGGGCCAGCTGCTGCAGGTTGGAGGGGCCGCCTCCGCCGTAGCCCTGGGGTAATCTTGCTTTCATATCGTCATTCCTCCGTTTTGATTTTAGCGACGGTAACGCCCGCGTTTTCCGCCATGGCGGCGAACTCCTCGAGCGGATCGTTTTTCTTTTTCTCTTCCCTGGCCGCCGCAGGCTGGTAGGGGCCGAGCTTGTAGACGCGGCCTGTCACCTCCTGGATGGCCACCCGCATTTTGTCCCGCTGGGCCGATTTGCGCAGCAGCTCGCAGGCCATGGAGTTGGGCGCGTCGATGAGGACGTAGTCCCCGCTGATGTAAGCCGAAGAGCCGCTGAAGGCCGAGGCGATCACCTGGGAATAGCCCTTGAGCACCTGCAGCACCTCCGGCCAGCTGGTCATTCTTTCCGCCGAGGTTTGCAGCGCCTCCAGAGAGACGGGCGCTTCCGCCGGCTTTGCCGGAGAAGGAGCCGGGGCCGGCTTGTCCTGCCGAGGCGAGGGCGGCGCGTCGGCGTCGTCGGGCGCGGGACGGGAGAGGGGGGCGGACTGCTTTGCGGGGACCTCGCGCGCTGCATCGGCGCGGGGAGGCTCGGCCGCTGCGGAAGCCGGGGGGGCGGCCGCGGACGGAATCCCCGCTTTTACCGCGCGCTCCAGCTGGGCGATGCGGCGCAGCATGGCGTCGGCCGTGCTGTCAAGCGCGGGGGAACACAGCTTCAAAAGACACATCTCCATCTCCACCCGGCGGTTGCCGCCGCGAAAGATGCGCTCCTGAGCTGATTGGAGCGCGTCAAGCGCGTGAATGGTCTGGTCCAGGGAAAATTCCCCAGCTTGCCGGAGCGTCTTTTCATATTCTCCCCGGGAGAGGGGGACCAGCTTCCGCGGATCGGGAAGGGTGTTAAACAGCATCAGATTGCGGAAATGGCCGATGAGCTCCTCGCACAGGCGGGCCATGTCCTTGGAGGCGGCGTGCAGCCGGTCGATCTGCTCAAGGGCGGACGCGCCGTCGTGACTGCGGACGGCGTCGGCGAGGGAAAAGAGATGGTCGGTCCCGGCGAGGCCGGCGGTTTCGGTGACCACCTGCTCGGTCACGCTGCGGTCCCGACCGATGCACTGGTCGAGCAGGGAGAGGGCGTCGCGCAGGGCGCCGTCCGACAGCCGGGCAATGAGCAGGGCGGCTTCCTCGTCGAGAGAGGCGCCCTCCTGTTCGGCGACATAGCGCAGCCGGGCGGAGATATCCTCCGGCGCGATGCGGTGAAAGTCAAACCGCTGGCAGCGCGAGAGAATGGTGGCCGGCAGCTTGTGCACCTCCGTGGTGGCCAGGATGAAGACGACGTGGGCGGGCGGCTCCTCCAGCGTTTTAAGCAGGGCGTTGAAGGCCCCAGTGGAGAGCATGTGCACCTCGTCGATGATATAGACGCGGTATTTGGCCGAAGCGGGGGTAAAGGAGGCCTCCTCGCGCAGATTGCGGATGTTTTCCACGCCGTTGTTGCTGGCGGCGTCGATCTCCACCACGTCCATCACCGCGCCGCTGTCGATGCCCCTGCAAATCTCACATTCGCCGCAGGGGTCGCCGTCCTGTGGATTCAGGCAGTTGACCGCCTTGGCGAGGATTTTGGCGCAGGTGGTCTTTCCCGTGCCGCGCGAGCCGGTAAAGAGGTAGGCGTGACCCACACGGCCCGCCCTGAGCTCGTTTTTGAGGGTGACGGTCACCTGCGGCTGGCCGGCGACGTCGGCAAAAAAACGGGGTCTCCACTTGCGGTAGAGCACCTGATACACAGAAAACACCTCCCGGTCTTATCCAAGGTACCCTTGTATATTTCGACAGGCTGAGTCTTGACTCCGGCTGCCGGTACAAATCAAAAGCAAGACAGACCGCCTGACGCGGTCCGTGTGCTGGGATATGCGGACGAACAGACTGGCTGCATCGCACGATGCACTCCGCTTAATGCTGCTCGGTTCCCCGCCTGACATGGTTCACGGCGCTCCGTCGCACAGGGCCCATCCGCCCGCATATCCCAACACACGCTTTCTGTCTTGCTTGCAGATCGAAATATCGCATCTATTATATCCGATATTCGGAAGAAACACAATGCCCATTTTAAAATTTCCAGCCTTTTGCGCGATTCTTCTCGCTTTTCAAGCGGCGACAGGCAGATCGTCCGCCGGGCCGGCGACTGATTTAAACGAAGAAAGCCGCCCTGCGTCAGGCCCTGTAAGAAGGGCGGGCTGTGACGCGGGGCGACTGTGAAACGGGGGCTATGCCCGGGATGGACCCATCCCGGAAAGACTAGAAGGAGTTCTTTTTGCGCCGTGCAAGCAGACAGAGGAGAGACAGCGCGCCGGTCAGAAGCAGGGCGAGGAAGGGAACGGCGCTTTCCGAACCGGTGGAGGGGCCTTCCGTGCCGGACGATCCGGAGGAAGTCTCGCCGGAGGAGACCTCCGGTTCGCCGGAAGAAGGAGGCGGAACCAACTTGAATTCGGCGGAAATCTCGGCCTGCTTACCGGGCATCACAAAGGCGCTTCCTTCGATGGCCTCTCCGTTTACCTTGAGGCTGCCTTCCTTCAGGCGGTAGCCGTCGTCGGCCTTCACGGTCAGGGTGACGGTCTCGCCGGGGTAGGCTTTTTCTTTGTCTGCGGAGACAGTGCCGTGCTCCGTGTCGGCGATGACGATGTCATAGGCGACGTCAAAGGCGGCTTCGTAGAAGGCTTCGTCCTCCGGCATTGCGTAGGTCTTGCCGTTTACGATGAGACTTTCGCCATTGCTCAGGGAGAGGGCTTTGATCTGGCCGTCTTTGGTCAGCCGGACGGAGGCGAGCTCTCCGGTCAGTTCGACGTCCCAGCCGTCCACGGTGAGCGCCTCGCCGCTGTAAAGATCAGGGTCGGCGGCGATGATGAGGTCCCTGTCGCCGTTTTGCAGCACAACCTCGACGGCCACGTGCGAATCGGGCAGGACGTTGCCGTCCGCATCCTTTACGTCGAGGCGGGTGACGGAGGCGATGTTGGATGCGCCCTCATAGGGTTCGATGACGCCGACGAAGGTGCTTTCCAGCGCTTCGCCCTCCTCCGCGCGGCGGACGGTGGCCAGGCGGGAGGTGGTGGTGTGCTTGTCATTGTCGTAGGTGTCGATCTTGGTCCAGGCGTCAAAGGTATAGGCCATGGCGCCGGTCGTCAGATCGGTGTATTTCAGGTGGACGTCCCGCTCCGCCTCGTCGTAGCCGAGAATATCGTCAATTGCCCAGTCGACGGTAAAGCCGGGCTGGGCTTCCGCGTCGAACTTCTCGTTGCTGACGATGGGAGCCAGGGCGGGCAGCTCGGCGAATTCACTGGTTTCCACAAGCTCCAGACTCGTGGTGGTCATGAGACCCGGCATGCTGGACATCATGCGCGCGTGCTCGCTGCCGCCGGACACGCGGGAGATGTCGAGCAGGTAGGCGTCTTCCTCGCCGATGCCGAGCATGGCGACGGTGCGCTCGTACCGGCCGTTCGCCGTGGCGGCGTAGAGATTCGGATTGCTGACGCGGATGGCGCTGAAGCCGCTTCCGGGCGACCAGAGCTCGGTGGTTCCCAGGGCGGTCTGCTGGCCGACGGAGCCGGCGATTGTGCCGTGGTCGTCCTTATCCACGATTACCTGGTTGTGGGAGAAGTCCATGCGGTTCCACATGGCCTGGGGGGACTCCCAGGCGCCCTCGTAATTGACCGGCGGATAGCCGAGGTCGGGCATGAGGTCGTGTCCCTTGGCGAAGAGGCCGAGGTTCATGCCGTCGCCGTGGCCATGGCTCAGGCCGCTCTGGTAGTTGAGCCAGAAGGCGGGACCGCTGTTTTCCTCGTTGGAGCGCATCATGGCGATGCCCCAATTTTCCTTGTTGGCGTTGCCGCGGGAAAGGTCGGCTCCCTCTTCTGCGATGATGGCGGCGATCTCCTGCTGAATGGCCTCGGGATCGGGACACATGATATCGTGGGGGAGCCCGTCGACCGACTTGTCGTTCATGTTGTAGAGAATTTTGACGAACATGGTGTCTCCCGTCGCCTCATAGAAATTCCACAGATAGGTGTAAACTGAGGGCGAGAGGGCGGACACATAGACGCTGGAGGTTCCTTGGTCGGTGGCTGCGACCGCGCCGTAATTGTCCTTCTGAGCGAACCAGCCGCCGTCGCCCTGGTGGGGATAGCGCTCGCCGTCGTACCACAGATCGGCGTAGAAGCGGTAAGTGTCGTACAGGGAGGGATACTGCTCGAGCAGTGTGGTAAGCAGATTTTCGTCCAGCGTCAGGAATTTGGAAATGGTCGGGGCGAGGTTCTGCACGGCGTAAGCCGAATAGTTGGTGAGTCCCTTTTCACCCGAAAGACCGTCCA
Organism: uncultured Oscillospiraceae bacterium; assembly: GCA_902478455.1. GTDB lineage: Bacteria > Bacillota > Clostridia > Oscillospirales > Acutalibacteraceae > CABSLJ01. The sequence continues at coordinate 2,033 of CABSLJ010000130.1, read as the reverse complement.
CCTGCGTGGACTGGCTGACGATGCCGCCCAATACGCTGACGACGTCCTCGGCCGCGCCGGGGAGGTTGAGCACCGCCTTGACGGTGGCGACGGTGATGTCGGTATTCGGGTAGTTGGTGTAAATCTTTTCGGGATGGGCCAGGGCGTCAAGGAAGATGTTTTCCTCAATGTTTCTCTGAATATCCTCAAAACTGTCCTTGGGAGCGATGCCTTCTGGATATTCTTCCGCCTTGCCCTGGAGGAAATCCACGAGAATTTGGTCGTCCTTGATGGCGTCGAAGATCATGTCATACGATTCGGCGAGGATGCGGACGTCGTAGGCCGAGTCGATGGAATAGGTGACGTAGCCGTCGGAGGTGGGCTTCTCATAGACCCAGCCCTGATTCCTGTAATCGAAATCCGGGAAGAGGTCGGCGATGCGGTCGATGACGATGGCGGCCTTGCGAGCGTATTCCACATCCCCTGTCACCATATAGGCGGAGGAGAGGTTGTTGACGGCGTCAAGCACATATTCAAACCAGTGACCGCGGTAGAGGTAGCCGCCGATGAAATACCAGTGATAGGGCGCGCCGTTCAGCTCGCCGACGTAGCTGGTGCCGTCGTCCACGCAGAAGGTGCAGGCGTCGTAGGGATTGCCGTGCGCACAGTTGCCGTTTTCATCCGGACCGGCGGCCTTGCATTCTTCATTGTAGAGCAAGCTGCGGTCGGCGAGGGCGGGATCATAGACGCCGGTGTCCGGGTCGATGCCGCTCTGATAGAAGGCGTAAAAATCGTTCTTGGGGAAGAGTTCGTCGCAATGGGGACAGCGCACCTTCCAGGGGTCAGCCTTGGGATCGAGCACCCAGGCGTAAATCTGGTTGGGTTCGCCGCAGACGGGGCAGTTGCCGTAGGCGCTGACCATCAGCTCGCGCTTCTGGATGGTGGAGGGGAACATGAGGTCCCACATGTCGTCATAGCTCATGTCCTCGTAATGGGCAACATCCTCCATGATCTGATCCACGATGGGGGCGGCCCATTCCTTGGAGGCGTTCTCCTTGGCGCCGTCGGCAAAGCTCTTGGGAAAGAGGATGCTGCGGTCTTTGTAGAGCTGGATTTCGGGCTGCTCCGGCTCGGGCTGGCCGTCCTTGTCGGAGATGACGACGTTGTCGAGCAGGAATTTGGAGCCGGATTCGGTCAGGTCAACGAACTCCAGACCGCCCTCGGGTCCGGTCAGCTCGGCGACCGCTGCATCGGTATCCAGCGCAGCGAGGTTGTACTGCTTGATCCAGCTTTGACCGGTCGTCACATTGGAGACGGTGGTGTCGACCGTCCTGGCGTCGATGTGGAAGGAGAGGTCAAAGTGCAGCAGGTCTCCGGGAGAGACGGCGCAGTCGGTCGCCGTCGTGGCGCCGTCAAAGGCGCTGATGGCGTAGCCTCCGGAGGCGTTCGGCTGGAAATTGAAAAAGAAGGGGGTGACGACGTTGGTTTTCAGCCGCAGGCCGATCTGGAATTTTCCGGCGGCCCCGGCCGGGGTCTGGAGGTCGAAACTCACGCAGAGGTTGGAGGAAAACTGCTCCTCGTACCCCGCAAAGGAGAGAATGGCCGCGTCCAGAATCTTTTCAAACAGCAGGCTCTGCTCGCCGGAGAGCGGGGAGAGGCCCTTGCCTTCCAGCGCGGCGGCGTCGCGCACATAGGCGCCGGTGGTCAGGTAACCGGGAAAACTCGTGGAGAGGGTCCAGCCCTGGATGGTATGAATCTGAGCGTCTTTGGCGTAGTCGGGGGCTTCAAATCCGATGGTAGCGAAGATTTCTGGTTCCTGGGATTCCGCAAACGTTGTGGATGAGAAAATCATGCTGGAGCAAACCACAGCGATTGCCAGCAGCGCTGAAAGAAGTCGCTTTGCTTTCATGTTCGATTTCTCCTCTTCGTTTTTTAGAATGATGGTCAGGTTCCCGCGCTTTTTGTTTCACCGCCTTTCTTTCGGATGAAGAGAGTGTTACACGCCGTGATGCCGGAGTTATAGAATGCGACGGAGTACCGCCTGATTCCCAAAT
>CABSLJ010000129.1 GCA_902478455.1 uncultured Oscillospiraceae bacterium | reverse complement strand
TTGATATTCAGGCAGACGCTATATCCATCTCGTCGCAGATTAAAGTTGCGCCCAAAGAAGAAGAAAAATCCCCAACCACCTCAAAGTTTAAGCCAAACGCCCCCCGTGTTCACCATATTGTGGCGCAAAATGCATCTGGGGCTCAAGAGGCCAGAGATATACTGGGGTCCGTTGATATAAATAAAAACGATCCGAGGAACCTGGTTATCATTCCGCAAAGATTCCATGTCGGTATGCATACTAAAAAATACTACGATTATGTTAATGAACGTTTACGACCCTATCGGAATGATATAGAGGGTGTAGAAGCGACATTGGCCGAGTTGCAAATAGAAATACTAGTAGCAGCAACTACGGGATTTAAAAGGTGGGATTTCAACTGAGACGCCTAGATAAAAGAACAAGCTATTCATTAGCGTCAAACAACAATTATTTCTGTGTCGTCGGCCCAACCGTGCGGGTTTACCAAAACAGTGATTTGAGCCTTGTGTGCAAATTCACCGAATCCCGCAGCTGCAATTACGCTCAATTTGCGGGCGATCACCTGCTGGTAACCAAGGCGCCTACCCTCTCCAACTTGACCTATCGGGTCTATGACATCCAACGGAAAGCTTGTATTAATGAAATCGTCATTCCTAACAAAGAGGCGCAGGACACTAGATTTATCATATCGCCAGATCAAAAATTTATTTATGATGTAATTGATGTTATACAATTTAAAGATATTCAGCTATGTAAAATAGCGATCGAAACCGGTGTCTGCGAGTGGGTACGCCTAAACGACAACATCCGTGTGAAAGAAACCATCTCTTATAATGAAGCAAGTGATTGTATATTAATATCACATTCCCACGGCGTCGGAGAGATGGATGGAGAACTTAAGGGTGTCTGCATCGTTACTGAAGTAGATACCAAAGCAATGACCTGCAAAGACATCTATAAACGTTATACACCAATCTCCAATGGCAGCATCTTCATGTTTGATAACCGGTATATCCTGTTTGAAAACATGGAATTTGTCGATATTACAACAGGGGAGGTGGCTGGAAAAATCAACTATCCTTATGAAAGGATGAAATATGGCTATTTTCGAAAAGCTTATTTCTTAAAAGATCACGACTATCTTGCCTTTGTATTTTCCAAAAGAGTTATTCTCTTTGATTATGTTCATCAACAAGTCTACAAGGAATATCCTGAGAATTACTGTTCCTGCGTAGACATTGTGGGAAATAGGGTGATAATCGGCACCTGGGACAAGGTGTTGGTGGACGATTTGTAACATTTTTAAGAGGTCATCCCTTTATAGGGGGTGGCCTCTTATGTTTGTTTGGATTTAAGCAGAAGTATCTTGCAGGCGCTATATCGGTTTGATATACTAAAAACAACAGATACGGTGTAAATCATCGTCTTAGTTCTACAAAAACTTACATTTCGGTCGGACATCTGTTAAGCGATTCCTATCAAGCTAAGGGGGACTTCAAATGAGACTCCTTGATAAAGGTAAAAGCTATTCGTTAGCGTCAAACAACAATTATTTCTGTATCGTCGGCCCAACTGTGCGGGTCTACCGAAACAGCGATTTGAGCCTCGTGTGCAAATTCACCGAATCCCGCAGCTGCAATTATGCTCAATTTGCAGGCGATCACCTGCTGGTAACCAAGGCGCCTACCCTCTCCAACCTGACCTATCGGGTCTATGACATCCAACGGAAAGCTTGTATTAAGGAAATCATTATTCCCAACAAGGTGGCGCAGGATGCTAAATTTATCATCTCTCCTGACCATAAATATGTTTATGATGTTATCGATGTTGTACCGCTTAAAAACATACAGTTATGCAAGATAAATATTGAATCCGGCGTCTGCGAATGGGTGCGCTTAGGCGATAACGTCCGCGTGATAGAAACCATCTCTTATAATGAAACGACGGATTGTGTATTGATATCGCATTCCCACGGTGTGGGAGAGAGGGACGGAGAGCTTAAGGGGGTTCGCATCGTTACTGAAGTAGATACCAAAGCAATGACCTGCAAAGACATCTATAAACGTTATACACCAATCTCCAATGGCAGCATCTTCATGTTTGATAACCGGTATATCCTGTTTGAAAACATGGAATTTGTCGATATTACAACAGGGGAGGTGGCTGGAAAAATCAACTATCCTTATGAAAGGATGAAATATGGCTATTTTCGAAAAGCTTATTTCTTAAAAGATCACGACTATCTTGCCTTTGTATTTTCCAAAAGAGTTATTCTCTTTGATTATGTTCATCAACAAGTCTACAAGGAATATCCTGAGAATTACTGTTCCTGCGTAGACATTGTGGGAAATAGGGTGATAATCGGCACCTGGGACAAGGTGCTGGTGGACGATTTGTAACATTTTCAAGAGGTCATCCCTTTATAGGGGGTGGCCTCTTTTGCATATCGCCGGATAGGCAAGAAAAATCCCCGGTGGAACTTGGGGATGGTAACATAAGTCACTCGGATTTTTTGCACTGACAAAGTGATGTTTATTTAGTTTTATTTTAGAATATATTGACACGGTTTTAAGAAAGAGACTTTAGAGCCATTTTTGCTATCCCCGCGCCCGCAGGCGGTTGATGAAAAAGGTGACGAAAAAAAGCCCGGCCGAAATGAGCACGATGGTTCCCCCCGCGGCGGTGCCGAGGTAATAGGAGAGAATCAGTCCCGAGATGCCGGAACAGACCGAGAACACCACCGCCAGCGCGTGGTAGGAGCGTATGCTGCGCGCCAGATTGCGCGCGGCGGCGGCCGGCAGAACCAGCAGCGAATTGATGATGAGGATGCCCACCCACTTGATGGAGACGCTGACAATCAGAGCGATGAGCACGACGAAGAGCTTCTGTACCAAGCCGACGCGCACCTGCTTGCTGGCGGCGAGGTCGGCGTTGATGCTGGCGAGCATCAGTCTGTTGAAGGCGAAAACCCAGATGAAGAGCACCAGCACGAGCACCACCAGCAGCAAAAGAAGCTCCCGCGGCGTGATGGAGAGGATATCCCCCGTCAGATAGTTGGAGTATTTGGAAAAGCCTCCGTGGAAGGAGAGCAGCACAATCCCCAGCGCAATGCCGGCGGAGGAGAAAACGCCGATGATGGTGTCCGCCGAAGAGACGCCTGAATCGGCCACGGCCGAAATGCCCAGGGCGAACAGCAGGGCGAAACCGAGCATGGAGACGATGTAGTTGTCCACCCCCAGCAGCACGCCGATGGCGATGCCGGTGAGCGCTGAATGGCCGAGCGCGTCGGAAAAGAAGGACATCTTGTTGTTGACGATCATGGTGCCCACCAGGCCGAAGAGGGGGGTGATCAGCACAACGGCCAGAAGGGCGTTCTTCATGAAGCGGAATTCCATGAACTCGAAGGGGAGAAGGGCATCCAGCAAAGCGTAGATCCAGTCCATCAGGCCTCACCTCCCGAAAGCTCCAGGCCGAAGATTTCCCGCACCTTTGGATGAGCGAGCACCGCGTCCGGCCTGCCGTGCAGCAGGACGGTGCGGTCGATGAGGGCGGCGCTGGTGGCGTATTTGCGCACATGTCCCAGGTCGTGAGAGACGAGGATGATGGGCATTTGCAGCTCGCTCCTCAGAGAGCAGACCAGCTCGTAGAAGACGCCCGCGCCCTTGCGGTCAAGGGCGGAGACGGGCTCGTCGAGCAGCAGCAGATCGGGCATGGGGTCGAGGGCAAAGGCCAGCAGCACCCGCTGTAGTTCGCCGCCGGAGAGCGCGCCGAGGCTCTTGTGCAGCAGACGTCCGGCGCCGACCCGGTCGAGCAGGGCCTCGGCGCGGGCGAGCTGCTTTTTTTTGTGGCCCAGCCAAACGGGAAAATCACCGTTGTTGGCGCAGAAGAGGTCGGAGACGGTGACGGGGGTGCTGTGGTCGAAGGAAAGGGTCTGCGGCACATAGCCGATGCGCGGCTTGGCAATGGGGTTGCCCTCGCAGGAAAAGAAAAGCACCTCGCCGGTGTGAGGGATGCGGCCGAGCACCGCCTTGATGAGGGTGGATTTTCCCGCGCCGTTGCGGCCGATGAGGGCCAGAATTTCCCCGTGGCGAACGTCGAGGGAAACGTCGTGCAGGATAAGGTTTGTCCCCTTGCGCACGCCGAGATGTTTGATTTTTACACTGCACCGGCAGTTGACCGGATGTTCAAAGCTGTTCATTGCAGCGCCTCCAACAGGGTTTGCAGATTTTGTTCCATCGCGCGCAGATAGGCATCTTTGTCCATCTCGCCGGAGACGCAGGGGTCCAGAGTATAGACGCGGGCGTCGGTTTCGTCGGCGACGATGTCGGCCGCCGTTTCGGGGTACTGGGGCTCGGCGAAGAGGGCGCGCACCCCGGAATCCCGCACCAGACGGATGGTGTCGGCCAGTTCGCGGGCGTTGGGCTCGCTGCCGGGTTCGCGGTTGATGACGCTGACGATGTGCAGGTCGAATTCGGCCGCAAAGTAGGGGAACGCCTCGTGGAAGGTGATGATATCCCTGGGGGAAGGATCGGCAAGGGCGGCGTGCATGTTATCCCGCAGGGCGGAGAGTTTTTCGGCGTAAATCCGCTCGTTTTCGCGGTAGCGGGCGGCGTTTTGCGGGTCGAGAGAGACGAGACCGTCGGCGAGATTATGGACCTGAGTGATACAGTTGGAGATGGACACCCACAGATGGGCGTTGACCTCGCCGTGGTCGTGTTCTTCCCCATGATCATGGGATTCTCCCGCATGATCATGCCCTTCGTCCTCAAGGAGCGTGATGCCCGCGGAGGAGTCGATCACCCGCAGCGCGGGGAGTTCGGAAAAAATCTTATCCAGAAAGGATTCCATCCCTGCGCCGTTTATGAGGATGGCATCGGCCGATTCCAGGTTTTTCATGTCCTCCGATTGGAGCTGAAAGTCGTGCAGACAGCCGGTTTCCTGAGAGGCCATGCAGTCGAGGGAGACGTCGTCGATTCCATCCGTGAGGTTTAATGCCATGATGTAGATGGGATAAAACGAGGCGACCAGGCGGACGCGGGTCTGCTCCTTGGGCGCTTGGGCGCAGCCGGCAGCGCCGAACAGCAGGGAAAAACAGAGAAAGAGGGACAAGAGGCGTTTCAAACAGGGTTCCTCCAATTGCGAATCATTTGCATTTAATGATTGTATCATAACGCGGCGGGCGGGAAATGTCAAGATTTGCGCAGCGGGCAAATTTTAAGAATTTTATTGAAATATACGCCGTTATGCGTTACACTGAAACACGTAGGCGGAGGTGATGGAAATGGCGGCAGCGCTCAAGAACACAAAACAGCGCGAGGCGATTCTGCGCGTGCTGGCGGAAGGCTCCGGCCCGCTGACCGCCGAGGAGATCGGCGAGCGGGTGCGCTGCACCTACCCGAGCCTGGCCCTTTCCACCGTTTACCGCAATCTGGAACGCTTTGAGCAGGCGGGGCGGATCGAATCGGTTGTGCTGGACGACAACGTCGCCCGGTATTTCCTCAAAGGGGGAAAGCACGGCCATTATATGATCTGCACGGATTGTCACGCCAGCGTCCGCATAGACGACTGTCCGCTCCAGGAGTTGGAGGGGCGTCTGGCCAAGGACACCGGGTACGAGATTTCAGGGCACAACCTGACCATCTTCGGCCGGTGCCCCAAGTGTAGAAAATCCTGAGCGGCGTTTTGAAAGGCCGGCGGGTGCTTTCAAAAAAGCAAGAGGGCGTTGTGCGCGTCTTGCCGGAATCCTGCGCCTTCCGGTTTTTCAGGGGGACTCATGCGTTCCCGGCGGAATGCAAAAAAAACAAGAACGGGGTTTGTGAGTATGGAACAACGAGGTACCTTTTCCAACAAAATGGGTTTTATCCTCGCTGCTGCGGGAAGCGCTGTGGGGCTGGGGAATTTATGGAGATTTCCCTATCTGGCGGCAAAGCACGGAGGGGCGCTTTTCCTGCTTTTCTATTTTGTTTTCCTGCTGACCATCGGCTTTACCATTATGATCACGGAAATTGCCATCGGCCGCAAAACCAACCGCAGTCCAATCGGCGCGTTCTGCATGCTGGGGAAGAAGTATAAGTTCATCGGCATCCTGGCCACGGTGGTCGCGGCGATCATCGTGCCCTACTACTGCGTGATCACCGGCTGGGTGGCCAAGTATTTTTCGGGCTATCTGACGGGCCAGCACGCCGCCATGGCGGAGGAAACCTACTTCACCAACTTCATCGCGCAGCCGGTGGAGCCGCTCATCTGGCTGTTTGTGGTGGTGCTTCTGGCCTCCGCCGTCGTCTTCCGCGGCGTGCGTAAGGGCATTGAGAAGGCAAGCCGCATCCTCATGCCGGTGCTGTTGGCGCTTTCGGTTGTGGTGGCCATCTATTCGGTCACTCTGCCCGGCGCAATGGAGGGGGTCAAGTACTTCCTCATCCCCAATTTCAGCAACTTTACCTTTGACACCGTCATCCAGTCGCTGGGGCAGATGTTCTATTCGCTCTCCCTCGCCATGGGCATCATGATCACCTACGGCTCCTATCTTGGCAAGGAGGAGAACATCGAAAGCGCAGTGAGGCGGATTGAATTTTTTGATACGGCGGTGGCTCTGCTCGCCGGCTTTATGATCATTCCAGCCGTGTTCGCCTTCTCCGGCGGCGACGCGCAGGCGCTGAACGCCGGCCCCGGCCTGATGTTCCAGACGCTGCCGAAGGTCTTTGAGGAGATGGGCGGGCATGTTATGCTCTTCGGCGGCCTTTCGATGGGCACGGTGATCGGCTGCGTTTTCTTCCTGCTGGTCTTCTTCGCGGCGCTGACCTCGGTCATCTCTCTGCTCGAGGCGGTCATTTCCACCGTGTGCGATCAGCTCAAAATCAGCCGGAAGCTTTCGGTCTGCATCGTCGGCGCGGGTACGGCGCTCATCGGCGTTCTGCCCTCCCTGGGCAACGGGGTGCTGTCCAATGTCAGCATTATGGGCTACTCCATTCTCGACTTTATGGATTTCATCACGAATTCGCTGCTGATGCCTATCGGCGCGCTGCTGACCTGCCTGTTCATCGGCTACGTGGCCGGCGCCAAGACGGTGACCGACGAGGTAGAGCTTTCGGGCGTATTCAAGAGAAAGCGCATGTATGAGGTGATGGTCAGATACATCGCTCCCATCTGTCTGCTGGCGATCCTCGTGACCTTCGGCGTGCTGCCGCTCCTTCAGTAAGGGTCCTATTTGGCAGGGATGCAGGTTGCTTTCCGCCGATGTTTTCCATCAGAATCCGCCAAATGCAAAGCGGCCCGTCGGAATTTTCCGACGGGCCGCTTCTGTGTCCGGATTTTACTTGCCG
>CABSLJ010000128.1 GCA_902478455.1 uncultured Oscillospiraceae bacterium | reverse complement strand
GCTTTCGGTCATCGGGGCCGTGTCCCCCCCCGGCGGCGATATCTCCGAGCCGGTCTCCCAGGCGACCCTGCGCATCGTCAAGGTGTTCTGGAGCCTCGATTCCTCCCTCGCCTACAAGCGCCACTTCCCGGCCGTGAACTGGCTGACGAGCTATTCGCTCTATGTGGACACGATGGCCAAATGGTTCGACGCCAACGTCTCCTCCGACTGGATGGCCCTGCGCGCCCGCCTGATGCGCGTGCTGCAGGACGAATCGGAGCTCGAGGAGATCGTCAAGCTGGTCGGTATGGATGCCCTCTCGCCCCCCGACCGCTTAAAGCTGGAGGCCGCCCGCTCCATCCGAGAGGACTTCCTGCATCAGGACGCCTTCCATGAGACCGACACCTACACCACCCTGGAAAAACAGCACGACATGATGAAGCTGGTGCTCTCCTACTATGACGCCGCCGTGGAGGCCCTGGAGAAGGGCGTTTCGGTGGAAGACCTGGTAAAGCTCCCCGTCCGCGAGCGCATCGGACGCTACAAATATGTTTCGGCGGAGAACGCCGGGCGCGAATACGCCGAAATTCAAAAGGCCATGATGAACGAAATTGAGGCGGCTTCCGCAAAGGAGGACTTCTGATGCCCAAGGAATACAGAACAATCGAAGAGGTCGCCGGTCCTCTGATGCTGGTGCGCGGCGTGGAAGACGTCGCCTACGACGAACTGGGCGAAATCGAGCTGTGGAACGGCGAAAAACGCCGCTGCAAGGTGCTCGAGATCGACGGCGGCAACGCTTTGGTGCAGCTCTTTGAGAGCTCCACCGGCATCAACCTTTCCAACAGCAAGGTGCGCTTCCTCGGCCGCAGCATGGAGCTGGGCGTCTCGCCCGACATGCTCTCCCGCGTCTTCGACGGTCTCGGCCGTCCCATCGACGGAGGGCCGGACATCCTGCCCGAAAAGCGCCTGGATATCAACGGCCTGCCCATGAATCCGGCGGCGCGCAACTATCCGCAGGAGTTCATCCAGACGGGCGTTTCGGCCATCGACGGTCTCAATACCCTCGTCCGCGGGCAGAAGCTGCCCATCTTTTCGGCCAGCGGTCTGCCGCACGCCAACCTTGCCGCGCAGATCGCCCGCCAGGCCAAGGTGCGCGGCACGAGCGAGCCCTTCGCCGTCGTCTTCGCCGCAATGGGCATCACCTTTGAGGAATCCAACTTCTTCATCGAAAGCTTCCGCGAGACGGGCGCCATCGACCGCACGGTGCTGTTCGTCAACCTTGCGAACGACCCGGCCATCGAGCGCATCGCCACCCCGCGCATGGCGCTGACGGCCGCCGAATACCTCGCCTTCGACCAGGGCATGCACGTGCTCGTCATCCTGACGGACATCACCAACTACGCCGAGGCCCTGCGCGAGGTCTCCGCCGCGCGCAAGGAGGTGCCCGGCCGCCGCGGCTACCCGGGTTACATGTACACCGACCTTGCCTCCCTCTACGAGCGCGCCGGCCGGCAGAAGGGCAAGGCGGGCAGCATCACGCTGATCCCGATCTTAACCATGCCCGAGGACGACAAAACCCACCCCATCCCCGACCTGACCGGCTACATCACCGAGGGTCAGATCATCTTAAGCCGCGAGCTCTTCCGCAAGGGCGTCACGCCGCCCATCGACGTGCTGCCCTCTCTGTCCCGATTAAAGGACAAGGGCATCGGCGCGGGCAAGACGCGCGCCGACCACGCCAATACCATGAACCAGCTCTTTGCCGCCTATGCGCGCGGCAAGGACGCCAAGGAGCTCATGACCATCCTGGGCGAGGCGGCGCTGACCGATATCGACAAACTCTACGCTAAATTTGCCGATTCCTTTGAGCGGGAGTACGTCTCCCAGGGCTATGACGCCAACCGGGACATCGAGGAGACCCTCGCCATCGGCTGGAGGCTGCTTTCCATCCTCCCCAGAGGGGAGCTCAAGCGCATCAAGGACGAATTCCTCGATGAATACTACGGCAAGTAATTTGAGGACGCACCGGGCGGACCGTTTTCCGGCGGCGCTCCGCCCGGCAACCCAAAAAATCCGGCCGCTTCCACCTGAATGGAACGGCCTTATGTGAACAGAAGGGGTGATAGCCCTTGGCGACAACCCAAATCAACCCGACCCGCATGGAACTGACGCGCTTGAAGAAAAAGCTCGTGACGGCCGTGCGGGGCCATAAGCTCTTAAAAGACAAAAGAGACGAGCTCATGCGCCAGTTCCTCGACCTCGTCAGGGAGAACAAGGCGCTGCGCGAGCGCGTGGAAAAGGGCATTGAGGCGGCCAATAAAAACTTTGTGCTTGCCCGCGCAGCCATGCAGGAGGAGCTTTTGGGAGCGGCCCTGCTTGCGCCCAAGCAAGAGGTCGAGATGGAGGTCTCCTCCCGCAACATCATGAGCGTGGAGATCCCGCAGTTCAGCTACCGCACCCGCACGCCCGATGAAAACGACATCTATTCCTACGGTTTTGCCTTTACCTCCAGCGACCTCGACGACGCGGTCAAGTCCCTTTCGGACATTCTGCCCGATATGCTGCGCCTGGCCGAATGCGAGAAGTCCTGCCAGCTCATGGCGTCTGAGATTGAAAAGACCCGCCGCAGGGTCAACGCGCTCGAGCATGTGATGATCCCTCAGACGCAGGAGAGCATCAAATACATCACCATGAAGCTGGATGAGAACGAGAGAAGCACACAGATCCGCCTGATGAAGGTCAAGGACATGATGCTCGAACAGGCGCATCATTACAGGGAAAACGCCTGACGGCTCTCCGTTGGAAGTTTTCCGCCGTTTGTCTGCGCCACGAGCGGTCCCGCGGCGATTAGGAGATCCGGATCTGCAAAAGACATTCCCCGCCGCCCGTTTTACAAGCGAAGCCTCTGCCGCGGGCGGAGGCTTTTCCCATGTTTCAAGACAGGAGATTTGCCTTGCTACCATACACCCTGATCCGCAGCAAAAGAAAAACGCTCACCCTGGAGATCACTCGGGAAGGAGAGCTTCTGGCCCGCGCGCCCCTTCGGATGCCGCTGGCGCAGGTGGAGGCCTTCCTGCAGGAGAAGGAGGGGTGGATACGCGCAAAGCAGGGGGAGATCGCCGCCCGGCCGCGCCCGCCCATGCGGCGGTACGCCGAGGGGGAACGCTTCTTTTTTCTTGGGGAGGAACTCGCCCTTTCTTACCGGCAGGGACTGGAGACGCCCGCCCGGGAGGGGAAAGCGCTGCTCCTGCCGCTTGCGCGCAAGGCGGAAGCGCCGCAGCTTGTGGAGCGGTGGTACCGCATGCAGGCGCGGACTGTCTTACAGGAGCGGGTCGCTTATTATCTGCCGCGCATTCCGGGCAGCAGTTGCACGGGGCTGCGCATCACGGGCGCCAAGACCCGTTGGGGTTCCTGCGGCGCGAAAAACAACCTCAATTTTCCCTATCATCTCGTCATGGCGCCCCTTGCCTGCGTGGACAGCGTCGTCGTTCACGAGCTGTGCCACACGGTGCGCCACGACCATTCGCCCGCCTTTTGGGCGCTTGTAAGGCGCACTTTGCCCGACTACGAGGAGCGGCATCAAATTCTAAACAATAGCCGCGCGCTGTTTCAGCTGGGGGAGCGGGAATAAAAGAGGTTGCATTTATCGAACCCTTATTATATGATAGTAAGGCTGTTCCTCTGAATGACGGGAGGGACGGCTGTTCCCCATCCAGATCATCCATGGAAAAGAAGGCGATCAGAGCATGACGAAATGGCTCATTAGAATCTTTATTAAAAACAGCGAACAGGTGGAAAGTCCGAAGGTCCGCCAGAAATACGGAATGCTCAGCGGACTGGTCGGTATTTTCTGCAATATCGTGCTGTTTGTGTTCAAGTTCCTCGCCGGAACGCTTTCAAACTCTATCGCCATCACGGCCGACGCCTTCAATAACCTCTCGGACGCGGGCTCGTCCATCGTCACCGTGGTGGGGTTCAAGATGGCGGGCCGTCCGGCCGACGACCAGCATCCCTTCGGGCACGGCCGCATTGAGTACATCTCCGGCCTCATCGTCTCGCTGGTCATCCTGCTGATGGGTCTCGAGCTCTTCCGCAGCTCCATTGAAAAGATTGTCTCTCCGGAAGCGGTTTCCTCCAGCTGGATTTCTATTGCCGTGCTGCTCTTTTCCATTCTCTTAAAGTTGTGGATGGGCTTTTTCAACCGCAAAATCGGCAGAACCATCCGCTCGGCCGCCCTGCAGGCCACGGCGATGGACAGTCTGAGCGATGTGGTCGCCACCGCTACGGTGCTTCTCTCGGTGATTATTTTCTCCTTCACCGGTTTTTCCATCGACGGTTACATCGGCGCGCTGGTCGCCGTGTTCATCATGTACACCGGCGTCATGACCGCGCGGGACACTTTGAGCCCCCTGCTCGGCCAGGCGCCCGATCCGGAATTTGTCCACAGCATTGAGGAGGGCGTGCTCGCCCATCCCGACGTTGTGGGCATCCACGATCTGATCGTCCACAACTACGGCCCCGGCCGCAGCGTCGTCTCCCTGCACGCCGAGGTGCCCTGCAACATCGATATTTTGCAGATTCACGATACCATCGACCTCATCGAACGGGAACTCAAGGAGCGCTTCCAGTGCGAGGTGGTCATCCATATGGACCCCATTGTCACCGACGACGAGAAGATCAACGAAATGCACCGCAAGGTCGCCGCACTGGTCAAGAAGATCGACGCGTGCATCACCATCCACGATTTCCGCATGGTGGAGGGACCATCGCATACCAACCTGATTTTTGACGTGGTGGTGCCCCATCAGTTCCGGCTTTCCGACGACGAGGTGGCAAAGGAGGTCTGCGCCCGCGTCAAGACGCTTGACCCGCGGTTTGAGTGTGTACTGACAATTGATAAGGGCTATACGGCCCAGGGGTGAAAGGAAGGAGGTCAATCCGATGGATAAGACGAGAGAACAGACCATTCTCTCCTGTTGTGAGGAACTGGGCGCGCAGTGCGCCGCTTTGATTCCGATGGAGGAAATGCCCTTCGATCCGCATCTGCGCGCGGCGTGCGAGGCGAACTACTGCGGAAGTTACGGGAAAAACTGGGCTTGTCCGCCCGGCGTCGGCGCGATTGACGAGGTGATTGCGCGGGCAAAGGAGTACCGCTGCGCCCTCGTGTTTCAGACGGTTGGAAAGCTGGAGGATTCCTTTGACTTTGAAGGGATGACGGCCGCCGCCCAACGGCATTCGGCTCTGGCGCAGGAGATTCGAAAAAAAGCCGGCGCGTGGATTGAGGGGCCCGTCCTGCTCCTGACGGCGGGCGGCTGCGACGTCTGCGAGCGCTGCGCCAAGCTGGAGGAGCAGCCCTGCCGGTTCCCGGACAGGATGATCTCCTCTCTGGAGGCCTACGGCGTGCATGTGGCCCGGCTCGCGAAGCGCTGTAACATGGATTACATCAACGGGGAAAACACCGTGACCTATTTCGGCGCGCTGCTTTTTTCCGGCTGGCGGGAACGCTGACTGCGGCCGCCGCAGAGGGAAAGAGCCGAGCAGGGCCGCCCCTTCATCCGGGCGGCCCTGCTGTTTCTCTTCCAATCTGCGCCGGATGCGCACCGGCCGGACCGCCTTTCAGACGGCATGGAACGGACTGAAAGGCCTGCGGCGGATCAGCTGTTTTCTTCTTCGGGCACAAAGACCGTCTCGATTTTTTTGGTGCAGCCGGGCGGGGAATAGGTGAAGCGCTCCATTCGGTCGCCCTGGTAGAAATAGGAGGGGAGAGCGGGGCGGTATTCGTAATCAAAGGTGTCTATGATGATGAGTTTGACCTTCATGCGGCTTGGGATGATGTTTTTGATGTAGACGCTCGCCTGCTGGCCGACGCGGATGCCCTCCTTGATTTCGGCGAGTCCCGCGAGGTTGGGGGTCAGCTCCACAAAAGCGCCGTAATCCTCCACCGAGCGAATGATGCCGGCAACGGTTTCTCCGATGGAGAAAAGACCGGCGTTTTCCTCCCAGGTGCCCAAAAGCTCCTTGTGGCTGAGACTGACGCGCCCGTTTTCCAGAGATTTTACCACCGCGCGGATGTCCATCCCGACCATAAAGCGTTCCCTGGGATGGTCGATGCGGGAAACCGAAATGGTGTCAATGGGCAAGAGAGAGGCGATGCCGCAGCCGATGTCGGCAAAAGCGCCGAAGGCCTCGAGATGGGTGATTTTGGCGTTGATCACATCGCCGGGGCGCAAATGCGCGACGTAATGTGCGGCGCACAGCTCCTGCGCGGCGCGGCGGGACAGCAGGGCGGTCATTTTGCCGTCCGCTCCCTTTTGAAAGCCGAGAATGAGAAAACAGACCGGACGGTTGACGCGCGAGATGACGGCGATGTCCCGCACGGTGCCCTCCCGGATGCCGAGCGCGCCTTCCTCGCGGGGAATGACGCCGCGCATGCAGCCCAGGTCGACGATCAGATTATGTTCACCGTCGCACACCAGCGCGCGGGCCTCGAGGATGCGCCCCTCGTGGCAGGCGTCGGCCAATGTGGACGGCGTGAGCATGGCGTTTCGATTTTCCGCTGTGTCAATCAGCCATCCCTCTGGATAAAATCCTGTCATTTTTTCGTACCTCCCGTTTTCATGTACATGTCATCTATATGCGGGAGGTGGTGCCGGTTAGACTATAACGAGAGAGAATTCATCGAAAGGCCGCCCAGACTCCGGAGCAGGCTTTCGGCCGAGTGAGCATACTCGTCCTTGACCTCGACGGTGAGAATGGCTTCCTCGCCGCTCGAAGGTTTGGGATCAGGCTCCGCATCGGCTCCCATGCCAAAGACAACGGGAAGGTAAGCGCCCGACATCGTCATCCCGGCCGCAAAGCCGGGATAGGCGGCGGGAACCGCGAGAAAGAAATTATCGTCCCCCTCGTCTCTGCGTTGATGGCGCGGCGTGCAGGTGATATCGAGAATGCCGTCGACCCGTCTGCGAAGCGCGGCGGCGGCCCAATCAGCGGAATCGATGGTGTCGAATTCCGCCGTAATGCGTGTTTTGCCCATAGCGTCGTCCTTTCTCCGTGTGCAGTACAGGCGGAGCGCCGGAAAAGCGCACACGGTCGCCGCTTTTTGACTCGATCCGCCGCGTTTTTCTGCCTGTAACCATTTTTTGACGGTACGTGCGGCGCAATTTTGCGAAGGTTCTACACGTACATTCTTATTTTGCACACAAGACGGCGCGCTATGCCTTGACGAATTTTGGCTATTGGCCGAAAAAGCTTGATTTCATCCCCTGTTTCAGCTAAAATAAAAATATTGTATCTGAGTTTATTTTTAAATGCTCCATCGCTGAAC
>CABSLJ010000127.1 GCA_902478455.1 uncultured Oscillospiraceae bacterium | reverse complement strand
AGCTTCTTCCGATCCTCGGCATCATGATGCTGACCCAGATGACGCGTCTGAGTCTAAGAACACGTCTGCGCCGCCTTTCGAATGTCCTGAAATCTGCTCGAAAAGACAAATTAGAATTCCGGATGAACTCCTGTTTTATGAGTTGATCCGCCACAGTCGCTTTTTTCTCCTAAAACGGGTAATATTCACCCGGAATTCAGAACCTAAATTGGTCAATACATAGAATCGCCTCCGATTTGCAAAACAGGGTTGATTGACAAAATCGGTAGTGCTAAAATGATTGCGCAATTGAGGCGGGACAGGGAAAAAACGGCCTCAAAACAGTTTCTCCGTCAGGAGGCGAAAAGAAATGTTCAAGGTCAAATGGCTCTGGAAGTACATGGGCAGGAAGCGATGGATTTGGGCCCAGGGACTGGTGCTCTCGGGCATTACGTCGGCTTTAGTGGTGGTCAACGCCATGCTTTCCCAATGGCTCATCGATGAGGTGATCACCGCCGGATTGGTTGAAAAGCTTCTTCCGATCCTCGGCATCATGATGCTGACCCAGATGACGCGTCTGAGTCTGCGGTATTTGATGGTGGTCTGCGTGGAAGTATCCTCCCAGAGCATGATTGAGGACGTCCGAAAACGGATTTACAACGTCGTGCAGAACGAGGACTACCGCTTCTTCGGCCGCCTGAGAACGGGCGACATCATGACCCGCATGACCAACGACCTCGACCTGGTGCGGCACGCGATCGCCTGGATTTCCTACGCGATTGTCGACTGCATTGTGCTGTTCACGGTCACTATCGTCTATCTCTTTACCGTCAATGTGAAATTTACCCTCGCACTCGCGGCGATCACCCCTTTCATTCTGATCGTCACTCGCGTTTATTCCAAGATCATCAATCCCATGTACGTCCAGCTCCGTTCCAAGCTTTCCAAGCTCAACACGGTCGCGCAGGAGAACATCGCGGGCAACCGGGTGGTCAAGGCCTTCGCGCGCGAGGAGTTTGAAAAGGAAAAATTTGAAGAAAAAAACGAGGACTTCCGCCAGTACAATCTGAAAACAACCTTCACGTGGCTGAAATTTTATCCGATCATTGAATTCCTGTCTCAGTCACTGACTGTTATCACCTTGCTGCTGGGCGGAATTTTTATGATCAATGAGGAATTGACGGCCGGCGAGCTGATGGCTTTCTCGTCGCTGACCTGGGCGCTGGCCAATCCGCTGCGCACGCTCGGCATGGTCTTAAACGACGTACAGCGCTTCTTTGCCTCGTGCGATATGATCATTGAACTCTTCTACTCTCAGCCCACCATCGTCGACCGGCAGAACGCCATCACGCCCACGGAGCGGCTGAAGGGAAAGGTCGAGTTTCGAAACGTCTCCTTCTCCATCAACGGCGCGACCCTCTTAGACGACGTCAGCTTTGTGGCCGAGCCGGGCACGACCGTGGGGGTCATGGGCGCTACGGGCGCGGGGAAGACCAGCCTGCTGAACATGATCGACCGCTTTTATGAGGCGACCGCGGGAGAGGTGCTCATAGACGACCTCGAGATCAGCCGCTACACCCTCTCCAGCCTGCGCTCCTCGGTCGGCTTCGCCATGCAGGACGTCTTCCTGTTTTCCGACACGGTGGAGGGCAACATCGCTTACGGCGAGCCGGAAATGTCCTTTGAAGAGGTGGTCGCGTTCGCAAAGACCGCCCGCGCGGATAAGTTCATCCGCAACATGGAGGAGGGGTATGACACCATCGTCGGCGAACGCGGCGTCGGCCTTTCGGGCGGACAGCGCCAGAGGATCGCCCTGGCGCGCGCGCTCGCGATGAAGCCTCCCATTCTCATGCTGGACGACACGACCTCCGCCGTCGACATGGAGACCGAGCAGTACATACAGGAGCAGCTTCGCTCCCTTCCCTTCAGCTGCACCAAGATTATTGTGGCGCAGCGCGTTTCGTCGGTACAGGACGCCGACCAGATTCTCATCATGGATGAGGGAAGGATCATCGAGCGCGGCACCCATGCGGAGCTGCTGCAAAAGAAGGGCTACTACTACAACATCTGGGCCCTGCAAAACAGCGTTTCGGAAGGAGGGGATGACCTTGGCGCGCAATAAGTTCGATGTGGACGAAGAGCTGGAATCCCCATTTAACCTACAAAACCTCAAGCACTGCATGGTGTACGTCAGCCGCTACAAGCGCAGCATGATCCTCGCGCTGGTGCTCAGCGCAGTCGGCAGCGTGGTGGGGTTGACCGGGCCGATGATCATCAAGGAGGCGCTCGACGGCGCTATCCCGGACAAAAACATCCAGCAGCTGGTCTTTCTTTCCGCCCTGCTGCTTTCGACCATCCTCATCAACATTCTCTTTACCCTGATCCGCTCCTGGCTCATGACCAAGGTCAGCCAGAGCATCGTTCACGACATCCGCAAGGACTTGTTTGACCACCTTCAGGTGCTGCCCTTCTCCTATTACGACAGCCGCCCCCACGGCAAGATTCTGGTCCGTGTGGTGCACTACGTCAACTCGGTGTCGGACACCCTCTCAAACGGAATCCTCAACTTCATCATTGAAATCATCAACATCGTCTTCATCATTGTCTTCATGTTCGGCGTGAGCGTTCCGCTCGCCGCGGTCACGGTGGCCGGACTGCCGGTGGTCGCCGGATTTATCCTGCTGATCAAACCCAGGCAGCGCCGCTATTGGCAGCAGGTCAGCAACAAGAATTCCAACCTCAACGCCTTTGTGCAGGAATCGATTGAGGGCGCGCGCGTAACCCAGGCCTTTGATCGCCAGCAGGTCAACGCGGGCATCCTGCAGCGGCTCATCACTGCGGCGCGCAAGGCCTGGATGCGGGCCGCCTACATCAGCAACACCGTCTGGTTTGCGACCGAGACGGTCTCTCAGGTCGTCTTTTCTCTCGTCTACATCGCCGGCATCTACTGGCTCAGCCCCACCGCCTCCTTCGGCGTGCTGCTGGCCATGGGCACCTACGCCTCCCGCTTCTGGCAGCCCATCATCAACCTTGCCAATATCTACAACCAGTTCATCAATGCCATCGCCTATCTCGAGCGCATTTTTGAGACGATGAACGAGCCGCCCGTCATTGAGGACGCGCCCGACGCCTACGAGCTGCCGCCCATCCAGGGAGAAGTGACCTTTGAAAACGTCAGCTTCGGTTATGAGCCGGGGCAGACGGTGCTGAACGATGTCAGCTTTACCGCCCGGCCGGGGGAGAGCATCGCCATCGTCGGTCCCACCGGCGCGGGCAAGACGACCATCGTCAACCTTTTGAGCCGGTTTTACAACATCGAATCGGGCCGCGTGCTCATCGACGGACACGACGTCATGCGGGTCACCCTCCATTCGCTGCGCAGCCAGATGGGCATCATGTTGCAGGACAGTTTCATCTTCTCCGGCACCATCGCAGACAACCTGCGCTATGGCAAGCTGGACGCCACCTATGAGGAGATGGTCCGTGCCGCGCAGCTGTTGCACGCCGATGAGTTCATCCAGGCCATGCGCGACGGATACGACACCAAGGTCAAGGAGCGCGGCGGCGGGCTTTCCCAGGGGCAGAAGCAGCTCATCGCCTTTACTCGCACCCTGCTTGCCGACCCGAAAATCCTCGTGCTCGACGAGGCCACCTCCTCCATCGACACCGCGACCGAGAAGCTTTTGCAGGAGGGCATCAACCTTCTTCTGAAAGGGCGCACCTCCTTCATCATCGCCCACCGCCTTTCCACCATCCGCAGCTGCGATAAGATCATGTACATCGACCGCGGCCAGATTCTGGAGAGCGGCACCCACGACGAGCTGATGGAAAAGAAGGGCTACTATTACGCCCTCTATATGTCTCAGTACACGACCGCCGGTCAGGCGGCGGGGCAGGGGGAAGGGACGCTTCCCATCCCCGCGCCCCAGGAATCGTAACAAACAGCGCTCCGCATTACAAATCCGCCCCCGCCGGGTTTTGCGCCCGGCGGGGGCGGATTCTCTGTTATGGCTGTCTCGGTGCGAATTCCAGCGCCACGCCGGGACCGTCGGACACTCTTTTGAGATCGAACCAGCTGTGTAGCTCCACACCGACCCAGTAGCCCTCCCGGCCGTCCACCGTGTCCATCTTGTTCCAGACGACATATTGGTAACCAAGGTCGTAGAACTCGCAGCTCCCGCCGTCGCTGATCCCGACGGGGAAACAGAAAATGGGGCGGCGGACGGTGTGGACGAGAATGGTGTCGACCGTGAACAGAAGAACAATGGTCAATAAAACGGAGAGCAGGATTTTTCGAATTTTACGGAGCTTTTTCCTGCGGCGGTCCGCGCTTTCCGTTCGTTCCATAGGCAATCCCCTTTGCTGCGTCAAGGGGTCTCATCCGGAATATACTCCAGTTCGACCCCGGGCCCCTGGCCGACCGAACGGATTCCAAACAGATAATTTGTTTCAATCCCGACCAGATGGCCGTGCGTTTTCCCTTGGTCATAGGTTTTGAGTGAGTTCCAGTAAATAAATTGATACCCAAGTCCGTAATAGCTGACGGTTCCGCCGTCCTGATAGTAAATCGGAATGCAGAAGATCGGTTTGTTTCCCGCGCGGACCATAAAGCTGTCAACGGCGCAGAGTATGGCGGCGGCCAGCAAAATACATACTGCAATCTTCAGGATTTGATAGAGCCTACGATGGGGATGGGGCGTTGCCCCGGGCTTGTTCATGCGCCGTCACCTCTCAAAATTGTTTAGCCGGTCGCTTCTTCCATTGGAACATGCTCAAGCTCAATGGAGGGTCCGTCGCTTTTGTCCCAAAACCAGCTGTGAACCTCCGTGCCGACCAGATAGCCGTCCATACCATCCGATGCACTCGATATCTGATGCCATTGCATGATTTGGTAGCCGAGGCCAAGGTACCAGACGCTGCCGCCGTCGTTCGCCGTGAACGGTATACAGAACACCGGGCGTGCACCGTTGAATGCGAGGATCGTGTCCATGGTAAACATAAGCGCAACGATCAGCAGAATGCATAAGACAATCCGGAGGCATTTTTTGAATCGCGTCAGCGCGGGCTTTTTATTGGCGTCAGTTTGCATGGTTTTGTCCCTCTCATACCCTTTCCATCAGTTTTGCCTGTTTTTCTCATGTATACTATTATGATAAAGCGTTTTGAAAACTTTGTAAATGGTTTTTGAAATTTATGCATTATAATTTTGTTATATTTGACAAGTGTTGTTTCTGGTCCTCTTCCGCTGTCCCACCGTCCGGACGGGGGATATTTTTCGGCTTCCCAGTGCAGCACTCCGCGGATAAATATTTTTCCGAAACCGGCGCACGCTATCTCAGGCGGACCGCATGGGAGCGGCCCTTCCCATCCTTGACAAGGATGCGGAAAAACGACTATAATGAAACGCGCAGTAACAATTGGAGGGATCGCCTTGCCCAGCCTGTCTTTCTTCCGGAAAGCGATTAAATATATGAGCTTCCGCGGCATGTTCGACACAATCGACCTCGTCCACAAGCGCTCGGGGAAATGCCGCCCCTGGGTGTTTTGCGACGTCGTCTGGTGCGGCCTCCGCTATGGCGCGGGCTACGGTGACTACCGTCTGTGCGGCTTTGAAAACCTCACGGGCGCGCAGCGCAGGACCTACGTCACCCGCGGGAGCAACAACAAGCTGGTGAGCCTTTTGAACGATCCCGCTTACGACAGTATTTTTGACGACAAAACCCAATTCAACGCCGTTTTTCATGATTTTGTGGGCGACCGCGGCTGGCTCGACCTGCGCAGGGAAAGCAGGGAGAAGGCGGTCGAATTCTTGAAAAGCCATCCGGTCATCATGGCAAAACCGGCCGACGGCACGGGCGGCAAGCAGGTGGAAAAGATCACCGTGTCCGACTACGCTGCCCCCGAGGAGATTTATGACAAGCTGAAGAAGAACGGGCAGAATCTGGTGGAGGGCTATCTGATTCAACATCATGAGCTTTCCCGTATGTATCCTCTGGCTGTTAATACCCTGCGCATTGTCACAGTGCTGACGGAGGGCGAATCCCATGTGATTTATGCCTTTATCCGCATCGGCAACGGCGGCGCTGCGGTGGACAACCTCCATTCCGGCGGCCTGTGCGCCCCGATAGACATTGACACGGGCATCATCACCCATGTGGGATACGACCGGGACGAAAACACCTTTGAGGTTCATCCCTATACGGGCACGCCGATTGTCGGTTTTCACATTCCTTTTTGGAAGGAATCGCTCGAGCTCTGTCTGCGCGCGGCCCATGTGGTCCCTCAGGTGGGATATGTCGGCTGGGATGTCTGTGTGACAGAAAACGGCCCCGTGCTCATCGAGGGCAACAATTACCCGGGCAATGATATTCTGCAGATGCCCCCACACGTGCCGGACAAGATGGGAATGCTGCCGCGCTTCAAGCAATATGTGAAAGGACTTTAAAAAAGCTGATGGAAAGGGGAAAGCGCAGTGGACCTGCGGGAAACTAAAGAGAGAATGCACAGCGGCCAACTCTATTTTTGCAACGATGAGAGCCTGCTCCGGGAACAGATCGAATGTCAGGACCGGCTGTATGACTTTAACCAGACCAGGCCCACCGAACAGGAGAAGCGGGCGGCGATCCTGCACGAACTGTTCGCCGAAATCGGTCGTTACTGCTATGTGGAGCCGCCGCTTCGTGCAAGTTGGGGCTGCAAAAACGTCCATTTTGGCGACGGCGTTTACGCAAACTTCAATCTGGTTTTGGTGGACGATACCGATATTTACGTGGGGGACCACGTGATGTTTGGACCCAATGTGGTCGTTTGCACCGGCACCCATCCGATCCACCCCGGTCTTCGTAAGCGGCAGGCCCAGTACAATGCTCCCGTGTACATCGATGATAACGTCTGGATAGGGGCGGGTGCCTTGATCCTGCCCGGCGTGCACATCGGGGAGAATAGCGTCATTGGGGCGGGAAGCGTTGTTACCAAGGATATTCCCCCAAACGTCGTCGCGGCGGGCAATCCCTGCCGGGTGCTCCGAGAGATCACCGAGCGTGATTTTCATTATTACCGCCACGATATAGAGATCGACGTTGAATGAGACATCCGTTTGCAGGTTTCGCAATATTGCCAGGATGAAAACAGCGCATACGTTCAGCCGGAAGGGAAATCTCCTTCCGGCTTTTTTAGGAAGCGCTGAGGGGAAAAAGCTTATCATAAAGGCCGTCCAGCGGAAAATCATCCAGCGGACCACAGAGAAAAAAGAGATTAATTTTTGTTGCAAAATAATGAAAAAAGGGAAGATGTTTCCTCTGGGGAATGCCTATAGCGCATGACAAAAC
>CABSLJ010000126.1 GCA_902478455.1 uncultured Oscillospiraceae bacterium | reverse complement strand
CCTTATCCGTGTACTCCCCGCCGTACCACTCTTTATAAATATCCTCGCTCTGCAGGCGGAAATCCGCCCCCATGTCGATAAAGGTTTTCCCCTCACGGTCGCACCGGGCGGCAAGCTCCTGGGAAAGGCCGTGGGGCAGCGCCGCAAAAATGACGTCGCTCTTTTCCACAACCTCGTCGGCGTTGCCGCACACCAGGTCGCACAATCCGGCGTAGGAGGGATAAATCTCGCTGAAAGTCTTGCCCTCAAAGCTTACCGAGCTGATGGCGCACAGTTCGGCTTCGGGGTGGCCGAACAGCAGGCGGCACAGCTCCGCGCCCGCGTATCCGGTGGCTCCCACCACGCCCGCTTTTATCTTCATGGAACTTCTTCCTTTCGTATCTTGATGAGGAGTCCTCGAAACCGCAGCCGGCTGTTCTATGCCGGCATCGGCTGTCTGAAAGAACCGCGTTTTCTTGGACTGTCCGTAGTCGTACGGCGGACGAACCATGTTCGTCCCTACAATGCAGTCCCCGCTGCGCAGGTTCAAACCGTCTTTTATCAGCGGCTTTCTTCCTTCAAGCAGAACGCTATACGGGTTTCCCAAAGTAGGGGCGCACAGTGTGCGCCCGCGTACTGGTTCCGTGAAAACCTATTTTACTCCAACAGACGGCATTGGAAATGGCAGGTTTACCTGCCAAGCAGGGAACGCACGCGGCCCACCTGGGCGAGCACGTTCTCCCTCGCCGGTCCGCCGAGCGCACGGCGGCCGTCGACGCAGCGCTCCAGGGAAATGGCCCCGTAGACGCCCTCGTCAAAGACGGGGCAGACGGCCTGATATTCCTCCAGAGGGAGGGTTTCCAGCGTAAGCCCCAGCTCAATACAGCGGGCGACGAGCGTCCCGGTGGCCTTGTAAGCGTCCCGGAAGGGAAGGCCCTTTAAGACGAGGTAGTCGGCGCAGTCGGTGGCGTTGATAAAGCCGCCGGCCGCCGCCTTGCGCATGTTCTCCGGCAGGACGCGCATGGTTTCGATCATGGGGGTAAAGGCGGTCAGGCACATGGTCACGGTGTCCACCGCGTCAAAGATGGCCTCCTTGTCCTCCTGCATGTCCTTGTTGTAGGCGAGGGCGATGCCCTTCATCACGGTTAAGAGGGTCATCAGGTCGCCGAAGACGCGGCCCGACTTGCCGCGCACCAGTTCGGCGATGTCCGGATTTTTTTTCTGCGGCATGATGCTCGAGCCGGTGGAGAAGGCGTCGTCCAGCTCGATGAACTTGAATTCCCACGAGCACCAGAGGATGATCTCCTCCGAGAAGCGGGAAAGATGCACCATCAGAATGGAGAGCGCGGCGGCCAGCTCCATGCAGAAATCGCGGTCGGAGACGCCGTCCAGGCTGTTCTGGGAGATGCGGTCAAAGTGGAGCAGGGCGGCGGTGACGGCGCGGTCGATGGGATAGGTGGTCGAAGCCAGCGCTCCCGAGCCGAGCGGCATTTCGTCCATGCGGGCTCCGGCGTCGGTCAGACGGCCGAGGTCGCGCAGCAGCATTTCAGCGTAGGCCATCAGGTGATGGCCGAAGGTGATGGGCTGGGCCCGCTGGAGGTGGGTGTAGCCCGGCATGACGGTTCCGGCGTGGGCCTCGGCCTTGTCGCACAGGATGGAGATAAGCCCTTTGACCTGCCCTGTGAGCGCGTCGACCTGCTTTTTGAGGTAGAGGCGCAAATCCACGGCCACCTGGTCGTTCCGGCTGCGGGCGGTGTGCAGCCGCTTTCCGGCGTCTCCCAGGCGGGAGGTCAGCTCCCCTTCGATGAAGGTGTGGATATCCTCGGCCTTGGGGTCAATGGTCAGCGCGCCGCTGTCGAGATCGTCCAGGATGCCCTTGAGGCCTTCGGCGATTTTTTCCGCCTCTCCCTGTTCGATGATGCCGCACTGGCCGAGCATCTGCGCGTGGGCGATGCTGCCCTCGATGTCCTCGCGGTACATGCGGCTGTCAAATGAAATGGAGGAGTTGAAATCGTTGGTTTTGCTGTCTATCTCCTTTTGAAAGCGTCCTGCCCATAGCTTCATGCCGTCTTTCCTCCGGTCCTTTGAAAAATTCAAGCTTCGGGCGGGAAAATTCCCGCCCGAAGCAGACTGTGGCGCAATTCTTACTTTTGCTTTTTGAAGGCCTGAACGGTGATCGGCAGGCCGAAGAGGTTGATGAAGCCCTCGGCGTCGTGCTGGTTGTAGACCTCGTCCTCGCTGAAGGTGGCGATGTCCTCATCGTAGAGGGAGTAGGGGGAGGTGACGCCGGCGTCGATGATATTGCCCTTGTAGAGCTTGAGCTTGACGTCGCCCGTGACCGTCTCCTGCGTGGAATCGACGAAGGCGGAGAGGGCCTCGCGCAGCGGGGTAAACCACTGGCCGAAATAGACGAGCTCGGCGAACCGGTTGGCGACGTTCTGCTTATAATGGTAGGTGTCGCGGTCAAGGCAGATCTCCTCGAGCTTGTTGTGCGCGTGGTAGAGGATGGCGCCGCCGGGGGTTTCGTACACGCCGCGGGACTTCATGCCCACAAGCCGGTTTTCCACAATGTCTGCAATGCCGATGCCGTTGGCGCCGCCGAGGGCGTTGAGCTTCTGGATCAGCTCCACGCCGCCCATCTTCTGCCCGTCGAGGGCGACGGGGATGCCCTTTTCAAAGGAAAGGGTGATGTAGGTGGCCTTATCGGGCGCTTTCTCCGGCGAAACGCCCATTTCGAGAATTTTGTCGTACATCGGCTCGTTTGCCGGGTCCTCAAGGTCGAGGCCCTCGTGCGAGAGATGCCAGAGGTTTTTGTCCTTGGAATAGTTGGTCTCACGGGTGATGTTCAGCGGGATGTTTCTCGCCTCGGCGTAGTCGATCTCCTCGTCGCGCGATTTGATGTCCCAGATTCTCCAGGGGGCGATGATCTTCATCTGAGGAGCGAAGGCCTTGATGGCCAGCTCAAAGCGCACCTGGTCGTTGCCCTTGCCGGTGCAGCCGTGGGCGATGGCGTCCGCGCCTTCGGCCAGAGCGATTTCCACAATCCGCTTGGCGATGATCGGCCGGGCAAAGGAGGTGCCCAGCAGGTATTTGTTTTCATACACGGCGCCCGCCTTGAGGGTGGGCCAGATGTAGTCGCCTACGAAAACGTCGTTGAGGTCCTCGATGTACAGCTTACTCGCGCCGGTCTTCTTGGCCTTTTCCTCCAGGCCGGAAAGTTCCTTGCCCTGGCCGACGTCGGCCGCCACGGCGATGACCTCGCAGTTGTCGTAATTTTCTTTGAGCCACGGGATGATGATGGAGGTGTCCAGACCGCCCGAATACGCCAGAACAACCTTTTTGATCTTCTTTTCCATTGTCATTGCCTCCAGATGATGGTTGTATTTTGGATGATGAGAGCCGTTCCCCGTTTCCGGCGGTTCCGCCCGGCCGAAGAACACGGCTTTTGAATCGATGTTTTCATTATACACCGTTTATGCAAAAAATCAAGCAACATTTGCATAAATATTCAATCTCGATGAATTTCGGATATCTGCCCAAATTTGGCCACGGGCGTCACCCGGTTTTTGAGGAGTCCGGAACGCCTCCTGCAAGTTTGTGCAAGACAGAGCAAAGCACCCGGACCGTCCGGGCGCCAAGGATGCAAAGTCAGGTTTTGAAAATCTGTTACGGATGCGGCTCATTCCTCCGGTAGGCCTCCATGATGCTTTTGAAGACCTCCCCGTTGGAGGGCGGCGTCCACGTGATGGCGTTGGCCCCGGCCTCAATGGTGCGCAGAATGCTCTCCTCGGTCGGACCGCCGGTGGCGATGACGGCGACCTCGGGATGCTCCCTGCGGATCTGCCGGACGAGCTCGGGCGTGTGCGCCGCCGCGGAAACGTTAAAGATAGAAGCGCCCGCCTCCAGACGGCTTTCGATGGAAATATCGCTGTTTACCACCGTCACGACGATGGGAATATCGATATGCTTGGCGAGCTCCGCGACGGTCTCGTTGGCGGTGGGCGCGTTGACCACCACGCCGCACGCGCCCTGGAATTCAGCGTGTCGGCCGAGGTCGACCACGCGCGACCCGCGCGTCAGCCCTCCGCCCACGCCGGCGAATACCGGGATATCGGCCGCCGCCATCACCGCCTGGGTGATGACCGGCTGAGGCGTAAAGGGGTAAACGGCAATCACCGCGTCCGCGTTGCAGTTTTTGATGAGCGAGACGTCGGTGGAAAAAATCAACGATTTGATTCTTCGTCCAAACACCTTGATCCCTGTACACGCATGGATGCATTCCGGCACCTTGAGCATAAAGTTGCGCAGTGTGCCGTGGTATTCCGGAATTCTTTGATCTGCCAAGCGAAATCCTCCTTTATTGGGGATAGGTTAAGACTGAACCCTACTTCGGCCGCATATAATGGTGAAAAGCCCTTGCCGGCGCACACGCCGCGCTTTGTCATCTCCGCTGGTTTTGAGAACATTATAACAGAAATCCATCCGATTGCAATCCTCGTTTTCGCACATGCCGCAGGGACGAAATCCACTGCAGGGCATGGACCAAAGAGGTTTTTTCATTCCTGATTTTTTCCTCCCTGTTTGCAGGAAAGCAATGGGAGCATCACCGCCGCAAGCGGCAATCAAAGATTTCCGACGGCTGAGAGAACGTTGACCAAGCTGGGCAGCAACAGGTTTCCAAAAGCACCTTTCTTTTTCCTGCTTGGCTGTTGTCAATTTACATGTTATAACAACCTCACGCGGCGCTCCCGCGCAGTATGCTGCGCATACCAAGCTGACGCTTGTGCGTAAGAACGTTGACCAAGCTGGGCAGCCACGGTTTTTCAAGGGGCTTTGCGGTTTTGCTGCTACCCTGCGGTCAATTTTCTTTCTATAACAACCTCACGCGGCGCTCCCGCGCAGTATGCTGCGCATACCAGGCTGACGCTTGTGCGTGAGAACGTTGACCAAAGCAGGCAGCCACAGTTTTTCAGTTGGCTTACTGATTTTGCTGCTTGGCTGCTGTCCATTTACATGTTATAATCAAGGCGGTGATCAGAAATGCCGGCAAGCTTTCTGATGTATGAAACAACATGATAAAGGAGGAAATTCCTATGTCCGCACTTCAGGAGATTGATGTTAAAAAACTCTCTATGAATCCGTTTTCGCTCATCGGAGACGAATGGATGCTTGTTTCCACCGGAAACGCCGCCAAGTGCAACACCATGACGGCCAGCTGGGGCGGCCTCGGCGTGCTCTGGGGGAAAAACGTGGCCTATTCGGTCATCCGCCCGCAGCGGTATACCTTTGAGCTGCTCGAGGAAAACGACGCCTACACCCTTTCCTTCTACCCGCCCGAATGCAAAAAGGCGCTGGCGCTTTGCGGCAAGGTGTCCGGCCGGGATGTGGACAAATTCACCGATTCCGGCCTGACCCCCTGCTTCGACCTCGACGCGCCCTATTTTGAGGAGGCCAAGCTGGTGCTCTGCTGCCGCAAGCTGTACGGTCAGTTCCTTGACCCCGCCTGCTTCCTGGATGCCTCTCTGGAGGGCTTTTATCCCGACAAGGACTACCACAAGCTCTATGTGGGCGAGATTGTCAAGGCGCTCGCCCGGGAGTAACCCCCTAAGCCTCTGTTCCAACCGGCAAAAAGGACCGTTCCCGCGCGCAATGCACAGGGAACGGTCCTTTCTTCGCTCCGTCGGCTCTGAATGTTTATTGCTCCCGCGTGAGATAGGGTTCCGCGCGGCTTAGGAGACGGGCGTCGAGCAGGGCGGTGACGGCGATGCCCCCGGCGGTGTATTCCTCGCTTAAGAGGGCGCCTTCTCTGCGGATGTCGGCGACCAGCCCGCCCTCCGAAAAGGGAAGCAGCAGCTCGACCCTCCGCATCCGAACGGGCAGCCGCTCCTCGATCTCCTGAAGCAGACGGTCGATCCCTTCTCCGGTCCTCGCCGAGATGCGCACCGCGCCGCCGATCATGGGGAGCGCGGCGAGCTCGGGCACAAGGTCGCATTTGTTGAGCACCGGGACGACCGGACGGTCTCCGCCGCCGAGCTCCTTGAGCAGCTCCCTGGTGACCTCCAGATGCACCTGCGCTTCCTCGCTCGAGGCGTCGCAGACGTTTAGGATCATATCGGCATTTGCGGCCTCCTCCAGGGTCGACTTGAAGGCCTCCACCAGATGGTGCGGCAAACGGCGGACCAGGCCGACCGTGTCGATGAGCATGATGGACGCCCCGCTCGGCAGACGCAGCGCGCGGGCGGTGGGATCAAGGGTGGCGAAGAGCTTGTCCTCGGCGAGCACGCCCGCCTCGGTCAGACAGTTCATCAAAGTGGACTTCCCCGCGTTGGTGTAACCGACAATGGCCGCGGTGACGACGCCGTCCTTTTCCCGGCGGCGGCGCAGCTGGGCACGGTGATGCTCCACCTGGGAAAGCTGCTCCTTTAAGGATTCGATCCTCCTGCGGATGTGGCGGCGGTCGGTCTCCAGCTTGCTTTCGCCGGGCCCCCGGGTGCCGATTCCGCCGCCCAGACGGGAAAGCGCGGCGCCCTTACCCGTCAGGCGGGGGAGCATGTAGCGAAGCTGGGCCAGCTCGACCTGCAGCTTGCCCTCCCGCGAGCGAGCGCGGGAGGCGAAAATGTCCAGAATGAGCATGGTGCGGTCAATGACGCGCACGTCGGTCTCCCGCTCGAGATTGCGGATCTGGGTCGGCGTCAGTTCCAGATCGAAAATCAGCAGGTTGATCTCCTCATGCTCACAAAGTGCTTTGATCTCTTCCAGCCGTCCGGAGCCCACGCAGGTGGCGCCGTCGGGCGATTCCCGCTTTTGCGTCACCTCGGCGACCGGGTCGGCCCCCGCGCTGCGCGCGAGCTCATAGAGCTCGGCAAGGGAAGCCTCCGCGTCGAAATCGCCCGTATCCACCGACACGAGCAGCGCGCGCTCCGGTTTGATTTCATTTTCATAATAGGTCATCAATAAAAAGTCCTCCTGGATAAAAGGCGCTGGCGAAAAACGCGCCTTATTAAGGCAAAGGGTGTGGCCGCATCCCGTGGACGCGGCGGCGGTCAACGCGGCTTAAAAACGAATTCCCATGGCAAATCCTCTCCTCATGCGGACTCCGCATAAATTGCAGGCAGACGGCGCCGCACGGGACTGAGAGAAGCGGGCGGCCGCACCGCAAATACGCTGCAGCTTCATAGTAGTATAAAATGCCGTCCGCGTCAAATGGTTTTGGGCATTGTCCCAGGCATCCTGGATGGACATGTTGAAAACACACAAAGAATTTTTTCGATTTTTCGCAAGTTTTTCCATGACTTCCTGCAAATCCATTTCCATTGTGCCCCTTTTGTGAT
>CABSLJ010000125.1 GCA_902478455.1 uncultured Oscillospiraceae bacterium | reverse complement strand
CGTATTCAAACCTTCCGTTCCCTGCACGAGCAACAGGACCATGACTATTTGTCCGTCGAAACCTATTCCTGGGGCGGCGATTACCGCCCGAAAACCCGCGCCGAGCTTATCTTCCTGGAGGACGCCGGTTTTCTTCTGACCATGCGGTGCCAGGAGCGCGACCCCGCCGCCGTCTACACTCAGGACGACGACCCCGTTTATACCGACAGCTGCATGGAGGCCTTTCTCAATTTTTATCCCGCGGAAAGCGACAGAGGCTACCTCAATTTTGAGATGAATGCAAACGGCGCCCTGCTGTGCCAGATCGGCCCCGACCGCTTCGACCGCCGCTTTGTCCGCTCGCTCGGCATCACCCCGCCGAAGCCGGAGGCGCGCGTCGACCGCGAAAACGGCTTCTGGGAAGTAAAACTGCTCATCGGCCTCAAATTCATCCAAGAAATCTACGGGCGGAACGACTTTGCGCCCGGTCACCGTATGACCGGCAACTTTTACAAATGCGGGGACAACACCGCCGTCGCCCACTTTGGCTCCTGGCAGCCGATTCAATTTGAAAAGCCCTGCTTCCATCTTCCGGAATTCTTCGGCGAGCTTGTCCTGGCGTGACGAAAGGCACAGACGGACCTCACC
Organism: uncultured Oscillospiraceae bacterium; assembly: GCA_902478455.1. GTDB lineage: Bacteria > Bacillota > Clostridia > Oscillospirales > Acutalibacteraceae > CABSLJ01. Next base: position 6,854 of record CABSLJ010000125.1, on the reverse strand, counting down.
GGCCGCGGGACAGCCGCACGGCGGCCGGTCCCCGAAAACAACCCCCTGCCGGTGGATGCGAAGGCTTCCCCGGTCGACTTTTCCTTCCGCTTGTGCTATCATAAAATAAAGCAGTTTATGCGCAAATCGATACAAAAGGACGGCGAAACATATGGAATACAGGGAAATCGGAAGAACCGGCTGCAAGGGCAGCGTCATCGGACTCGGCTGCGAGCATCTGGACGGCGCGCCCTATGAGCAGGTCAAGGAAACCATCGACGCCGCGCTGGAAAACGGCGTCAACCTCTTTGACGTCTTCATGCCGGGGCGGGAGGTCCGCGAAAACATCGCCAGGGCGCTGGGAGACCAGCGCGGTCAGGTCCTGATTCAGGGCCATATCGGCTCGACCGACGTGGGCCAGCAGTATGACATCAGCCGCGACCTGCCGACCGTGCAGCGGTATTTTGAGGACCTGCTGCGGATATTCGGCTACATCGATTTCGGCATGATGTTCTTTATCGACTCGGAGGATGACTACAAAGGCGTCTTTGAGACCGGCTTCGCCGACTATGTGCAAAAGCTGAAGCAGCAGGGGGATATCCGGCACATCGGCTTCAGCTCGCACGCGCCCAAAATGGCCATGCGGGTCATCGAAACCGGACTGCCCGAGATGATGCTCTTCAGCATCAATCCCGCTTTCGATCTCTACCCCGCCGACGTGCACGTCCTCAACGATTCCCCCGACGCGGCGGCCTTCCAGGGCATGGACCCCACCCGCGCCTCCCTCTACCGTCTCTGCGCACAGAAGGGAATCGGCATCACCGTGATGAAAACCCTCGGCGCGGGCAAGCTGATCTCCCCCGAGCACACCCCCTTCGGCAAACCGATGACGGTGCCGCAGTGCATCCACTACGCGCTGACGCGCCCGGCGGTGGCCGGCGTGATGCTGGGCTGCAAGAACCGGGCAGAGGTTCTTGAGGCCGTCCGATATCTGGATACCAGCGAGGAGGAGCGCGACTACGCGCCGGTGCTCGGCACCCTGCGCAGCGATTTCCGCGGCAATTGCGTCTATTGCAGCCATTGCCAGCCTTGTCCGGCGGAAATCGACATTGCCGCGGTCAACAAATATCTCGACATCGCCCGGCTGGACGAGGGCAGCGTGCCGCCCTCCATTCGTTCCCACTATCTCGGGCTTTCCCACACCGGAAGCGAGTGCATCGCCTGCGGAAGCTGTGAAGCGCGCTGTCCCTTCGGCGTGCCGATCATCGAAAACATGGCCGACGCCGCACGGATTTTCGGGCAGTAAGCCCCCCTGCAGGCTAAAACCGGAATACCATCACACAAAAGGGGCGGACGCTTCCATCCGGCCGCAACACACAGGGGTTTCCCTCTGTTGTGCGCGCCGCCGGAGGCGTCCGCCCCTGCTTCTTTGTTTGACAAGCGCCGCAGCATCGTCCGAAGCCTGTGTCCCAGGCGCCCCCCGTGAGGAGGCGCAACCGCTCAGCTTTGCAGGGGATCATAGCGGTCATAGATGCAGAAATCGGGGTAATACCGCAGGACCACCCGGCCGTAAATATCGCCCCGGAGGACGAATTTTTGATTCCAGTAACGAGAATCGAGGGAATCGTTCCGGTTGTCCCCCAGCATGAAATAGCAATCCTCCGGGACGGTGTAGGGGCCGAAGTCGAACCGCAGCGGCTCCTTGACGTAAGGCTCGTTCAGGGGCGTTCCATCGACGTAAACCAGCCCGGCACGGCCTTCGATTACCTCTCCCGGCAGACCGATGACCCGTTTGACATAGGGAACGCCTTCCGGATCGTCCGGCGGCTGAAAAATGACGATGTCCCCGCGCAGCGGACCGCTGCTCAGATAGGCGAGACGGTCGGCCAGAATGCGGTCGTTCGGACGGATGGTGTTCTCCATCGAGCCGGTGGGTACGGTCGCGTTGGCCACAATGTAATGGTTGAGAACAAAAGCGAGCGCCACGCCGATCAGCAGCGTGCGGCCCCAGCCCAGGAGCTCTTTTTTCCAGCTTCTTTTGGTCACCGGTCGGTTCATCAAATCGGCTTCGCCTCTCTTGTGTACGATCGCATCATTTCTTGGGAGGACAAAGGCCGCAATCCGTCCGCTCCGTGTTACGACGCGGCCGAAACGGAGCCTTCTCCCGGGCATATTATACACATTCCACGAGCGCAGTTCAAGCGATGACGTTCGGCACGGCCCGTCGGGCCGGCGCGGCGTCCGGGCGACGTCTTCAGTTGCATACTGAATTTTTTTTGCTCTTAGCATAGAACTCAAGCCGATATATCGGCGCTTTTTCGTGTATTTCGCCGTTTTATAGTCTTGTATGACGTTCGATTCTGTGCTACAATTGGCACAACATGTTTTATGTTCACTCCCAAATCGGTATAAAGCTGGATTTTTATGCATCAGCGTCGGGGTTGGTCCGGCATTTTCTTCCGCAAGCAAGTGTTTGTTTCACCGCGGTGGGTTTATATCCTCTGGGAACTGGGATAAAACGGTCGCTCCGTTCTCACAGGCCGGGCCTGCTGCGTCGACGGCGCGCAAGCAGCCCCTTTCATCTAAAGTCCCAAGCTCGCCTTTCCCGGAACATCCGCAGCGGATGAAAGCAGGCCGGGTTTTCCAAATCTGTTGGCCGAATTGGTCCGTTTCCCGCCTCCCTGAACGTCTCTGCGCGGATGCCGTCTGCTAAACGCCGGCGCATCGTTTGGTGGTGAATATCATCGCCGCGCGGCAGAACATGCCAGGCGGCCTGAACAAACCTCTTCCATCCGGTCAGACAGTGCGCAAAAGGCGTTCCGGACGGGAAGTCTGTTCCGGCTTCCCGTCATTGGATGAGAATTTTGATTACCGGCAGCACAGGTATCCCCACAGACAAGGCGCTCTCATTCTCCACAATCGTGCCCGGCTGTTTTTGGATGGAAGGGAGAAAAAACAAAAGCGGCACAAACAGGCTCTGCATTCTTTGACGTCTCTAAGCGGGAGGTCCGGGGCAAAGGACCGCGCATCGCGTCAAAGCAAGCCTTTCGGCCGCGCCAGGTAAGACAGTGGGAGGATCAGAAAATGTCGGAAGTCATCGTCACCAATCAAATGGAGGACAAAACGGTCTTGCAACCCCCTGACGCCTGCAGAGCAGACGTCGACGAAAACGGAAACGGTGTCCGAATCGTCAAAAGCGCGCTTGCGTATATGGAGGCGCATTACGCAGAGGCGATCAGTCTGGCGTCGGTCGCCGAGCATATCTATGTCAGCCAGTGGCATTTGAGCAAACTGCTCCACAAACACGCCGGGCGGAACTTCAGCAGAATCCTCAACGGCATCCGGATTGAAAAGGCCAAAGAGCTGCTCCGGGATCAGACGGTCAAAATTTACGAGATCGCCGAACAGGTGGGCTTTCACGATGTTTCGCATTTCGTTCATACCTTCAAAGCGTTTGAGCAGGAAACGCCCAGTGATTACCGTGCGCGTCTGGAGAATCCGCACACCGGCGTTTGACAGACGCCCGGCCGGGCGCTTATAATAAAAGCAACAGCGTAAGGGAAGCGGCGCGGATGTTTGCGCCGCTTCCCTCAGATTGCCGCAACCGCGGGCATACGGTTGCGGTTTTTGCTTGTCTGTGCGTCCGGCGACATTCTCAAGGAGGGATTCCCATGAACAAAAAGAAGCGGTCCGGCAGGCTGATCGCCTGTTTTCTCCCCTATTTCAAACCCTATTTCGGCATTCTGGCGCTCGACCTGCTGTGCGCCGCCTTCACCACCGTCTGCGAGCTGGTCTTTCCGCTCATCGTCCGGTTTATCACCAACGAGGGGATGAACAACCCGGAGGGTCTGCTCGTCGGCACGGTCTTGAAGCTGGGCGCGCTCTACCTGATCCTGCGCATTGCCGACACCGCCGCCAATTACTACATGGCCAGCATCGGCCACGGCATGGGCGCGCGCATCGAAACCGACATGCGCCGCGACCTCTTCTCCCACCTGCAGGAGCTCTCCTTTTCCTATTATGACAACACCAAAATCGGCCAGATCATGTCCCGCATCACCAACGATCTTTTTGAGGTGACCGAGTTCGCCCACCACTGCCCCGAGGAATTCTTCATCGCCGGCATCAAAATCGTCGCCTCGTTCGTCATCCTGTGCGGCATGAACGTCTGGCTGACCCTCATCATCTTTGCGCTGCTGCCGCCCATGTTTTTCTTCTCCCTGCATTTCAACCGCAAAATGCGGGACGCCTTTAAGCGTTCCCGCGTCAAGGTGGGCGAGCTCAACGCCCAGGTGGAGGACAGCCTCCTCGGCATCCGGGTGGTCAAATCCTTCGCCAACGAGGATGTGGAGCGGGAAAAATTCCGCGAGGGAAACGACGGCTTTCTCGGCGTCAAAAAGCTGGCCTACCGCTACATGGCCGCCTTTCAGAGCGGCGTGAGGATGTTTGACGGCGTCATGTACATCGCGGTGGTGGTCGTCGGCGCGCTCTTTATGATCGACGGACAGATCACCATGGCCGACCTGATGGCCTATCTGCTGTATGTGACCACACTGCTGACCTCCATCCGCCGCATCGTCGAGTTCACCGAGCAGTTTCAGCGCGGCATGACCGGTATTGAGCGGTTCGATGAAATCATGCGCGCCCCCATCGAGATCAAAGACGAGCCGGACGCCGCCGTTCTGGGAGGGGTTGAGGGGGACATCCGCTTTGAAAAGGTCAGCTTCCGCTATTCGGACGATCAGGGAGAGGTGCTCTCCGATATCGACCTGCATGTAAAACGGGGCGACAACATCGCCCTGGTCGGTCCCTCGGGCGGAGGAAAGACCACCCTGTGCAGCCTGATCCCGCGTTTTTACGAGGTCACCTCGGGGCGCATTCTCATCGACGGGCGGGACATCAAAGCTTTCACGCAGAAGTCTCTGCGCGAGCACATCGGCGTTGTTCAGCAGGACGTCTACCTCTTCTCCGGCTCGGTCTACGAGAACATCGCCTACGGCAAGCCGGGCGCGAGCCGCGAAGAGGTGGAGGCGGCGGCGCGAAAGGCGGGCGCGCACGAATTTATCCTGGCGCTGCCCGAGGGGTACGACACCTACGTCGGCGAGCGCGGGGTCAAGCTTTCGGGCGGGCAGAAGCAGCGCATCAGCATCGCCCGCGTCTTTCTCAAGAATCCCCCCATTTTGATTCTCGACGAGGCCACCTCCGCGCTCGACAACGAAAGCGAACGACTGGTGCAGCAATCGCTCGAGGCCCTTTCCAAAGGCCGCACCACCTTCACCATCGCTCACCGCCTGACCACCATCCGCGGCGCCTCCACCATTCTGGTGCTGACCGAAAACGGCATTGAGGAGCAGGGCTCCCACGAGGAACTGCTGCGGAAAAACGGTCTTTACAGCTCCCTGTACCGGCTCTATACCGAGCAGGGCGCGCAGTAATACGGCCCGATCAAGACACAAGCGCATCATAAAAGGATTGAAATTCTGTAATTATCTTGATTTTTTTCATTTCTATTGTACAATAAGAATAGAGATCGATCTCTGTTATACGGGCATCTGTCATTGAAAGAGAAGTTCCCCCGCCGGATTAGAAAAGGAGGGGAGATCATGCGCTCGAAATGGAATCTGCTGGGTATCCTGCTGTTGATCGGAATGCTCTCGGGCTGCGGGCCGGAAGAGACGCCCGGGCCTTCACAGCCGACCGACGGCATTTCCTCTGCAATCGGTTCGCAGCCGGTGGAAAGCCGGTCCGAAGCTCCTCCCGGAGGAGCCGCGTCGTCCGGGGAGACAGCCGCCCCGGGAGGCGTTTTATCCCCTTCGTCCCTTTCCTCCGGCGAGCCGGAAGGCTCCTCTCTTTTGGAACAGGTCCGCATCACCGAAATCACCCTTCCCAATCTTCCCTATGGGGAGGAAACGGGAGAGGACGGAGAGCAGCTCTTCCTGTTTGATTACCGCTTCGCCGCCGCTCCCGACAAAGACGGTCTTTGCTATTTTGCCATCTACGACAGCGACGTCCACGTCAACCGCAGTATTCTCTACCGTGTCGGCGAGGGCAGTCTGACCGAACTGGCGCAGTTCAACGGCTACATCGCCTTTACGTCCTCCAACCGACGGGGGATTTATTGGCTCACCGGATATGAGCCGGTGCTGCAGTCCTACAATTGGGAGGACGGCTCCCGGCTGAACTACGCTCTGGATTCCCAGCCCTACTCGGTTTTTCTGGGAGAAGATTCTTTTGTCTATGTGTATCGCGATATGGACGCCGACCAATCCTGGCGGCTGGGCTGTTTATCGCTGAAAACCGGCCGGGCGTTGGCGCTCGATTGGTTTTGCCAGTATTCTGTAAAGGCCCCTGTCATAGAAGAGGGCCGGATTTTCGTCCCTTCCTCGCAGGGGGACTCCTTTCTCTCCTTCGACCTGGACAGCGGCAAGCAGCAGGTCTACACGCTGCCGGAGGACGTCGGCCGGATAGACTCGGTGCTTGTCCGCGGAAACCTCGCTGTTCTGACCTGCAATCTCTCCAATTCCCACAGCTTTGCAGACACCGTCTTTTATGACCTGGATACGGGACGCATCACCGGCAAAATGGCCGACCACAACATCCACTTCCATACGGCGCGCTTTCTGACCGACGATCTCCTCCTTTTCCTGCGGGACGGCAAGCCCTGCCTTTACGAGGTGTCCACCGGAAGCTGCGAAGCGATTGAACGTCTGAAGGATGTTGAGGTTGCTCCTGAAATCCAGGAGCAGGACGGCGATCTCCTGCTCATTCAGCGCAAACCGGTGGAGGGCCTGATTCGCCTTTCCCCGCAGCAGCACGCAAACTAGACCATAGAAAAAGCCGTATTCCGCAAGGTGGCGGAGTACGGCTTTTGTATT
>CABSLJ010000124.1 GCA_902478455.1 uncultured Oscillospiraceae bacterium | reverse complement strand
GCCCTGCCCGCATGGACTTCCGACGCGATTCACGAAACCCTGCTCTCCCTGGCCGAGCGGCTCGGCGTCAAAAACGGCACGGTCATGTGGCCCACGCGCATCGCCGCGTCGGGCACAGCAGTCACGCCGGGCGGAGCCATCGAGATTCTCACCATCCTCGGCCGCGAGGAAGCCCTCAGAAGATTACACCTCGGCGCGGACAAGCTCGCATCCGCCAACCGCGCCGGTTAAAAAGGAGAACAGCATTTATGGCAGAAGAGAGCAAAGTCCCCCTTTCCGCTGAGGAAGGCGGCAACTTTATCCACGATTTCATCGCCGAGGACATCGCCCCCGGCGGCAAATACGAGGGCAAACGGGTGCACACCCGCTTCCCTCCCGAGCCCAACGGCTACCTGCACATCGGCCACGCCAAGGCGCTGTGCATCGATTTCGGCACGGCCGAAAAGTTCGGCGGCGTCTGCAATCTGAGAATGGACGACACCAACCCCACCAAGGAGGACGTCGAATATGTCGACGCCATTCAAGAGGACATCCATTGGCTGGGCTTCTCCTGGGACCGTTTCACCTACGCCTCCGACTTTTTTCCAGACATGTACCGCTTCGCCGTGGACCTCATCCGCAAGGGACTCGCCTACGTCTGCGAGCTCACCCCCGAGCAGATGCGGGAAAACCGGGGCGACCTGACCCATCCGGCCAAAAGTCCCTACCGCGACCGGCCCATTGAGGAGAGCCTGGCGCTCTTTGAGCGCATGAAAAACGGCGAGTTTGAGGACGGCAAAATGACCCTGCGCGCCAAGATCGACCTCGCCTCGGGCAATTTCAACATGCGCGACCCGGTCATCTACCGCATCAATCACATGCGCCACCACCGTACGGGAGACGAATGGTGCATCTACCCGATGTACGATTTCGCCCATCCCATCGAAGATGCGATGGAAGGCATCACTCATTCCCTCTGTTCGTTGGAGTTTGAGGACCACCGCCCCCTGTACGACTGGGTGATCGCACACATCGACCCGCCCGCCGTGCCCCGTCAGATCGAATTCGCGCGGCTGGGCATCAACAACACCGTCATGAGCAAGCGCAAGCTGCGCCAGCTTGTCGAGACCGGCGTGGTCTCCGGCTGGGACGACCCGCGCATGCCCACCCTCTGCGGCCTGCGCCGGCGCGGCTACACGCCCGCCGCCATCCGCAGCTTCTGTGAACGCATCGGCGTGGCCAAAGTCAACAGCACGGTCGACTACGGCTTCCTGGAACACTGTCTGCGGGAGGACCTGAACGCCAACGCCCGCCGTGCGATGGCGGTGCTGCATCCTGTCAGGCTCATCATCACCAACTATCCCGAGGGCAAGACCGAAACCTTTGAGGTGGAGAACAACCCCGGCCGTCCGGAGGATGGAAGTCGCACCGTGACCTTCTCCCGCGAGCTGTTTATTGAGGCCGACGATTTCATGGAGGAGCCGGTCAAGGGCTATTTCCGCCTCTTCCCCGGGAACGAGGTGCGCCTCAAGACGGCTTACATCGTCCGCTGCACCGGCTGCAAACGGGATGAACAGGGCGGCGTCACGGAGGTGTATGCCGAATACGATCCCGAAACCCGCGGCGGCAACACGCCCGACGGCCGCAAAATCAAGGGCACCATTCACTGGGTGGACGCCGCCACCGCCGTCGACGCCGAGGTTCGCCTCTATGAAAGCCTTTTCACCGTTCCCGACCCCGAGGGCGGCGAAGGGGAATTCACCGACTATCTCAATCCCAATTCCCTTCGCGTGCTCCGCGGCTGCAAGCTGGAGGCCTCTCTGGCCGATGCAACCGCCCCCGCCTCCTTCCAGTTCATGCGACTGGGCTACTTCTGCGTGGACAACAAGGACAGCGCCCCCGGCCGTCTTGTCTTCAACCGCGCCGTCTCCCTCAAGGACGGTTTCAAGCCGAATAAATAAAAAGAACAGGAAGTGCCATTCCATGATTTATGACAGCATTCAAAATTACAAAGCCTATCTCGGCCTTTCCCAAAATCTCGACCGCGCGCTGGAGACGCTCGCTTCTCTCGACGGCTCCAAGCTTCGGCCCGGCGCCAGCGAGATTGACGGCGACCGCTTCTTCATCAATCTGATGGAGGTGGAGACCGCTCCCGCCGACGAAAAAAAGTGGGAGGCCCACCGCGCTTATATCGACATCCACTGGCTGCTCGCAGGCGACGAGTTGGCCGAGGTCTCGGCCCTCGACGCGATGAAGCTGACCGAGGAATATGCGGCGGAAAACGACTGCGCCTTTTATGAGGGACCCGCCCAGAGCCAGTGCCGTCTGGGTGCGGGCATGTTCCTTGTCTGCTTCCCGCAGGACGTTCACCGCGCCTGCATCCGGGTCCCCGGCTGCGATCATGTGCGCAAGATTGTGCTCAAGGTCGCCGTGGATTAAAAAACAAAAAAAGACAGGGCGCGCCGTTTTGTTTGCAGCGGCGCGCCCTGTCCTTCTTTGTTCCGAAGTCTTTGTTCGTCTTTTGAAAGACATCCGCCTTGGGAATCTTCGTCTTGATGGAAAGTTTACTTGACATTTTGGGATACAGCAGATAAAATGTAAATGGAAAGCAAACTTTCCATTCAACCGATTGGGGGGAGACGGATGAAAAATCGCCTGGAAGAAATCCGGAAAAGCCGCGGCATCAAACAGGAGGACCTGGCCAATGCTCTGGAGGTCTCCCGGCAGACCATCGGCTCACTGGAAAACGGGCGGTACAATCCCTCTCTCATCCTGGCGTATAAAATCGCCCGGTATTTCCGGATGACAATCGAGGACATCTTTCTTTACGAGGAGGACCGGCCGTGAAATTGAAAACAAAAAACAGGCTGTATCTGATTGCCTGTATGCTGGGGATTGCTCTGATCTTCGCCGCGAAGCTATTTCCGGAAGCTTACCTGAGCGGCGCCCGAAGCGGCGCGCTGATCGGTATAGGAGCCGGGTTGTTTGGCTTTGGCATGGCCAAGTGGTTTACCGGACGCTTCTGGGAAAAGCACCCTGATCTGATGAAACAAAATGGAATCGAACTCCGGGATGAACGCAACCAGCTGATTCGCAGCAAAGCGCAGGCCCTTTCCGGCGAAATATTCCACTGGCTGCTGATGGCCGCCGCGTGGGCCGCCATTTTTTGGGATGCGCCGCTGTGGGTCACCCTTTCCTTTGTGGGCGCTTTCCTGCTGAAGACGGCACTGGATCTCATCCTGTGCGCCTTCTACCGGCATAAAATGTAAGAGGAGGAAAAACATATGAATTTTGTCATTGAGCATATATCCAAACGCTTTGAAAAGAAGGAAGTTCTGCGGGACATCAGCTTTACCTTTGAAAGCGGGAAGATTTACGGCCTGCTGGGACGCAACGGGGCCGGAAAGACCACCCTGTTTAACTGCATCAACCGGGACATCAAAGCCGACGGCGGCAGCTTCCGGCTGGAGGAAAACGGACGCCGCCGGGATGTGGCGGCCGAGGACATCGGATATGTGCTGTCCACACCAACCGTCCCGGAGTTTCTGACCGGGCGGGAATTCTTAAAATTTTTTCTGGAAATCAATGAGAAAACCATCCCGCATCCAAAACCGATTGACGAATACTTCGATGATATGAGCATCGATCCGGAGGACCGGGATAAATTGCTCAAGGACTATTCCCACGGTATGAAGAACAAAATGCAGATGCTCATCAACATCATCGCCCAGCCGCCTCTTTTGCTGCTGGATGAGCCGCTGACCTCCCTGGATGTAGTGGTCGCCGAAGAGATGAAGCAGCTACTGCGCTCCCTGAAGCAAAACAGGATTACCATCTTCTCCACCCACATCATGGATTTGGCGCTCGATCTGTGCGACGAGATCGTGCTGCTCAATCACGGCGTGCTGGAGCGGATTGAAAAAACCAATCTGGACAGCCGCGAGTTCAAGGAAAAGATCATCGCGGCCCTGCGGGAGGAAGGACATGAATAAGACGCTCCGGATCTCCTTTTCCCTGAAAAACACCTATCGCGTCAATGGGATTCTGTATTCCCTCAAGCAGATTCCCCTTCTCAGGCGGATATTGCCCGAAGCCCTGTACCGTGTTCGCGGGCTAAAAATTTTCGCCAACGTTCTTTCGGTGCTGTGGGAGATCATCTCCGTTTTTCTGGGCAAATTTCTTTACTTCATCACAATGGTGGCCGGAATTGGAATGCTGTACGAAACGGCGCCGGCCGGCCGAGTGTACCTGCATATTCTGCTGTTTCTGACCGTCATCGGCGCATTCATGAACACCAACCTCTTCAATCCCACCAGAGACAAATACTACGCCATGATCCTGATGCGGATGGATGCCCGGGCGTATACGCTGGTAAACTACGGCTATGCAATATTGAAGGTGATTGTTGGGTTTCTCCCCTTCTCCGTATGGTTTGGTCTGGGCAGTGGGATTCCCCTCTGGTTCTGCCTGGTTTTCCCCTTTTCGGTCGCCGGTCTCAAAATGGCGGTGGCGGCTTCCTCCCTGTGGGACTATGAGAAGCGTGGGCTGGTATACAACGAAAACAAGCTGCATAAATACCTCTGGCTGTTTGTCGGGCTGCTGCTTGCGGCCGCCTACGGTCTGCCCGCAGCGGGGTTGGTTCTGCCGGAATCGGTTACAGCGGTTGTTATGACCGCCTTTGCACCGGCAGGAGCGATTGGTCTTTGGAAAATTCTGACCTTCCGCGGATACCGTGAAATCAACCAGCAGCTTTTGGCGCAGCTGAACAGCCAAATGGACAGCGCGGCGCAGCTCTCTCAAAAGCAGAGCCAGAAGGTCATCAGCGCAGATACCGGCATCACCAGCAGACGCAGGGGGTTCGAGTACCTCAACGAACTGTTTATCAAGCGGCACCGAAAAATCCTCTGGAGCTCCTCGAAAAAGATCGCGGCGATCTGCCTGTTCTTGCTGTTGGGTCTTCTTTTGTCCTTTTATCTCGCGCCGGAAATCAAAGAGAAGACCAATGAGCTGCTGATGACCTTTCTGCCGTATTTTGTGTTTATCATGTACGCCATAAATCGCGGAACCGGCTTTACCAAGGCGCTGTTCATGAACTGCGACCACAGCCTGTTGACCTACTCCTTCTACAAACGGCCGGACATGGTGTTGAAGCTGTTCCGCATCCGCCTGTGGGAAATCATGAAAATCAACCTGCTGCCCGCCTTTGTCATCGGCGCGGGCCTGGCGCTGCTGCTTTATGCATCGGGCGGGACAGACAATCCGCTCAATTACATTGTGCTCTTTGTCTCCATCCTCTGCATGAGCGTATTCTTCTCGGTCCACTACCTGACGATCTATTACCTGCTACAGCCCTACAACGCGGGAACGGAACTGAAAAGCGGAACCTATCAGCTGGTGATGTCCGCCACATACTTTGTCTGCTTTTTTCTGATGCGGGTACAGATGCCCACCCTGATATTTGGGGCCATGTGCATTGTCTTCTGTTTGCTGTACTCGATTGCGGCATGTATTCTAGTGTACCGGCTTGCCCCCAGGACCTTCCGGCTTCGCACATAAGGCGCCGTATATTCAAAAGAAACCGTACACAAATCGGAACTCTTAAAAAAGCTCTTGCCTGCAAAAGGAACGCGCCGCAGCTGCGGCGCGCTCCTTTTTACCTGAACTTTGCAGTACAATATTCGGGGTCAACACTTTTTCGCATTCTGAAATCGCCGCAATGCCCTCCTGAAACCTCTCCTGTTTCTGAGACGCTGCCCGTGCCGCTTTCTAATTTACAAAAGCGAGTTCCTTGGCTCGCTTGCGGACGATATGCAGACAGCGGCAATAGAGGGTCTCTCCCAGCTCGGAACAGACGGCGTCGCCGTCCCTGCCGCACAGCATGGCAAAGGCGCGGCCTATGCCGCGCTCGACGTCCCCGCCCTTGCGGTATTCCAGCAGATAAAAAGAAAAGCTCCCCGCCTCGTTGACCTCTTCATAGAGCTGCGGGGACTGCCTTTTCAAGCGGTCGTAAAACACATTGAGCGCCGTGTGCGCCGTCAGCAGATTGGGCGTGCAGGTCTCCGCTCCCACGGTCGCCGCAAAGCACATGAGCACCCGGCACTGAGACAGGACGGCGTAGTCCTCCCTGACGGGGGAAGGCTTTAAAAAGCCCGACTTCTCAGCATAGGCGGCCTCATCGGCCAGCGCGGCCCCCAGGCGGCGGGCTTTGTCCAGATTGCCGTTTTTCCGGTTTTCCATCAACTCAAGGTAGGCGGGGTCCTTGTCCGGCTCCCGTGGGGATAAGGTCGCCTCTTTCGGCCGGCCGTCGGAAAAGTCAGCGATCTTCATGTCGCTGTCATCCTCTGCAAAGAAACCGGGCATCAGGCTTCCCCCTTTTTGTGACTTCTCCCTATTTTATGCGGACAACACCCCAAAAGAGAACCCTGCGGATGGGATTTGCCCTCAAAAAACCGAGGCGTCTTTTGCAATCGTTACTTTTCCGCCGCCAGCGCTTCCTTGAGCGCGCAGGCGAGCTGGTCGGGACAGGAGGTCGACTTGAAGCCGCAGGTGATCCCCGAAAAGCGTTCGATCACATCCTCGGCCTTCATTCCCTTTACAATGGCCGAGACGCCCTTGAGGTTGCCGTTGCAGCCCCCGGTAAAACGGACCTCCCGGATGACGCCGTTTTCGAGCTCCAGATCGATCATTCGGGAGCAGGTGCCCTTTGGTTTGTAATGATAGGTCATAACTCAGTGTCTTCCTTTCCTGGAAAGCTGCTCCCCGCGTTTGAAAAGCAGGGAAAGCTGTTCATCCGGCGCTGTACAACTGCCCACCGGATTGGGCTTTTTGGAATACATGCCGTGAAAATCGGAGCCGCCGGTCATCAGCAGGCCGTGCTCCTTGGCAAAGGCGGAAAGGCGCTGCGCGTCCCCCTCCCGGTTGCGCGGGTGCCAGACCTCCACGCCGTCCAGCCCCAGGACGGTCAGCTCCTCAAGCAGACCGTAGCTGTCGTACACGCCGGGATGGGCAAGAACGGCCACGCCCCCCGCCTCGTGGATTTGGGCAAGCACGTCTCTCACATCAGGATATTCCAGCGGGAAGAGGGCAATGCCGGTCTGCGGGTGAAAGAGCTTATCAAACAGCTCTCCGTAAAGGGTGACGGCGTAGCCCGCATCCATCAGGGCGTGCATGATGTGCTGCTTGAAGATGTTGGTGCTCCCCTGCGCCCGCCTGGAAACCATCTCCGGCGTGATGGGATATTGCCGCATGATTTTTTGCAGCATGACGGCCGCCGCCTTTTTGCGGCTGTCCCCCATCCGGCGGCACAGGCCCTCGAGCCGGTCGGGATTCTCGCAGAGATAGCACAGCAGATGGGCCTTGCGGCCGGTCCTGCCGTCAATGCAGGAGAACTCCACGCCGGGAACGACCTGGATGCCGGTCCGCTCCCCGAGAATTTTTGCGCGGGTCGCGCCCGCGAAGGTGTCATGATCAGTGACCGCAACCGCCTTCAGCCCCCGCTTCTTTGCAAGCTGGAGCAGCTCGTCGATTCCGGTGGAACCGTCCGACATTTTGGTGTGACAATGCAAA
>CABSLJ010000123.1 GCA_902478455.1 uncultured Oscillospiraceae bacterium | reverse complement strand
AGATGTGTATAAGAGACAGCTCCGACTCCCCCCTGGCCCGCGCCAAGCTCGATTCGGTCATCTGCTCGGCCGCCCTCCGGCGGGCGACCGGAATGGAGGTTCTACCCCACATCTGCTGCCGGGACAAAAACGTCAACGCCCTGCGCGCCTCTCTGCTGGGGGCGCACGCCGAAGGCGTGCGTAATGTGCTCATCGTGACCGGAGACCCCGTGCCCGAAGGAGACCGTGCGGTCGTGCGGCCGGTGTTCAACCTCAGCTCCATCCGGCTGATGGAGCTCGTGCGGGAAATGAATGAGGATGTCTTCGCCGCCTCTCCCTTCGCCATCGGCGGCGTGCTTAACCCGGGCGTGACCAATCCTGACGCCGAACTCAAACGCCTGCAGCGCAAAATGGAGGCGGGCGCTTCCTTCTTTTTGACCCAGCCGGTCTTCACGCCGGAGGATCTGGAGCTCATCGACCGGGCGCGCGCGCTGGGCGCCAAGGTCCTCCCGGGCATTCTGCCGCTCGTCAGCTACCGCAACGCAAGCTACATGAGCAACGAGGTGCCCGGCATCCACATTCCGGCGGACTATGTCCGGCGCTTTGACCCGGCCATGGAGCGGGAGGAGGCCGCCCGAACCGGCGAGGACATCGCCTGTGAAATCGCCCGCATGGCGCGTCCGCACGCCGACGGCTTCTATTTCATCACCCCCTTCAACCGGGGTGAGGTCATCGCCCATATCATTTCCCATCTGCGGGGGGAAGGCGTGCTGTAAGAACACCGGAGATCGCCTCCTTGAAACAATCCTCATCCGGTAAACAGCGCTCAGCCCGCGGCCGCAGCGCCGTCTCGGCCAACCGGCGCAAAACAGCGCCCCTGCCCCGTTTGCATTGGGGTTCGGGGCGCTGTTCTCGTTTTGAAAGGACGGCGATCCGCCGGAACTAATCGAGCTTTCCCTCTCGGTAGGCGTCGAGATAATCGACGCAGTACTCGTCCAGTCCCAGCACGGCGCGCGCCGCCGCCAGGGCGGACATCAGCGAGCGGTTGAGGGGGTCCAGAATGGCGCAGTCGAGTCCGGCGGTCATGGCGGCGACCAGGAAGGTGCGGTTGAGCAGCGCCCGCTTGGGCATTCCAAAGGAGCAGTTGCTCAGGCCGCAGACGATGTGCGTTTCGGGAAGCGCCGCGCGGATGGCGCGGATGGAGTCCACCGCTTCCCGTCCCATGCCCTCCCCGGAGCCGATGGGGCGGACCATCGGGTCGAGATAGATTTCTCCGCGCGGGATGCCGGCCGCGGCCAGCCGTTCGGTCAGTTCCACCGCCAGCTCGACCCGGCGGGAAACCCCTTCGGGGATGCCGGCGTCGTCCATACACAGGGCGACGAGCCCCGCCCCGGCTTCGAGCGCGGCCTCAAGCATAGGTTCAAACCGGCTTTTTTCCAGGGTGATGGAATTGAGCACCATCTTTTCCCCGCGGCACAGCTGCGCGGCGTGCGCGGCGACGGCGGGGGAAGGGGTATCGATCACCAGCGGAAGGGCGGAAACCTCGCGCACCGTTTGGATCAGCCAAGAGAGCTTGTCCGCTTCCTCGCCCATAAACATGGCGGCGTTGACGTCGAGAAAATCCGCCCCCGCCGCCTCCTGGTCCTTCGCCAGTTTCCGCACAAAATCCCCAGCCTGTGCATCGAGCGCCTGACGGACGCTCGGAATGGAGCTGTTGAGCTTTTCACCGATTAAAATCATGGCAGTTCCTCCTTCTGAATCAGTCTAAAAAGTCATTAAAAATTAACCTTTATCGCGGTTTTGTGTCCCACTTGTCACGGAGTTGTAAAATGTAAGGGAAGGGGCGGTGCAGGGCTTGTCCGTCCATTGACATCCGCAAAAATCCTCCGTATACTAAAATCAGAAACCAGAAGAAAACCACACAAAACCAACCTCTTGATTACGCCAGCGCGATGAGGCTTTTCCCCTTAAAGCGCAAACTTCATAATACTCCTCCCTGAAAAGCCAGGAACCAGCGATTCGCCGGTTTCTGGCTTTTCAGTTGTGCGCGTTTACCACGTTTTGCGGCTGTCCCCGCAGAAAGGCGGCGACGTTTTCCGCCACCGTTTCCACCAGCCGGGCGCGCGATTCCAGGGCCGCCCAGGCGATGTGGGGCGTGATCACGCAATTTTTGGCGTAAAGCAGGGGATTGTCCGCCTCGGGCGGCTCCTCTCCGAGCACGTCGAGCGCCGCGCCGGCGAGCCTTCCCTCATTGAGCGCGTCGGCGAGGGCGATTTCGTCGATGACCGGGCCGCGCGCGGTATTGAGGAGAAAAGCGGTCGGCTTCATGCGGGAGAGCGCCTCTCTGCCGATCAGCCCGGCCGTCTCTTGCGTGAGGGGGCAGTGAATGGAGAGCACGTCGCTGTGTGCAAGGAGGGTGTCAAAATCCACCCAGGCGCAGCCCGCAGGCAGCTCCTTTCTCGAACGGCTGTAGACGAGCACGCGCATGCCGAGCAGCACGGCGATTTGAGCGACCAGACGGCCGATGTTGCCGAAGCCGACCAGACCCATGGTTTTGCCCTCCAGCTCGACGAGCGGCACCTTCCAATAGCAGAAATCCCGGCAGCGCGACCAATCGCCCGCGCGCACCGATTCGCTGTGCAGATGCACCCTGCTTGTCAGCTCGAACAGCAGCGCAAAGGTAAACTGCGCCACCGCCCTGGTGCAGTAGGAGGGCACGTTGCACACGGGGATGCCCCGTTCGGCCGCCGCTTCAACATCCACAACGTTGTATCCGGTCGACTGGGTGCCGATGTACCGCAGCCTGGGCAGCCGTTCGATCAGCGCGCGGGGAACCGGCGTTTTGTTGGTGATGAGGATTTCGGCGTCCTTAGCGCGCTCATAGACCTCTTCCTCTGCGGTGCGGTCGTAGAGTTCCAGTTCACCCAGACCGGCAAGGGCGTCCCAGCTCAAATCCCCGGGATTGGTGACATATCCGTCTAGAATCACAATCTTCATCTGCGATTCCTCCTTGAAAGGTGATACATCATTATATCCCACACCTGCCGTCTCTGTCCAGCCTGCCGATTGAACGATCTTCACAGATGATGGAGAATTCTGGAAACCCGTGGTATGCTATGCCCAGTTGGGAGGGATAGTCATGAGAAACCACGGGCGATTCAAACGTCCGGCGTGCCTTGCGCTCTGCCTCGTTTTGCTGCTCTGCGCGCCCGCGGGCGCGCAGGCCGGGGCGGTCTTTTCCCTGCCGCCCGAGACGTATGGAGACGGGAACTTTCTGCTGCTGCCCGGGCAGGGGAGCAAGGCCTACCTCGTCAGCACCCGGGGAAACAGCACCCTGCTTTCCGAAATTGACAGCGCCGCCAAAACGGGGAACTATCTGTTTCGCACGCAGCGTCCCTACCGTTACGCGGGCCGCTTCGGCGACGTCATCACCCTCGCCTCCTCTTACAAAAGCACGGCGAGCGGCGACCGCGTCCTGCTGACCACCGAGGTCATCCGTTTTTGCACCAAAGACGAAAGCTGGACCCAAACGGTCTTAAACGACGTCTTCATCGAAAACGGTTCCCTTGCGGCGGCCGACCGTTACGGGCGTCTTTATGTGGTGGACGGCGCCGACCGCTCCCTGCTGCGGGTCTACGCCGCCTCCGGCGCGCTTGAGCGCACCCTGCGCACCGCGCGCGGCGCTTTTTCCTGCATCGCCGTCGACCCCTCGGGCAGTCGTCTGTACGCGACCTACACCAAAGCCTCCGGCCTGTATTCCGCCGCGCTTTCCTCCGGCGGCGTCCAGACCGGCGCGGACGGCGAGCTCCCCGCAGCGGGCGGCGTCAAACCGGCCTCCCCCTTCTTCCTCGCCGGCGACGATTTCCTCTGCGACGCCTCGGGCGGCGTCTTTGCGCCAAACGGTGCGGGGCAGTGGGGGCGCGCCTTCGACTGCCTGGCTCCCCTTTCCGCCTCCCTGTGCGGACTCTCCGCGGGGACGCTCGCTTTTCCTTCCGGAGAGGGTCTGCTCGCTCTGGACGTCTCTTCAGGACGGCCTTCGGGCCAGTACCTGCCGGGCGCGCCGGCGCTCGCGCTGTGCGGCGGCGCGGGTGGAACGCTCATCCTCCGCCGCTCGGGCGGCGGGATGCAGGTCTGCACCCTGTCCGCATCCGATTGGGGCGGCGTCTCCTATCAGCAGGCGGACGGCAAGGCGACCGGAGACAACAGCTCCTTTTATCTGGCGCCGCCGGACGCTTTCTCGGGAGATTACAGCCTGCCTTCCGGCTCGTCCGCCCCGTATGCCGACGTTTTTTACCGTCTGGCCGCAGAAAATGCTTCCTTTCGCGCCGCGCTGCTGGATGCGGCGACCGCTTCGGTCTCCCTCAGCCGCCGGACAAGCGGCGCTTCCTCCGTGGTGGACTTCGGCTTCCACAGGGCAGGCGCGGGCGGTCAGGCCGCTTTCTGCGCTTTTCCTTCGGGCGCGTTTCCTGAGGAGTTAAGCGAGGCCGGCGGCGAGTGGACGGTCGTGCTGGACGCCGCGCTGCTGTCCTGCGGCGGACGGGGCGGTCCGGTCGTCCGCATTGTAAACGATACCACCGGCACGGCGGTCACCCGCGCCTTGGGAAACGGGCTGACGCTTGCGGCGGGCGGCGCGGTGCTCTCCTTTTCCCCGCCGGAGACCGCCCCGCAGGCGGGCGACCGCTTCACCGTGCGAATAGAAAACCTCTGCGCGGCCGACGGCTCGCCCGCCGCAGCCGAATACCAGGTAAAGTTCCTACCGGCGAACGAGCAGACACCCGACCCGCCGGAACCGGGAGAAAACCGGATCACAAGCGACGTCTACCGGATCGACCGTTCCGCCGGGACAATCACGGGGATATCCGCGCCGACCACCCTCTCGGCTTTTAAAAAGGGCCTGCGCTATCCCGCCGGTTCTCTGCGCATTTTAAAAGGCTCGTTCGAACGCACGAGCGGCGGCATCGGTACGGGGATGCAGGTGCAGCTCGTCGTCAACGGCGAGGTAGAGGATTCCCTGTTCGCCCTGGTCTTCGGCGACCTGACCGGAGAGGGAAACGTCAACACCCTCGATTTCCGCGCGCTGCTCGGGCATCTGCTTGGGGAGGAACCGCTTTCCGGCCTCGCCCTCAAAGCGGCCGATCTCAATCACGACGGCAGGGTCGACCCGCTCGATCTGCTGGCGCTGCGCAAAAATTTATCCGGCACGTATGACATCGCCCCTTTTGCGTGATATACTAAGGAAAACAAGCGCGGCGTCCGGCCCCCGGCAGCCCTTCTCTTCGCTGATCCACGGGATTGGAAGCTCCGGGTCCCGCCGAATGCCGGACGCTCTTGGAGGACGCATATGGATTGCTTGCTGGAGGTTTACGACCGGGAACAGATCAACAATATACTGGATGTTTTGGCCTTCTCGCCCAAGAAGGCGGTTTTTCTGTACGATCCCCGCACGGCGGACGCCGAAGACCTGCGCGCCGTCGAAACCGCCTGCCGGCTCAGGCTGCCGCGGCTCGAGGTGGAAGCCGTCCCCGCCGATCTGGGAGACTTAAACGCCGTCTACCGCGCCTGCAAGGGGGTTGTCCGCCGCAACGAGGGCTGCTTTGTGGACATCACCGGCGGCGGGGAGCTGGGGGCCGTGGGCGCGTATCTCGCCTGCAAGGAGACCTATTCCCCCATCTTCATCGTCGACCCGCCGCGCGGGAGGCTGCGCTCCATCGCGGGCTGCAGGGAGCTGGAGCGTTCCTTCCGGCTGCCCCGCTTCACCATGGACGTGCTGCTCGCCGCCCACGGGGCGGCCATCGCCGGATACGGCCACCCCAAGCCGGATAAATCCATGCACCAGGCGCTGCTCTCCTTCTGCGAACGGGTGTTTGACGACATTCCCCGTTGGAAGGACCTCTGCCTCTATTTGCAGACCGGCTGCGCCTCCTTTCCCGTGGAGGATGACCGCGGTCGGTTTTACGCGCCGCAGGAGATCGCTTCCCGCGGCCGGACGATGCGCCCCCACCTGCCTACCCTGCGCTTCGCGGAGGAACTGGGACTCATCCAGGAGCTCCGGTTGAAACGGGAACGCCTTTCCTTCCGTTTTTCCTGCGACGCCGTCAAAAAATACATGACCGATTTCGGCACCTGGCTGGAGCTTTACTGCTACATCTCCCTGCACGACTGCGGGGCATACAACGACGTGCGCCTGAGCGTGAAGGTCGACTGGGACGGCGAGAGAAAGAGCCGTCCCGAAGTGACCAACGAGATCGACGTCACCTTTTTCCGAGGCGTGCATCCCGTCTTTCTCTCCTGCAAGCTGGCCGAGCCCGCCCCAGAGGCGCTCCACGAGCTGAGCGTCTACAAAAGCTACTTCGGCGGCGGCTACTCCAAATGCATCCTGGCCACGCTCAGCGCCATCGACCGGGAAAACACCCACATCGGCAAGCGCGCGCAGGAGATGGATATCGCCCTCATCGACGCAACGGACATCCGCGAAGGCCGCTTCCTCCAGCGGGTGGCGGAGCTGTTCTGATCCGCCCATTCTTCCGAATCGGCGGCCGTAACATCATTTTGGTCCGCCGCGCGTTTCACGCGGATGATCGATCCGCCCTTCCGGCTCTGGACAAATAAAAAGGACGGGCCTTTGAAAAGCCCGTCCTTTTGTCTATTTGGATTTCTTTTGCAGGGAATATTCCCCAATGGTCACAACGCCGTCCCTGATCTCATAGGGGAAGGTCTGGGTCTGCGCCGCCGCGTCCTGGCCGAGGGTCATCGTGACCTCCTTGCCGTCCGCCTTGTAGGTGCCGATCACCCGCAGGCCGGCCATGGTCATTTTGAGGGTGCCCTGGTCGTCGAACACATAGGACATCTGTCCCTCTTCGTCCTCCCATACGCCGAGCAGGGCGTCGTCGATCAGGCGGTCGGCCTCCGGGATGTTGGGATAGGCGTAGTCAAAACGGGTGAGTTCCTCCGTCTGGCCGTCGGATGCAGTCAGGGAGAGGCGGTCGCCCGAAAGGCTGTAGATAAAGGTTTCGTCCACCATGGCGGCGCCGAACACGGTGATGCCGATTTTGAGCCCGCCTTCATCGGTCAGCTCATAGCTGCCGGCATAGCCCAGGTCAGAGAAGCCGGCCTGATTGGAGCCCAGGAAAGCAGTGCCGTCCTCCTCAAACACAAAAAAGCTGTAGAGACCGTCTTGTTCCGCGCTTTTCCACGCGCCCGTAAGGCTCCCCTGCCCGCCGCCGAACACGCCGAAAGCGTAGAGAAGTCCGAGCACAACGGCGGCAAGAAGCACCGCCGCGCCGGCAACAACGCCGGCGATCCCCCCTTTGGAAAGCCCCTTTTTCATTTCAGCCGCCGCTTCGCCGCCCATCTGCGGGCCGGTCAGCATGCCCTCGCCGCCCATCAACTCCTCTCCGGACGCATCGGGCAGCTCTTCTTCCGGGGCGTATACATCCTCCCCGGCGAGCAGCTCGTCGGCCGCTTCCTCTTCCTGAAACGGGTCGATGTTTGGGCGCTCCGGCTGGGGCGGGGCCGCGCCGTCGTTTTCCCGTTCCTCCGCAGAGAAGGAGCCTCCGCTTTCCTGCGCGGG
>CABSLJ010000122.1 GCA_902478455.1 uncultured Oscillospiraceae bacterium | reverse complement strand
GCGCAGAGGATACCGCGCAGGCGTCCATCCGGGCGAGCAGCGCCTCCGCCGTTGGCTCGACCAGCGGGCTCAGCGGCGCCGCCAGACGGCCGACGCGGGTGTTGCAATCTATAAACTCCATAGCTCGTGTCTCCTTTCTCCTTCCAGCAGGGCGAGGTCGCCGCACAGCGCTTCGACCGAAACCGCCTGCAAAAGCCCCGGGATGACGTCGGTTCGGCGGTAGGCCGTCCCCTCACCCCGCAGGGCCGCGAGCACGTCCAGAAAGCCGCCTTCCGCGCGGACGGAGGTCACGCCGGGCAGCAGCCTTTTGCACAGAAGGGCCGTCAGAGCGCCGCTTCCCGTGCCGATGCACGCGATCTCCCTGACCGAAAGCAGCTCGCCCGCATGCCGCGCCGCCGCTACCCCCTGGGCCGCCCGCTGCGCGCCGATGGGCGCTCCGCAGAGGACCGACAGATAGAAATATTCGGCATCGGCGTCAAAGCCCTCTCCGTCGCTCTCGCGGTAGACGTCCATCCCCTGCGGATGCAGCAGCAGCACGCTCGCCCCCTGCGCCAGCTCCAGGATTTCCCGCTTTGCGTGCCACGCGCCGCTGTCCGCCAGCACCAGAAGGCGGTCGCTCGTTCCCCGGTAGAGGATGCATTCGGTCGTCGTGGTCGCTTCTCCTCCCGTGACGAGGAAGCCCTCCGCCGTCGGTTCCATGCGGTCGGCATAGGCGGGCCGGAAGATTTCCTCCAGAGCCTTCTGCTCCTCCTGAGAGAAACCGCCGCCCCGTTTTTGGGGACATACACCCACGATCTTCCGCAACAGCGCCCGCCGGTTTTCGTCCGCTTTGCCGGGCAAAAGGGCGCTCAGCTCCCCTGCCGTACGCACGGCGTCGTTTTCTTCCGCCGGAGGCGTCAGGCCGAAGCGTTCGGCCACAAAGCCGTAGACCATCCGGCGGACCTCCTCCGAGATGACATGGCCGCCCTGTACAACGGCTAGCCGCGCCCAGTCTTCCCGCACGCCGAGAAGGCGCGCGCAGTCGGAAAGCTGCCGCTGCACCTCCCGCGCGCCCGAAAGCGGAAAATAGTCCTCGCTGCCCGCGAGGATCAGCAAATCTTTCCCCATAAAGGGCAGGAAAAAGTCCACCTGGTCAAAGCCCTGCCGCACAAAGCCCAGGAAGCTCTGCTCACAGTCCCCCACGCCGTGCAAACGCAGCATCTCCCGGCAGGTGGTCGTACAATGGATGGGAATCGCCAGGGAGAGCGCGTCGCTCAGCGCGCAGAGATACTGCACGGCGGTTCCCCCGCCACTTTGCCCCACTGCGCCCAGGCGCGAAGCATCGATTTCTTCCCGTTCACACAGGTAAGTGACGGCGGAAAGGGATTCGGCCGCCATCAGGCTTGCAAAATTGTAGCCGAACAGGTAGCACAGGTCCCCCCAGTGCATGTGCTGCGCGACGCACCACAGGTCCTTTTTCTCCTCCGCCTTCCGGGGGTCGTCCAGGAGGACGCGCTCCCCCTGCCCCGGCGGGTCGAAGATCAGGGCCGCGCAGCCCATCTCCGCGAAGGTGCGGGCCATCGTCTGGTAGGCGGCGTTGGCCTTGCCCTCAAGGTAATGCCCCAAAGGCAGCAGCACGGCCGGGACTCTGCCGTCTCTTTTCCGCGGCAGATAAAGGTTGGCCGGAACCGCGCAGCCGCAGGCGTCCTCAAAGCACAGCTTTTCTATGGTGAAATCCGTTTCCTCCAGAATAGCAGTTCGCAGAACGCCTGTAAAGGCGCAGGAAGTTAAAATATTTTTTTTAAAAAATTTCTTGACCGATTCCGCGCGGGCAAGCGCCGTTTGAGGCGTTTGAAGGCGCAGCGCCTCCTCTCGGGCCGCAAACGCAGGCGCGAGGGAGGCGTAGCACCGGCCGATGATCGGGTCTGTCAGGCCATACATGTGTCCTTAAGTCCTTTCAGTTCTTCCGCGTCCAGCAGGGAGGCGGAATTGTCGTCGATAAACAGGTTGAAATCCGCATGGGTGCGCAAGAGGGTGGCGGGCACCAGATTGGAGACCGGCTGGGTCAGCGTGTCGTGAACCGCCTTCGCCTTGACGGCGTTGGGCACGCAGGAGATGATGTGCTCGATGTTCATAATTTCATGGGCGGTCATGGTGATGGCCTGCTTGGGCACGTCGTCCTCCGTGGCGAACCAGCCCTCTCCCACCTGCTGACGCTTGCAGGTGTCGCTGAGATTGACCACCTTGTAGGCTTCCTTGGTGGCAAAATCGGCGGGGGGATCGTTGAAGGCGATGTGGGCGTTCTCGCCGATGCCGATGAGGCCGATGTCGACGGGCGCGCTGCGCACCTCGCGGGTCAGGCGGGCGAGCTCCTCTGTGAGGTCGGCTTCTCCGTTGACGAGGCAGACGCTCTTGAGATGGACCTTGGAGATAAAGCGCTCCTTGAGGTATTTGCGGAAGCTGGCGATGTGGCTTTCCGGCAGGGCGACATATTCGTCCAGGTGGAACATCTCCACTTTGGACCAGTCGATGTCCTCCTTGAGGAGCGCCTCAAAGGTGGTAAACTGAGATGCGCCTGTGGAAAACACCATGCGCACCGAGCCCTTCTCCGCGATGGTCTCATCGATCAGCTTTTTGCACAGCTTTGCCGCGTTTCGGCCGAGTTCTTCCGCAGTTTTCGATACATTGATTTTCATAAATACCGTCCGTTCCGCCGCTGGGCTGCGGCTTTGTTTTTGAAAAAAGCTTTTATGTCTTGGCACGGCCGCCAAAGCAGGGCTGCTTTCCGGCGGGTCATACCAGATTGATGCTCGCGCCTGTTTTCGCCCGGGGTCTTTCCTGACCGGAAGACGCTTTGTCCAGCTCGAGCAGGGCGTCCAGATTGCCAAGCAGCTTGTGGTAGGCTTTGGAATAGCCCTCCACCAGCTCCCTGCAGGAATTTTCAAAGCGCGGTGCCAGGAAGAAGGTGCTTTCAGCAAGCAGCCTTGTCACCGGCAGCTCCCCCGTGCGGACGCCGCCTCCCTTTTGCGCGCCCGCCCTGATGCAGGGGCAGCCCTCCCCGTAGGGCGAGCCCTCGGTAAACAGGGGCGCTTCGTGCAGATGGCCGTAGCCGCACAGCCCCACGGTCAGTCCTTCCGCCTTGAGCACGCGCAGCACGGTCGGCAGAGAGACGCCGCCCAGCGCTTCCGCGTGATAGCGTGCGTAGTGGTAGGCGTAAAGCCGTTTGGCGTCCGGCAGCACCCGCTGAAAGGAAAGGAAGGGCAAATCGGAGAGGAGGCTGTCGAGCATCCGTCCGTTTTGGTAGCGGATTTCATTGCGCTCGTCGAGCTCCTCGAGGTCTCGGAGAGCGATGGCCGCGCCCAGCGGATGCATGCGGTGCTTAAAGCCGAGCCC
This sequence comes from uncultured Oscillospiraceae bacterium, assembly GCA_902478455.1. Taxonomy (GTDB): domain Bacteria; phylum Bacillota; class Clostridia; order Oscillospirales; family Acutalibacteraceae; genus CABSLJ01. The sequence continues at coordinate 4,198 of CABSLJ010000122.1, read as the reverse complement.
GGTTAAAGCGAAACGCCGGTAGGGACTCTCCTCCGGGAGATCGTTCAAACGCTCATAATGGCCGAGGGCCGCGGCCCGCTCGAAGTAGACGGGAGCGTCGCACAGGAGCATGCCGCCCTCCCCCGCCACCATGACCTTGGAGCCCTGGAAGCTGAACATGGCGATATCTCCCAGCGTTCCGGTTTTCCTGCCGTGGTAAAGCGCGCCGTGGGCGTGGGCGCAATCCTCGATGACCAGCACGCCATGGGCGTGGGCGATGCGGCAGATGGATTCCATGTCGCAGGGGTTGCCCCACACATGCACCACAATAACCGCCCTGGTGCGGGGCGTGATGCAGGCCTCCAGGCAGGCCGGGTCGAGATTGTAGGTGCTCTCGTCCACATCGCAGAAGACCGGCCGGCCGTGGGCGGCCAGAATGGGGGCCGCCGTGGCCCAGAAGGTATAAGAGGGGACGATCACCTCATCCCCCGGCTGCACGCCGGCGGCGAACAGCGCCTCCTGAATGGCCGTGGTGCCGTTGCAGGTGCACAGGGCGTATTTCCGGCCGATATAGGCGGCGAATTCCCGTTCCAGCCTCTGCACGGCGGGAGAGATGGATATTTCCCCCTTGTGGAGCATATCGACAATATCGGCGACGGCCGCCTCTGTGACGACCGGCCTGTGCCCCGTTTGGGCGAGCGCCTCGCTGACTGCGGGCACGCCGCCGCAGATGGCCAACTTTTCCATATCTGTCCCCCCTACTCCGCAAACAGCCGGGAGAGATTCTCCCCGCAGATGGCGTTGATCAGGCTCTGGTCCATGCCGGTTTGTTCCATAAACCAGAGCTTTAAAAGCTGCACGTCGATGTAATGAAGCGGCGCGCCCGTGCCGAGGATGACGGCGTCGGGCCCCGCGTAGGAAACAAGCTGCTGCAGGGTATCCTGCGCGATGAGGTCGACGCGGGAGATGTCGTAGTAAATTTTTCCCGTCCGGTCAAGCTTCGCCTCCTTTTCCGCTTTGGCGTAGAGAAAGGCGGCGCTGTTGTGGAAAAGAAAATTGACCTCGGGCGCCAGGGCGGCGGCTTTGACCAGTTCCTCCTCGCAGATGTAGCGGTTGGCGTCCAGCGGATGACGCTGGAGCGGATTTTCAATGCTTGCGGGGACGGATACCACAATTCCCAACTCTCCGGCCAGCTTTAAAAGCCGCACACAGCATTCATCATAGAGAAAATAGTCGTGCTGCGCCGGGAAAAGCTTGATCGCCTTTACCCCGTATTCCTCCACACAGCGGCGGAAATCGGCCTCGGCCGCGCAGTAGGCGGGATTGATGACGGCGCACGGCTCAAAGAAGGCGCGGTCGTTCCCCACCGCCTCAAACAGCTCGAGGTTTCCCTCCATGCAGTCGCGGTAAAAGACGGCCGGCAGGGAAGAAACGAGGGCGCGGTCAATGCCGTGGGAAACCAATTCCTGTTTGAGCTCGCCGGCCGTTTGGAGGAAGGTCTTGCGGAAGGGATAGTGCCCTAAATAGGTGTTGCTGTCAAAAAGCATCAGGCTCCCCTCCTTTTGCTGAGATACCGGGCGAAGGCCCTGCCGGTGAGGATGGTCCGCTTGTCTTCCAGGGAGAGGTCCGCGTCGGTGATCTTGCCGACGGAGGAGCCGAGGGAGCCGTCGCTCCCGAAGAGGATGCGCTCGCTGCCCAAATGGGCTGCCGCGTATTCAATCATCCCCTTGTCATGGATGCTGCCGGACATATCCACCGCCACATTGGGGTAGGGCTCAATGGCCTTGACCTGCCAGTTCCAATCCCCGCCCCCGCCGATGTGCGCGAGAATCATGCGCGCTTCGGGGTATTCCTCCGCCGCCTTGGCGAAGTGCACCCCGTTGGAGGCGAAGGGCTGGGAGTCGGCAAACATATTGAGCTTGCAGGCGTGCTCAAGCACCGGGATATCGTATGCGATGGATTTTTCCAGCACGCCGCGCAGCACCGGGTCGCTGATGAAATACTGATTGTAGAGCTTGATCCCCACAAACCCCAGCTCCTCGATGCACCGCTCGATTTCCCGCATGGAGAATGCGGCGTAGCCGGGATTGACAAAGCACATGCCGTACAGACGTCCGGGATATTTTTTCACCGCCTGGGACACGGCGTCGTTGCATTTAGTCACGAGCGCGGGGACGGCCTCCCCCCAGATAACCGGCAGGGAGATGACGAGTGAATCCACGCCGAGCATGGCCGAGTGCTCCATCATCTGGTCGAGGCGCGCCTCGTCCAGCTTACCGCTTTCGTCAAACCAGACGTGCTCATGCCAGTTGACGACGCCGGGCGTCTCCTGAAAGAGCGCCAGACGTTTGCAAAATGCTTCCTGCATCTTGAACACCTCATTTCTTTCGTCAAGGTTCTAGACAAGCAGGTCAAAAACCATGTATTCGGTCTCCGCGTCGGGATTGCCGGAGAGATAGAGGGCGTCTACGTCGAAGGAGCCCTCGCGGAACATGGTGTAATCGAGGATGGAGATGAGCTCGCCGTCGGCGTAGAAACGGAGCTTCTTCTCCCCCGCCTCGCAGAAAACATCGATCCGCACGATGCCCTTGGGGTCGAAGCCGCCGCTGTAGCGCCAATCGCCCATGATGTTGCAGGCGGCGTAGACCAGCCCCGTCCGGCAGTTCAGTCCAATGCCCACGCCGATGTTGCTCTCCTGTTTGCCCAGCCACATCAGCGGGAAACGGCCGTCCCCGGCAAAATCATAGTCGGTGATGCGCAGCACGGCGGTCAGGTGCCAGCCGTCCTTGTTCCGGAGCGTATGGGGCAGGGCGGTCTCAAACAGGCTGCGGATGCGGCAGCCGGAAAAGAGATAATTGGTCTCATCGATCATCCGGTAAATGTGCTTTTCATTCTTTCCGACCGTCACCGGGAAGAGCTCGGTCCTCGCAAAACGGGTCTGGCCTAGGATATTGTCCCGGCCTTCGATGCACTGAAAGCCTCCAGTGCCGGAGATAAGATCGGTCTTCCCCGCTCGCTCTTGTGCGGAGATCAGTTCCCACGGGGCGTGCAGGAAGACGTCCTCCGCCGGTATTTCCACCGGCTTGCGCTTGGTGTAATAGATGCGGCCGAAATATTCCGTATCCTTTGCGTGCCAGTCGCGCGCCTCCACGGTAAAACGCAGTCCTTCTTCTCTGGGCAGCGTAAGCTCCAAGTAGGGCGTGACGACCGCTTCCTCGTGGATCAGCTTGCCGTCCCGGTCGGTGATAAGGACATTGTAATCACGGAAATCGCCGTCCCGGTCATAGCTGCCGATCCATTCGAGCAGCACCCTCTCCCCGCAGCGCCGCCGCACGGGCAGAGGCTCGGGCGGACGGGGCGGATAGCGCTTGGGCGCGCCGAACCAGCTGGAGCCGAAACCGGTTTCACTGTGGTCGCGGCAGCCGTCGACATAGCCGGTCACGCGGTGGCCGTCATGGGCGGTCAGCCAGCCCTCGTCGGCGGGGGTGTCCTCCCAGCAGGGGACGGTATCCAGCAAATAAATGTTTTCCGGCTGAATGACCCAGTCGTAGGCGGGGATGTCCCCGTTGGTGTCAAGGGGAATAACGCCTTTGAAGCCGTCGACGTCCCACAGGCGCCACTTGCCCTCAATCAACGCTTTGGCGGCGGTATGGCCTCCGCAGGCATACATGACCTCGTTGCGCACGCCTATCCGCTTGAGCAGCGCGCCCGACACAAAGCCGTTGATGACACCACAACGGGTGTGGCCCAGCTCGAACAGCCAGGTGGTGATGTCATCCAGATCGCAAGTCGGATCGTTATAAAATTTGTCAATCGCCGGCACGGTCTCCCGCAGATTCATGAGCATGGCGTTGTGCTGAACGGCCGTGCCCGTAAAGAGCCAGACGGCCTTGGCCTTTTCCATCTCGCTCATGGAGGGGTGGGTGATGGTGGCGATGATGTGGTCGAGGTAACAGGCGGGCGAGGTATCCCCCAGTGCGCGCATGACCGGCTCGAGCGGCTCGCTGGTGGAGTAATACTCGAGATCGTAGTCGATGATGGGCGTCTGGCCGAAGTGCTGGGTAAACTGCTTGCGGCTGTCCAGAAAGGCGCGTCCATAGGGGTAACGATGGATGGCGCGGATGTGGAGCACGCCGGTCAGCGGCGCGCCGTCTTCCGTTTCCAGCAGCAGGTAATATTCCTGCCCGCGAGCGGCGAGATTCGGAACGCTCGCCCTGCC
>CABSLJ010000121.1 GCA_902478455.1 uncultured Oscillospiraceae bacterium | reverse complement strand
AAGCCGGTCTCAGTGGATTTCGGCGGCGTGGAACTGGAAGCGGGCAAGTACTACATCGAACTCACCACCGATCCGGTTGGTGCGCCCGGCGACCAGATCACCTGGGCGACTACCAACAAGCTGTCCCTGCCCGAAGGCATTTGCCGTGCTTGGGCGGGCGGACAAGTTGGCGGCTGGTCGGCAAGCGACCAATTTGGTAGTCACTACCTCCGCGTGGAGTACACGCGCGATTACATTCCGAAGGATATGACTGTGGACTATACTGTAAACATGGGCGCCAACGGAAATGAAGGCGTCAACTACTATCAGCCCGGCGGCGGACGCGGCACCGTGGTGCGCTGGCTGGCGGACGCCAAGCTGGAAAGCCTGGATTTCTTCGTCAACAAGACCGGCACGGATGACATCGAGCTGCGCATTGTGGAAACCGAAGTGGCGTCCGACAAGCTGACCAACATAAAGACGGTCGCCAGTGTGATCGTCTCCAACGCCGACGTCACAGCCGACAATGGCGCGACCAACGTCGTGTTTGAAACCCCCGTGGAGCTTGAGGGCGGCAAGACTTACGCTTTCCTCCTGATTCCGCAGGGTGACGCTGCCAACACCTATTCCGTGCCCCTGAATAACGACACCACCATGCTTAAGGTGTACTGCGGCGGCAACGGTCAGGCCTGGTCCACCGGCGGCGGGCTGCATCCCTTTAAGCTGTATGTGGAGACCGACAAGGCCGTCACACAGCCCGCCGAATCGGTCAAGACCGAAACCACTGACCCCGATGACCCTAACAAGGACCTCGTCTCCGCCGAAGATCCGATCCCGGACGATCAGGTGGATGAGGACCTGGAGGGCAGCAAGCCTTACTTCAAGACCGACGGTACACTCGATTACACCTTTACCCCCTCCGCCTGGGAGCAGATCGACTACAACACCGGCGCGCGCCGCGGCCAGATCATCGAGGTGACCGAGTCCATCACCGTCACCAGTGTGGACATCCTAGTCCGACTGACAGGCGATATGTACGACACCGAGCGCGGCCCGCTGAATATCACCCTGTATGACGCCAACGATTGGGAAGGCAAGGGCATCAACCCGGTGAAATACTGGTTTACTCACACCATCCCCGGCAGCTCTCAGAATTATGAGGACGGCTACAACAATGGCCAGGTCACAACAGTGACCTTGGAAGAGCCCGTCTACCTGCCCGCCGGCACCTATGCGCTGGTCTTCCGTCCCCAGCCCGCCAGCTACGGCCAGTTTGAGATTCCCAACGACGCGGGCGCCGTTGGCTCCTACAAGATGTGGTCGGGCGGCCAGACCGGCAATTTTGACACCGCCCAGGGCAAGCATTGGGTCAGACTCAACGCCACCACCAAGATTAAGAAGGGCGAGGCATCCTATGCCCGCAAGCTCACCGTCGACCTGACCGAGGCGCTGTATTACCTCGGCGTGGGTGAAACGCTCACTCCGCAAATCAGCATCCTCGACCAGTACGGCCAGCCGATGGATATTGCCGACGCGAACTTTAGCGCGACGAGCAGCAACGAAGACGCGGCCATCGTCGACCCCGCCACCGGCGTGATCACCGGTGTGGACGCTGGCAAGGCCACCATCACCTACACCGCGGGCGACAAACTGCGCTTTACGGTGAACGTGCAGACCTATGTCTCCACCCCGAACAAGGTTTCCGGCGCGCCGGTTGTGGCTGTGAAGCAGGGCGAAACCGCCGCCACCGCCTACACTGTGATTGACGACTGGAAATTCGACCTCGGCGATTCCACCATCACCTATCAGATCGCCGATACAAGCATCGCCACCGTTGACGCCGACGGCAACGTGACCGGCGCAGCCGCAGGCGAAACCGTCATGATCGTCAAGGCGGGCAAGTTGGAAAAGAGAGTCAACATCTCGGTTTACACCGAGGATGGGCTGGTTGAGCCCACCGACGGCATGATCATCACCTCCGACGTGAAGTTCAAGCCCGGGACCTACATCCTGCCCAACGGCATCACCATCGCCGCCGGAGATATCACCGTGGACGGCAACGGCGCGGTCATCATGAGCAGCGAGAATCCTGTTCTTGACAACGGCGCCAACAGCGAAGGCTATGTCAACGGCGGCGTGGGCGTCACCCTCAACGGTTACAACAACGTCACCATCAAGAACCTCAGCGCAAAGCATTACAACATCGGCCTCTTTGCGCGCGACGCCAAGAACCTGGTGATTTCCAACAATGACTTTTCCGACAACTTCACCAATCCCGACCACGGCTGGGGCAACGGCAACCGCTACGGCGGCATCCTGCTGCAGAACGTGTCGGACAGCGTAATCAAGAACAACAACGCGAACAACGTCTGGAACGCGCTGATGCTCGTCTTCAGCGACAAAAACAAGATATACGACAACGACTTCGGCATCTGCTCGAACGTCTGCCTCTACATGTGGGGCTCCTCCTTCAACGAGATCGAGGACAATATCTTCAACTGGGGCATCCGCTGCGATCCCGGCGAGACCCACGCCCGCGATTCGACAAGCTCCCTCTTTGAGGAGAAGACCTACTACAACTACATCGCCAGAAACGACTTCAGCCACGGCGGAGACGGCATCTTCATCCGTCCGCTCGACACCTCGCCCCCGATGGGCAACTACTTTGAAGAGAACGATGTTTCCTGGGCGAACAACAACGGCATTGAGAGCTGGGCGCCCGGCAACAACTATGTGGGCAACATCTGCAACTACTCGAGCTACGGCATCTGGCTCGGCGGCAGCGACTTCACCAACCTCGTCGGCAACATCGCCATGTACAACGGCGGCGTCGGCGGCGGCATGGAGAACGCGCCGGAGAGCTTCGGCAACGCCGGCATCGCCGTGGTCAACGGCGTTTCCAGCCACTTCCTGGCCTTGGGCAACCATTCCTCCGATAACAACGGTCCCGGCCTGGCCCTCCACAACGGAACCCAGTTCCCCTACCACTGGGTCATCAGCGGCAACACGCTGACCGGCAACAACAACTACGGCGGCCGCAATCACGCCGCCGGCGTGTACGCCAGCAACGGTCTGTTTGTCGACATCCTCGGCAACAACATCGCCGACAACGACCAGGGCAACCTCGAAATCGCCAACGGCAATGTGGATGTACAGGAGATCGGTGATAACGACGCCGCGGTCAGCTATGATCCCGACGTGCTTCCCGAAATCAACGTGAAGGTGCCAGAGGCGCTCTCCGACTATTACCATGCGGACCAGTACTGGAACGACATTCCGCAGCAGCTCAAGGATTCCGACTGGGGCATCGCCGACATCCGCTACATCACCGTGGAAGCGGGCGAAGAGATCACCTTTGACGCCTCTGAGAGCCAGCGCGCCGACAGCTATAAGTGGCAGTTTGAAACCTCGACCGTCAACCAGTTTGACACCCGCGAGGGCGAGACCGTCACCTACACCTTCAACACCCCCGGCACCTACCGCGCGGGCGTTACGGCGCTGAATACCGCGGACGAGATGGGCAACCTCAAGGGCTTTGTAATCACCGTTGTCCCGGCCGGCCGTGAAATCGGCACCGAGTCCCCCGTGGAGAACTGGGAACCCCTCCAGGGAACCGGCTTGGGCGCTTACACCCTCCTGAGCCAGACCCCCTACAACCTGGAAGGCTCCTTCGGCATCGAGGCCGAAGCGTTCGGCCAGAATTACGGTCTGAGCTATCCGAAGAACAAGAATCTCGACTGGTCCGCTCTGACCGTTGATGAGAACAGCGTCCTCGCCATGGGCTTCAAGGTCTTTATCGGCAACGGCAACAACAACAAGACGAAAGCCACACCTGTGCTGACGCTGTACAAGGATGCCGACAATTACATCCGCTTCACCCCCAATATGACCTATATGGCGCCGATCAACCTGCCCACCAGCGAACCGCGCTACGCTTACCAGTATGTGGAATTCAAGCTGGACGGCGACTTCACCAATACTTATTATACCGGTTCCATGACCGGAACCATGGACATCAGCGAGGTGAAGTACTTCACCATCACCGCCGGTCCGAACGCGGCCAACACCCGTTCCTCCTTTGCGGTGGATTCTCTGAAGCTTGTGGGCGTCAACCAGATCATCGACAAGAGCGACCTCGACGCGCTCTATCAGGCCAACAAGGATAAGACCCAGGGCGACTACACCGACGCCTCCTGGGCGGACTTTGTTGCCGCACGTGATGCCGCCAAGGCTGCTCTGGATAACCCCAACGCCACCCAGAAGGACGTTGACGATGCGTTCGACGGCCTGACGGAAGCCATTGTCGGTCTTGAGACCGAGACGCCCGTCGTGGTGGACAAGAGCGAACTGGAAGCGCTCTACAACGCCAACAAGGATAAGACCCAGGGCAACTACACCGACGCCTCCTGGGCGGACTTTGTTGCCGCACGTGACGCCGCCAAGGACGTCATCGACGATTCCACCGCGACCGAGGCCGACGTCGCCAAGGCGATCAAAGCCCTGGAAGACGCGATTACCGGACTCAGGGAAGAAACCGGTTCGTCGAGTGAGTCGGGAGAATCGAGCGAACCCGGCGCGCCCGGCGAGTCGAGCAAACCCGGCGAGTCCAGCGGCGCGGGCAACGAGCCCGGCACCGGTTCGGACAATACGGCGTTCCTCATGACGCTCGTGCTGTTCCTGCTCGCCAGCGCAGGCTGCCTACTCGTGCTCTACCGTAAGAGAGAGAACGCGGGGAAGTAAACCGACTGAAATAATCTGATCCATCGTAACAGAGCCCCCGGCGGATTGCAATCCGCCGGGGGCTTTTTCGTAAAGACAGGACGGTTGTATGGTCGGCAGCTGCCGAAATCCACCCTTCTCCTGCCGGGCCGCGCATTCCTACAGGAAGTCCGACCGGGCAGGCAGCGGCGGGTTTTCCAGAGGGAATCTTGCCTTTTCTGCTTGGCTGCCGACCGTTTCTGTGCTATCATAAAACAGCTGACCGCGGCGTCGTGGAGAAGAATCCGCCGGCGCAGGTGGAAAAGCAGGCGCGGCGGCGCGCCAAATCACATTGCAATGGAAAGAGGAACATCATGAACGAAAAGGAAGTCGCGGAAATCCGGCGGCGTTTCCGGCCGGATAAAAGCAATATCACCCACATCCGCGGGTGCTACGTCAACGACAAACGGGAGATCGTCTCTCAGTTCGACCAGTCGCTCGCGCTTATGCCGCAGGAAGAGGCGGAAAAAATCCTGACTGTCTTAAAAAGGACTCTGTCGGGTTCGCTCGGCAAGAATCTGATGGATATCTCCTTCTCGACGCAGCAGGTCGTCGACAGCGAGGAGCACCGGCTGCTGATGGCGTTGAGAGACGGCTCGCTGAACGACGAAGGGCCGGTGGAGCTCTTTTTCCAGCGGGTGATCGAATCGCTCGTTATGGAGGGACAATATCTGATCCTGTTGGCCTATGATGCCTACGACGTACCCTACCGCTCTCAGGATGGGGAGACGCAGGGGGAGGCGTCCTCAGAGATTTTTTCCTACCTATTGTGCAGCGTGTGTCCCGTGAAAATGACAAAGCCGACCCTGTGCTACTATGTGCCGGAGAATGTCTTCCACAGCATGCAGACCGATTGGGTTGTAGCGCCGCCCGAGCTGGGCTTCCTGTTCCCGGCCTTCGAGGACCGCAGCGCCAATATTTACGGCGCGCTCTACTACACGAGGAACATCGCGGAAATCCATCAGGATTTTGTGGACGCCGTCTTCCGTACACAGGCTCCCATGCCGGCGGCGGAGCAGCAGGAGACCTTCCGCTCGATTTTGGCTGAAACGCTGGCCGATGATTGCAGCTTTGATGTGGTGCAGTCGGTCCATGACCAGTTCACCGGTATGATCGAGGAGCACAAGGCCAATAAGGTGCCCCAGCCCCTCGCCGTATCCAAGCGGACAGTCAAGGGCGTCCTGGCTTCCTGCGGAGTACCCGAGGAGCGGGTAGCCGCATTTGATGAGAAATATGACGCCGCCTTCGGGGCCGACGCCGAGATTCCCCCGCAGAACATCGTCGACGTCCGGCAATTCAAGCTGCGCACGCCCGATGTGACGATTCAGGTCAACCCCGAGCGCGGGGACCTGGTGGAAACGCGGGTGATCGACGGCCTGAAATACATTCTCATCCGCGCCGAAGAGGGCGTGGAGGTCAACGGCGTCAGCATTCATATTTCACAAGAAAGGACAGCGCAGGATCGCTGAAGCGTTTCGCTGTGCGCTGCCGAAAATGAAGAGAGTTTGGAGGGATTTGGTGAAGAATCCAACGCGTTCCGCCTTTTTGCTGATTGATATGGAATACGGCTTCCTCAACGCCGATTCGGTCCATTGCATCAAGGGGGCGGCGGCAACCGTCCCGTTTTGTGAGAAGGCGATCCGCATCGCCCGGGAGAAGGACATGCCGCTCTTTTTCATCACACGGGTTTACCGCGCCGACGGGAGCGATGTGGAATGCACGCGCCATCAAAGCTGGCTGGCGGGCGGGCGCAGCATGCGCCCCGGGTCAAGGGGAGCAAAAGCGCCTGAAGCCCTGTCTCCTCAACCGGGAGATTATGCCATCGTCAAGCCGCGCTGGAGTGCTTTTTTCCAGACCGAACTGGATTTGATTCTCCGCCGGCTGGGCGTCCGGACGGTCATTCTGGCCGGAACAACCACGCCCAACTGTATTCGCACCACCTGCTACGATGCCAACGCTCTGGATTACAATGTGGTGGTGCTGTCCGACTGCACCTCCTCCCAGACGGAGGAAATCCAGCGGGCCAACCTGGAGGATATGGAGCGGATGGGCGCGACGATTATGGATACCGGGGACTTTGCGCACTATGGTCCCGATTCAGTGCCCGACCTGGCGGCGGCAATCCGGACGGAGATTTTGGGAGGCCCCGAAGAAGGTCCGCCTTTGCCTCGCTGACCGATGGGGAAGCCATCTTCTGTTGTCTCCTGCTGATTTCCGTCTGTATCCAGCCTGTTGACAGCTCTTTTTCCTGCTCTGCGGTTATATTTCTTCATAAAAATGATCATTTGTGACCGGCATGTGATTGTTGTGCGGTATGATGGAAACAAGATCAGCAGCAGGCAAAAATTAGCTGCTGAGCAGGAGGATAAAGGTATGAACGCAAAAAGCTGTTTGAAACGTTTGGCCGCCATTGTGATGATCGGCTGTCTGCTGGTCGGTATGTGCGCCGTCAGCGTCTTTGCCGCTGAAACTGCGGAGAAGACCGTCGTTGAGGGCGTTGCAAATGAGACGACCGAATACATCGATTATATCATCGGTGAAGACGCGGGAGACACTGTGGTGCTCGACGGCAGTGCAATGGAGTACTACATTTTAAACCAGGCATGGAATCCGAAGCCCGGCAGTTGGATGCCGGGGAGCACTGCTGTGGGCAGGATGAACATCATCAATGAGTCGGGCGTGCCCTATGTGATCACCGGTATTGAGGTGGATACCCTCTCGCCCGATGACATGGAGGGCATGAGCTATCCCGATGGCTATGAGATTTACGGGCCGGACGGCTTGCTAATCCCCACCGAATTCGTTCAGCACAGGACCCTCTCCAAGCCGTTGGCCGACCTTTACGGGCTGGAAAGCGCCGTGAACCTGACCCTCGATCAGCTGGTTAACGCGGAGGCGAAGATCACAGAGAAGTATGCCGGCGCCGGGATTGAAACCTACGCCGATTACCTGCTCTATTATTTCCAGGAGAATGCCGAGGAGATCGCCCCATCG
>CABSLJ010000120.1 GCA_902478455.1 uncultured Oscillospiraceae bacterium | reverse complement strand
CATCTGGTAGAGCGCCACCTTGCCAAGGTGGAGGTAGCGAGTTCGAGCCTCGTCATCCGCTCCAGACGTAGAAAGGCGCTTAAGGTTTTAAGCGCCTTTCTACAACAAACACGGCGCCATAGCCAAGTGGTAAGGCAGAGGTCTGCAAAACCTCGATTCCCCAGTTCAAATCTGGGTGGCGCCTCCAAAAAGAAACAGCAGTCTTTCTTCGGGAAGGCTGCTGTTTCTTTTTGGAAAAGTGGAAGGCGGATTTGACTTCTGCGCGTATCCGGTCTAAACTAAAGGAGATCATTCGTTGAGAGGAGGCGTGCGGAATGCGGCTTTGCATTGTCAAAGCTCCATGCAAGGTCTGAGAGACGGACGGATTTGCATGGAGCGTGAAAAAAGGCTGAGCTGATTTCAGCCCTATTTTCCGTCCGGCCGGACTTTGCATTCGGAGTAGATTCCCGGAATATGCCGGAAGAAACAAAGGAGCAAAGTCTCATATGAATCAAAAACAATTGTTTCCGCGGTCCGGAGGGAAGCGTCCCTTTGCCGGACTGCACACCTTTTTCATTCTGTGGTCCACCCAAACCCTCTCCGGGCTGGGAAGCGCTATGACCAGTTTTGCACTGATCATCTGGTCTTACCAACAGCAGGGTTCTGCGCTGACGACCTCTCTGCTTTCGGTCTGCTCCTACGCGCCCTATGTGCTGCTGAGCATATTCGCCGGGGCGCTCAGCGACCGCTGGAACAAAAAACGGACCATGCTGGCGTGTGACAGCTTTGCCGCCGCCTGTACGGTGATTGTCCTGATCCTCCTGGGAAACGGACATCTCCGCATCTGGCACCTCTACCTTCTGAATGCTTTAAACGGGCTGATGAACACCTTTCAACAGCCCGCGTCCGATGTGGCGGTCAGCCTGCTCGCCCCCAGAGAGCAGTATCAGAGGGTCAGCGGCCTGCAATCCTTCTCCAATTCCCTGGTGACCATCCTGACTCCCGTTCTCGCCTCGGCGGTGCTCGCTTTCGGCGGGATGAACGCTGTGATTTTCTTTGACCTGTTTACCTTTGTGGTCGCGTTTATGGGCCTGGCCTTTTTTATCCGTCTGCCCCGGACAAAGACCGGGGAAACGCAGGCACGGGAAAGCGTCTGGAAATCCGGGATGGCCGGACTGCGCTATCTTTGGACCAACCGCGGCGTGCTGGACTTAATTTTATTCCTGGCGGCGATCAATCTCACAGCGTCGGTATACAACGCGGCGCTGCCCGCCATGCTGCTTTCGCGTGAGGGCGGGGGAGAGCTTGCGCTGGGACTGGTAAACACCTGCACGGGGCTTGCCAATGTGGCGGGGAGCATTCTGGTGTCACTCTGCCGGCCGCCCAAAAGCCGAGTCCGCGTCATCTGCAACACGCTGCTACTCTCCATGGGTATTGAAAACGTGTTGCTCGCCTTCGGCAGGAGCATCCCCGTCTGGTGTATGGGGGCCGTGCTGGGATGGCTGTTGATTCCGGTGATGAACACCAACTTGAACGCGCTGCTGCGCACCCATATCCCGCTGGAGATGCAGGGAAGGGTTTATTCGGCCAGAAACACCCTTCAGTTTTTTACCATTCCGGTCGGCTATCTTTTGGGCGGTGTGCTTGTGGATCAGGTATTTGAACCCTTTATGGCCGCGCAATCCACGGAAAGCGCCTTTACAGCCCTTTTCGGCAGTGGCAAGGGTTCCGGGGCGGCGATGCTCTTCCTGGTCTTAGCATTCGTCGGAGAGCTCACCTGCCTGATCTTCCGGAAGGACAGACATATCTGGGCCCTGGAAAAAGAAGAATAGATCGCCAGTTTGGCGTAAAAGGAGACGCTTGTCGGGAGGTATCCCTTTTGACGGGTAAAAAGAAAGGTCGGCTTCCAGTTTTTCTAAGCAATCCACGTTATACTGTAAGACAGAAGTGATTCAGAGGAGGCCGCCGGTCTATGTGACGGCGCAGGACGAAGCGCATGCGGCCATCCTTCCAAGCAACGCCAAGGCGAAGCTCATCCTTTCCTCCAGCAGGGAGGTATCAGGTCCGGCGGATGAATCTGTAGCCCCGGGGCTTTTCTCCGTTCCAATCGAAAGAAAACAGCATATCCCTGCTTCGCTGCGGCATACATATGGCAGTGAGGTGATACGGCTTGAAGCAGCGCACAAGGGATGCTCTTTTTTATGTCACGGCCATCGTTTGTTGTCTGTTGACTGTTTTATTGATGGCCAACGCCTTTGTTAAGGTGGATCAGAACGTGGCCGCCAACGCATCCGCCAACGACCTGCCGGTGATTCTGCTCGACGCGGGACATGGCGGAGAGGACGGCGGCGCGGGAGAAAACGGTGTTCAGGAAAAGGACGTCAATCTGGCTGTGGCGCTGCAACTGCGGGAGTTTTTGGAGATGAGCGGCTTTCGCGTGGTGATGACACGGGAGACCGATGTTTCCATTCACGACGATTCAGCTTCTACCATCCGGGAAAAAAAGGTTTCCGATCTTCACAACCGGCTCAAGTTGATCGAACAATACCCCGGCTGCACCTTCATCAGCATCCATCAAAACCAGTTTGAGCAGAGTCAATACCACGGCGCGCAGATGTTCTATTCCAAGAACGACGAACGCAGCAAGCTGCTCGCGGAAAAGCTGCAGCAAAGCTTTGTGTCTCTTCTGCAGCCGGACAATGAGCGCGAGGTCAAGGCGGCTACCAAGGACATCTACCTGCTGTGGAACGCCCAGGTCCCTGCCGTCATTGTGGAATGCGGCTTTCTTTCCAACCCGGAGGAAGCGGCCAAGTTGAAGGACCCCGGGTACCAAAAAGATCTCGCCTTCACCATTTACACCGGCTTTTTACGGTACTGGCAGGAGGTTGGAACGTAAAAAACGGACGTTTTCCCTCTGAGATACGCCCCCAAAACGGTTGGATCAGCCGTTTTGGGGGCGCTTGTTTTTCTGTGTGCTTTCCACTATAATGAAAGAAAAAGTAGCTTGCGAGGCGATTTTGGCGAAAGGACGCCAGGGGAAGACGTCCTCCTGCTGGAACGTCTCATTGTGATATCAGAATTCGGAGGTTTCCAAGATGGCTTCATCCAAGGCAAAAAGCATCTTCGTGTGCAGTGAATGCGGTTTTGAATCGGCCAAATGGTATGGCAAATGCCCCGGTTGCGGGGAATGGAATACGCTCACGGAGGAAATCCGCGAGCCCGTGAAGACTGTCCCGAGAGGAAGCGCCGACCGGCTGCGGGGCAGGAGCCGTCCGGCGCTGCTCCGGGAGATCGATTCTCACGATGAGGAGCGCTACCACACCGGATTAAAGGAGCTCGACCGCGTGCTCGGAGGCGGAATTGTCAAGGGATCGCTGGTCCTGCTGGGCGGCGACCCCGGCATCGGCAAATCGACCATTCTGCTCCAGGTCTGCGCCCATCTCGGCAGGGAAAACAAGATTCTGTATGTATCCGGAGAGGAATCCCGACGGCAGTTGAAGCTGCGCGCCGCCAGACTCGGTGTGGAAAGCGAGCAGCTCTATGTGCTGGCCGAAACCGACCTTCAGGGGATCATTGAGGAAATCCGCGCGGAAAAGCCCGCCCTTGCGATGATCGATTCCATTCAGACAATGAATCTGACCGATCTTTCCTCCTCGCCCGGCAGCGTCACCCAGGTGCGCGAATGCACCAACGCGCTGATGCGGGCGGCCAAATCTCTCGATATCCCCATTCTCGTGGTCGGCCACGTCAACAAGGACGGCGCCATCGCCGGACCAAAGGTGCTCGAGCACATCGTGGATGCTGTGCTCTATTTTGAAGGAGACCGGCAGATGTCCTACCGCATTCTGCGCGCCGTCAAAAACCGTTACGGGTCCACCAATGAAATCGGCGTCTTTGAGATGACCGAAACTGGCCTGCACGAAGTGGAAAATCCTTCGATGATGCTGCTTTCGGGACGGCCAAAAAATGTGTCGGGCACCTGTGTGGCCTGCGCCATGGAGGGTACCAGGCCCATTCTGGCGGAAATTCAGGGCCTTGCGACCGCCACCGGCTTCGGCAATCCCCGGCGGATGTCTACCGGCTTTGACTACAACCGGATGTCTCTGCTGCTGGCCGTATTGGAAAAGCGCGGAGGCTACTATTTTGCCAACCTGGACGCCTACATCAACGTGGTGGGCGGCCTGCGTCTGGATGAGCCCGCCACCGATCTCGCCGTGGCGATGGCGCTTGTGTCCAGTCTTAAGGATGTACCCATCGGGGATGATGCGCTTGCCTTCGGGGAAATCGGTCTGGCGGGGGAAATACGCGCGGTGTCCCATGCGGAGGCTAGGGTGGCGGAGGCCGCCCGCCTGGGCTTCCGGCGCGTGGTCCTGCCGTACCACAATCTGAAATCCCTGTCCACCCCGGAGAAGTATGGGGTGGAGCTTTACGGCGTCCGTACACTCAGACAGGCCTTTGAGGCGCTGACCGGTCAGAAATAGGCGGGATTGCCGCATCGCGCCCGGCGTCCGTGCGCTTGACATAATGGACGCACCCCAGTCCAGTGTGGTTTGTGATCACCGTGGGCGCGTCCAGCTGACAATACCCATCCTTTTGATAGATACAGTCGTCGTCACATTGAATCAGACTCATTGCTATCACCTCGGTACTATGATTCAAATTGGACGGAAAAATATTCGCCCTTCTCCCGAAAAAGTTATTCATAAATTTGATCCCGCTGTCAAAGAATAAAGCCCAGATGGAGGGATTCGGGAATGAAGAAATATTGGATGCTGTTTTCTGTCACTGGGATCTTGTCGCTCGCTATTTTGCTGACCGGCGCGGCGATCAAAGGCGGAATCAAAAAGGTGGAGGTGCTGTCTTTGGCGCCCCTGGCGGTGGAGAACACCGTCACCTGTTCGGGGCGCGTGGAGCGGGCGGACAGCAAAAACATTTATTTGCAGTCCAATTCCATAGTGGAGGATATTTACGTACAAGAAGGGCAGCGCGTCTCTGCCGGAGATAAGCTGCTGACCGTAAGCGGCCGCGTGGAGCGGATGAATTCTGCTCCTGAAACGGATTATTCCCAGTATTACAACAGCTACGCCTCGCCGGAAGAAGCCTATAGCGACTATCTGAGCGGCAAGCTGACGTTGCCGTCCGGGGAAGAGGGGGAGGAAAGTTACGTCAGCAATGGCAAATACACCGACGTCACAGCGCCAATCGACGGCGTGGTCACCAGCATCGCGGTGCAAACCAACGGGGCCGTCAATACCGGTCAGACCGTGATGACAATCTCCACGGCGAGCGATCTGCAGGTGTGCCTTTCGGTCAATGAGTCGCAGATTTCCTCGATTCAGGTGGGGCAGCAGGCGGAAATCACCGGCGTCGGCTTCAAAAATACCACCTATTACGGCACTGTCCGCAGCATATCCAGCGAGGCAAAGCAGATCGTCGGCACGACCGGTCAGGAAACCATCGTCGAGGTGATTGTCAGTGTGGACACCGAGGGCGACGACATCAAGCCCGGCTTTACGGCAAAGTGCAAAATCATCACCTCTGAGGAGGAGAATCTGCTGATCGTCCCTTATGAAGCGGTGCGCGCCGACGAAAACGGCGCCGAGTATGTCTATCTTTCGGTCAACGGAAGGGCGGAAAAACGGTATATCACCACCGGCAAGGAGTATGAAAAGGGATTTCAGGTGACCGAAGGCCTCTCTGTGGGAGATGCGGTTCTCATGACGCCGGAGGGCATAGACGACCGGGATCGCCTGATGATCGTCCAGGAAGGCGTGGTGCAAGACAATGTTTGACAGCCTCAAATGCGCCGTCCGCAACCTGGGACGTAAGAAAATGCGCACCGTTTTGACGGTTGCGGGCATCGCCATCGGTGTAGCTTCGGTGGTGATGATCAGCAACATCAGCGAATGCGGCACGCTGGCCGTCAGCGCTGAGCTAGACAGTCTCGGCCTCGGCGGACTGACTGTGAGCACCACTTTGGAGGACGATGCGCCCGCGCTTGCGGAGGATGAGTTGGATGTAATCCGTTCCATCAAATATGTGGAACAGGCCATGCCGGTCATGATGCAGACCACCGAAGTATACGCGCGCGGCACTGAGATGGACGCCATCGTCTGGGGCGTCGATTCCAAAGCAAACCGTGTGATCTCCCTGCAGGCGCTTTATGGCCGGTATATCACCAATCTGGACGTCAACACGGAGAGCAACGTCTGTATGGTGGATCAAAACTATGCGCGCAACACCTATTACCGGGACAATATCATCGGCAAAAAAATTTCCATCCTCTGCGGAGGCGTGGTGGAGGAATTTGAAGTCGTCGGGGTGATTAAGACCGGCAGCGGACTGCTGGAAAACATGCTGGGAAACTATATCCCCAATTTTGTTTACGTCCCTTATACCACCTTACAGCGACTGGTAGGCCGCCAATCCTTTGATCAAGTGGCTGTGCGCATCCAGGAGGGCGCAGATGTGGACGAAATCGGCCAAGAGATTGTGGATACCCTCGGCCGGGTTAACAGCTCGGGCGGGTATATCGCCAGCAACCTCGTCAAGCAGAAGGACGGTCTCTATAATCTTTTGAATATCGTCACCGTGATTTTAAGCGCAGTCGGAGCGATTTCCCTGCTGGTCGCCAGCCTGAGCATCATGACGGTGATGCTGGTATCTGTCAATGAACGGACGCGGGAAATCGGCATTAAAAAATCCATCGGCGCGCGCCGCCGCACCATCCTGTTTGAATTTTTGCTTGAAGCCGTGCTCATTTCGATTCTGGGCTGCCTGATCGGCGTTATAGCGGGAACCGGCATTTCTTACTTTGGCGCTTATCTGTTTGGCATGACGCTGCAAATCCGTACCGATATCATGCTGCTCGCCGTGCTGTTTTCACTGTTTACCGGGATTGTGTTCGGCGTATATCCGGCGGCGAAGGCCTCCAGACTGCGTCCGGTAGACGCTTTGCGGCTGGAATAAAACGCAAGGGAAGAGGGAGAGCGCCCTAAAATGCTTTTGGGTGAGATCAATGAAAAAAACGCACTTTCTGGAACATCCAAACCTTCCGGAGGGGACCGTCGCAACAGCGGCGGTGTCCTCGTTACATAAAGCACTGCATCGGTGTATGCGTGAATGGGGAACAGAACCGCTTTTGATCACGCCTAGCGCTTATTTACCAAAAGCGGTTTGCAGTCATGCCGATTTGCTGTGTCATCCTTTGGGTGGGAACAAGGTGATCGTGGCCCGAGGAGAAAAGAATATTTATTTTGATATTCAAAGTATCGGGGCGCAGGCGGTGGAATCCACCAGCATACCGGGAGCGGTTTATCCCAGGGATGTCCCATTGTGCGCCGCGCGTGTGGGAAGGTTCCTGATTGCAAATCCCGGCACCACCGACCGCAGCATTCTGGAAGACGGTGCGGCACGGCGGCTGCAGCTGCTGCCGGTTCGCCAGGGCTATACCAGATGTTCGGTCGCAGTGGTTGACGCACGTTCCATCATTACATCGGACGCCGGCATTGCAAAGGCGGCTCTGGCGGCCGGTATGGATGTCCTCCAAATCCGGCCGGGCTTTATTGAGCTTCCGGGATACGACACCGGCTTCATCGGCGGATGCTGCGGCCTGATCGCAAAGGATCGAATGCTGTTTTGCGGCGCGGTGGAACGTCATCCGGATTACAGGGCGATTCGGTCGTTTCTGGAGAAAAGACGGATAGCGATTGTTTCCGTCCCGGATATGACCTGTCTCTTATACACATCTGACGCTGCCGA
>CABSLJ010000119.1 GCA_902478455.1 uncultured Oscillospiraceae bacterium | reverse complement strand
CCGCATAGCCGGGGAAGCGACGGTCGGCCGTTTCCTGCTTGCTCCCGACTGCCGGGGACGGGGAATCGGCGGTCAGGCGCTTCGCTTATTGTGCGCGCTGGCCTTTGAGACATACGGCCTTTTAAAGCTGAACCTGCGCGTCGTGGACCACAACCTGCGGGCGGTGCGCTGCTATCGGGGCTTGGGATTTGAAGAGACCGGCCGCAGCGCCGGAGAATACATTGCGAGCGACGGGTCGGCGTGGGGCGGCATCCGAATGGAGCTGACAAAGGAGCGGTTTGAGGCGGAAACGAGCTCCATGGACTGAAAAGGCGGACCGCCGGGCGGAGCGTTACAGTTTTGATACTGTTTTTTTACCGGGGATATGTTATAATGAATCTTATCCGGAGCGGAAGTTGTTTTCCGGCAGCGGGAAGGCGCCGCTTCGGCCGAATTTAGCTGTTTTTGTTGTTACAGGCAGCGCTGTTTCTAATGGATATGTATTCCGGGAGAAAGAAAAAAAGAAGCGGAAAGAGGTGACGGGGTTGAAACGAAAGCTTGCGGCGGCGGTTGCGCTGCTCCTCTTTTTGTGCTCCGGCTGCGGGCTGGTCGGTTTCAATACCCAGGACCTGATGCGTCCGCCCAAGCCCACGGGGGAAAAGTCGGAAATCCAGCGGGTGTTTGAGGAACAGGCGGGAGATCAGATCACGCTGAAATATCCCCAAAAAGGAGACTACCGCTCGGCCATCATCATGCACGACCTCAACAGGGACGGCTCCGAAGAGGCCATCCTCTTTTACCGTCCGGACGGCGAAAACATGGGAACCCATCTGATGGTCATCGCCAAGGTGGACGGCAGCTGGACTGCCCTGCGGGATTTTACCGATCAAGATGCGGAGGTGGACCGCGTCTTTTTTGAGGATCTCAACGGGGACGGCATCAAGGAGATCATCGTCGGCTGGAGCGTGTATACAGGCGCTTCCAACCGGCTGGCGGTTTACGCCTATGACGGTCGGAGCGGGGTGGCGCAGATTCCCTGTGAGGACTCCTATTCCGAGATCTTTGTGCATGACTTCAATGGCGACGGCATCAAGGAGATTCTCATCGCCGCGGTCAGCGGAGCGAACAGCATAGGAAACAATGCAGAGGCTGTTTCCGCAGCGCAGGCCAAGCTGATTTCCTTCAATCAGGCCGCCACGGCTTTGGTGCTTATGGGTTCGGCAAGCCTCGATCCCACGGTCACCCGCTACGGCTCTTCCGCAGTAGGAACCATCAGCCCCGGCCAGACCGGCGTGGTGCTCGACGGCGTCCGTCCGGGCAGCGCGTATATTTCCGAGCTGGTTTACTGGGACAATGCGCAGAATAAACTGGTGGCCCCGCTGTCTTCCGAGGAGATGAGTTCTCTCAACGCAACGCTTCGGTCCACCGCCGTGGTATCCAACGATATCAACGGGGATGGAGTGATCGATCTGCCGGTCATGTCCCGTCTGCCGGGCTATGCGGACGCGGCGGCGGACACCGCCAATTATCTGACCAGTTGGAACAATTATGACCCGCAGGGGAAAACGCTGGTCTATCAATTCAGCATGGTGGCCAACTATACCGACGGTTACTACTTTATTCTGCCGGACGAATGGCGCACGGTGGTCACCGTCAAAAGCGACGCCAAAGTAAAGACCCTGACCTTCCATGAATGGGTAACCAACGACCAGGGGGTGGGCGTCATGGGCGCGGCTCTTTTGAGGTTTGAGGTCTTCACCCGCAGCGAGTGGCAGTCGGGCGGCCATACGGACCCTTTCTTTCTGGTCGGGGAGCAGGGAGACAAAGTCTTTGCCGCTTTTCTGCCGCAGCCGGATCATAGCCTCTCCCTCAGTGAAGCGGAAGTCAGGGAGCGTTTTCAGCTGACCACCACGGGTTAAAGCGCATACGTCGGGCTGAATTTCCCCGCTGATAGCTTAGGAGGAATGAAATATGAAAAAAATACTGGTTGTGGAGGATGAGACGGCAATCCGCGAGTTCGTCGTCATCAACCTCAAGCGCGCGGGCTACGACGTTGTGGAGGCCGATTCGGGGGAAGCGGCGTTGGAAAAGTTCAAGGCCGACCCGGAAAGCTATGACGTCGCCCTGCTCGATATCATGATGCCCGGCATCGACGGCTTTACCGTCTGCCGGGAAATCCGCCAGCGCAGCGGGAACATCGGCATCATCATGCTGACCGCGCGCACCCAGGAGATGGATAAGGTCAACGGCCTGATGCTGGGGGCGGACGACTATATCACCAAGCCCTTCAGCCCCTCCGAGCTGGTGGCGCGCGTGGACGCCCTCTACCGCCGGGTGGCGCTCGCCCAGATGCGCGAGGAGAACAACTTCAAGGAGGAGCTGCATTCGGGCGATTTTGTTCTCAATCTGCGCAACCGGACTTTGTCCAAGCAGGGCAAGCTCATTGAGCTGACGCAGGTGGAGTTTCAGATCATGGAATATTTCTTCTCCAACCCCGGCGCGGCGCTCGGCCGGACCGACATTCTCAACCACGTGTGGGGAGAGGCCTATTTCGGGGAGGAAAAAATCGTAGACGTCAACATCCGCCGACTGCGGATGAAGGTGGAGGACGAACCGAGCAATCCGCGCCACATCGTCACGGTGTGGGGATTGGGATACAAGTGGCAGGTATAAGCCTGTTTTCGGCGAGAGGAAGGCATCAATGGCGATCAAGGGCATCACAAAGCGATGGGTTCTCAACAGCCTGGGGCTGATACTGGCGATTCTTTTGGCGCTGGTATTGTGCTTTGCTTTTGTTGTGCGCGGCTATTATTACAACGGCATTCAGCAGACGATGATCGGCTATATCAACTCGCTGGGCAATCTGTTTGACGATTACACCGGCAGCACGGCCGACTTCAATGCGGTGGCGCGGGAATACGTACAGAATTTTCCGGACAAGGAACGCATGGAGCTGATGGTGTTCAATTACCGGGGAAATATCCTTCTCACCTCCACCGGATTTCCGCCCGATACGCAGGAAAACATGCCCGATTACGACCAGGCGCTGGGCGAGGGCAGCGAGTACGGCCTGTGGAACGGCCGGCTGTCCTCCGGCGAACGGGTGATGGCCGTCACCAAGGCGCTCTACAGCGCCGACGGCAACTTCGCCGGAGCGGTGCGGTACATCGTATCCCTGGAGGAGGCCGACCGCAAGATTATTATGACAATCTCCATGCTTGTGCTCGTCGGCGTGCTGGTCATGTCGTTTGTCATCCTGTCCAGCTCCTATTTCATCAAATCGATCGTCAGCCCCGTTCGGGAGATCGGCGCTACGGCCAAGCGGATTGCCCAGGGGGATTTCAACGCCCGTATCGACAAGGTCTACGATGACGAAATCGGCGAGCTGTGCGACACCATCAACGACATGGCCGGCGAGCTGGGCACGGCCGAACGGATGAAAAACGACTTCATCTCCTCGGTATCCCATGAGCTGCGCACGCCGCTGACCGCCATCAAAGGCTGGGCGGAGACCATGCAGCAGGTCGACCAGGCCGACCGCGAGACCATGGAAAAGGGCATGGGCGTCATCGTGCGCGAAACCGAACGGCTGTCCGGCATCGTGGAGGAGCTGCTCGATTTCTCCCGCATCCAGAGCGGCCGGATGGTGCTGATGATGGATAAAATCGATATTCTCGCCGAGCTCGACGAGGCGGTCTATATGTTCCGTGAACGCGCCCTTTCGGAAAAGAAATACCTCCTCTACGATGAGCCGGAGATGGTGTCCCCCGTGCTGGGAGACAAAAACCGGCTGCGCCAGGTGTTCATCAACATCATAGACAACGCGCTCAAATACACGCCCGCGGGCGGCGCGGTCAGCGTCAACGTGGTGGAGGACGCGGGAATGCTCCGCATTGTCATCAGCGACAACGGCTGCGGCATCCCGGCGGTTCACATGCCGCGCATCAAGGAGAAATTCTATAAGGCCAATCAGACCCAGCGCGGCTCGGGCATCGGCCTCGCCGTGGCCGACGAGATCATGACCCTCCACTCCGGCTCCCTGCAGATTGACAGCGAGGAGGGCGTCGGCACGACGGTGACCCTCTCGATTCCCGTCATTCACCGCCCGGGGGAGGAGAATGGGGACGGCGCGGCCGGCGGAGAATAACTTTTTCTCTTTCAAAGGGGGAAATCCCCGGCGAACTTCATACACTATTCAAATTTATCCTGTATACTATCCCTCTGAATGGAGTCGAAGGAAGCGGAACGTGCCCAAAAGGCCGGCCGATGCCTTTTGGGGAAGGAGTCAACATGGCAAGGGAAAAGACGAAATGCATCACATCCATCGGCGGGCAGGCCCTTCTGGAGGGCATCCTGATGCGCGGTCCGCAGCAGACCTCCATCGCGGTCCGGCTGCCGAGCGGAGAAGTGGAAACCGAATATATGGAGACCCATTTTTTAAAGGACAGGTGGAAGATTTTCCGCTTCCCCTTTCTGCGCGGCATCGCGAGCCTGATCGATTCGATGCGCATGGGCTACAAGGCGCTGATGATTTCGGCCGAAAAATCAGGTCTGGAAGAGGAAGAGGGGGAACCCTCCAAATTTGAAAAATGGCTGACCCGCGTCTTTGGAGACAAGCTGATGAACGTCCTCATGGTGATTGCCACCGTTTTGGGCGTGGCGCTCGCGGTTGTGCTCTTTTTTATGCTGCCCACCTGGCTGTTCAATCTGCTGGGCATGGCGGCTCCCCAGGTCGGGGAATCGCAGCTGATCCGCTCCATCTTTGAAGGGGCGCTGCGCATCGTCATCTTCCTGCTGTACGTCGTCTTCTGCTCCAAAATGCCGGAAATTCGCCGCGTCTTTGAATACCACGGCGCAGAGCATAAAACCATCTTCTGCTATGAAAACGAAGAGGAGCTCACGGTGGAGAATGTGCGGAAATACCGGCGCTTCCATCCCCGCTGCGGCACCAGTTTCATGGTCATCATGCTGATGCTCGGCATCGTCATCGGCTTTTTCATCCCCTTCAGCAACGCTCTGCTACGCACACTGATCAAGATCCTCTGTATTCCACTGCTGATGTCCATCGGCTATGAGCTCATCCGCCTCTGCGGCCGGTACGACAACGTCGTCACCCGCGTCATCGCCGCCCCCGGCATGTGGATGCAGCGCATCACCACCAAGGAGCCGGACGACGGCATGATTGAGGTGGCCATTTCGGCCCTCAAGGCGGTCATCCCCGAAAACGGAGAGGATAAAATCAAGGCATGAGGCTGAAAGAGGCTTATCAATCGGGAAAAAGGAAGCTGTCACAGGCCGGCGTGGAGAGCGCCGCCTTTGACGCTTCCTGTCTTTTTGCCCATTGCTTTGGAATCGAGCGTTCCAGGATTCCGCTGTGCGGAGGGGGGGAGGCCGACCCGGCGGCCCGGCGGCGGTATGAAGCTCTTTTAGACAGGCGCGCCGCCGGGGAACCGCTGCAATACCTCTTGGGCGAATGGGAGTTCATGGGACTTCCTCTTCTGGTGGGCGAGGGAGTGCTCGTCCCGCGGGACGACACCGAGGTCCTGGTGCGCACCGCCGCCCGGCTGCTCGGCCGGACGGCGCGTCCTAAGGCGCTGGATTTGTGCGCGGGTTCCGGCGCGGTGGGGATCGCCCTCTCCAGACTTTACTATCCTGAGGGAGAGGTCGTCTCCCTCGAGCTTTCGGAGGAGGCCTTTGGCTATCTGCAACAAAACATCGTCCGCAACGGGGCCGTCCGGGTGACGCCGGTGCGCGGGGACGCGCTCGCGGGGCCGGGGGAAAACGAGCGGGAGGCTTACGACGCGCTTCTCTCCAATCCGCCCTACATCCCCACGGGGGATTTACCCTCTCTGCAGGCCGAAGTGCAGCGGGAACCGGCGCTGGCGCTCGACGGCGGAGCGGACGGCCTGCGGTTCTACCGCGCCATTGCTTCTCTGTGGCTTCCGGCCGTTAAACCCGGCGGCGTCGTGGCGGTGGAAATCGGCGTCGGCCAGGCGGAGGCCGTGCGGGCGCTGTGGGAGCGGGCGGGCCTGCGAGACATCTGCGTGGAACGGGACATCGCCGGCATCGAACGGGTGGTGGCCGGTCGGAAGCCGGCCGGGGCCGGTTGATTGCCGCGGACCGGCGGCGTGTGCTCCGCTCGGTTGACAAAATCCGTCTGAGATGCTATAATTCAGAAAAACACAGGGGAGCTTGTGAAGCAGGCTGAGAGGAAGTCATCAAACTTCGACCCTTAAACCTGATGCGGATAATGCCGCCGTAGGAAATCATATTTGGATTTTTTCGGAGACGCCGCAAAAGCTGTCTCCTGTTTTTTTGCCTTCAGAACGCTTCTTAGGAAAGGATGTGAAAACGGCGCCCCGGCGACTCCGGGACAGACAGAGGGGGAGCGCCCTGTGTCTGTTGGCAATCGTCGCACCTTACCAAGCGGGCTGATGGCCGGCTGCAGTGCGACTGTAACAGCGATGGGAAGCCGTGTTCCGGCGTGAGAGGAGGCCATTGAGCCTCGACCGACCTTTCCCTGTGGAACCTTTTCCGGTTCCGTAGTACGGCTGGGGAAAACGACGCTGTTATTGCCGTTTTCTCTGCATGATTCTTAAGGAGATACGATGATGAAAAAAAGCAATGTCAAAAAATTAGCGATTGCCGGGCTGCTGTGCGCCGTCGCCGTGGTCGGAAGCCTGTTTTCCTTTCCCGTGTTCGGCAGCAAGTGCGCCCCCGTGCAGCATATGGTCAATATCCTCTGCGCCGTGTTTTTGGGCCCCTGGTATGGAGTCGGGGTCGCCTTTGCCGCGAGCCTCCTGCGCAATCTGCTTGGCCTCGGAAGCCTGATGGCCTTTCCCGGCAGCATGCTCGGCGCCCTGCTTTGCGGTGTGGCCTACTGGAAAACAAGGAATGTCCCGCTGACTCTGGTCGCCGAGGTGTTCGGCACGGCGGTGCTGGGGGGACTGTGCGCTTATCCCGTGGCAGTGCTGCTGATGGGGCAGAGCGCCGGTGAGATCGCTTTCTACGCCTATGTCGTCCCGTTCTTGGTTTCCACAGCGGGCGGCTCCATCCTGTCCGGCATCCTGATTTATACGCTGCAGAAGACGGGGGCTCTCAAGACGATGCATCACGCGTTGGAACAGTAAAGGCAACAGCAGCGTGAAAAAACGAGCCGCATGCTGGGCGGCGAGATGATTTCTATTTTTTAGAATAAAAAATTCGGGAGGTATCCTGCGCACTCCGAGAAGGATGATGCACAGAGACCTCCCTGATTTTTTAAAAGCGACCATTGAAAGGTGCGTTTTCTAGGCAGGAAAACGCACCTTTCCGGTGCAAGAGAAGGCAAAGCGAGCCGAGCAGAGACGGCTTTTCAGGGGACTTTAATCTTTGTGCTTTTGGTACTTGGCTGCTGTTCGTTTTTGTGGTATAATAGATCGAATGAAAGTTCGATGGATAAAACAGGCCCTTTTACAAAGACAGACGCATTGCGCGTTCGGAAAAACACGGAGGGATCAAATCGTATGGCGGTAGATAAAAGCAAAGCGCTGGAAACAGCCTTAAGTCAGATTGAAAAGCAGTTCGGAAAGGGAGCCGTTATGCGCCTTGGCCAAAACGAGGCCATGCAGGTGGAGGCCATCCCCACGGGGTCGCTTTCTCTCGACCTCGCGCTGGGCATCGGCGGCCTTCCCAGGGGCCGCATTGTGGAGATTTACGGACCGGAATCCTCCGGCAAGACCACGCTGGCCCTGCATTGCATCTGTCTCTTATACACATCTGACGCTGCCGACGAATAGAGA
>CABSLJ010000118.1 GCA_902478455.1 uncultured Oscillospiraceae bacterium | reverse complement strand
CTCTCTATCGTCGGCAGCGTCAGATGTGTATAAGAGACAGCTGCAGGATACCCGAGAGCGCAGCCTGCGCATCCCGCTCGGTACGCTGCTGGGGATTGAGCTCCTCCGGGACAGGGGGCCGGAAATCCCCATCAAGGTCACGCTGGCAGGAAGCGTGGCCTCCCAGTTCAAGAGCAGTCTTGCCACGGCCGGCATCAACCAGAGCAAGCATCAGATTTCCCTGGAAATACACACGAGTATATACGTCCTGATCCCCGGATACAATGTATCCACAGAGGTGGACACCAACGTCGCCGTTGCGGAGACGGTCATCGTGGGAGACGTGCCCGAGGTCTTTGCCAGTCTCGATGGCGCGAACGCGTCCGACGTAGCAGATTTCGCGCAGCTTCGGAAAGGCGAGTAGCAAAAGCAGGTTGTAGCTTTGAGTCTAGAAATCACATATCTTTGCCGCGTCTCCATAGGAAATCCATTCCGTTTGTGATACAATAGGAAGGACGTATGAAGAAAAGAACAGGGGGAAATCCTGATGAACGCAAAGGAAGCCTCGCAGCTTGCCGAACGGCTGCGCGAGCAAATCCGCTATCACAACAAAAAATATTACGACGAGGACGCGCCGGAGATCGACGACTATGAATACGATATGCTCCTGCGCCAGCTGGAAACACTGGAGCTGCACTTCCCCGAGCTCGCAGACGCCGACTCTCCCACCCGGCGCGTGGGGGGAAGCGCCTCGGCAAAGTTTGAGCCGGTCCGCCACGCCGTTCCTATGGAAAGCCTGCATGACTCCTTTTCCGAAGAGGAGATGTTTGAGTTTGACCGCCGTGTGCGCGCTGCGGTAGCCGATCCTCTCTATGTGGTCGAGCCCAAGATCGACGGGCTCTCGGTCTCCCTCGAATACCGAGACGGCCTCTTTGTGCGCGGCTCTACCCGTGGGGACGGCCTCGTCGGCGAAGACGTGACCGAAAATCTGCGCACCATCCGCGGTATTCCGCAAACCCTGCCGGAGCGGCTCCCCGTCCTGGAGGTGCGCGGCGAAGTCTATATGTCCAACGAAAGCTTTCTGTCCCTTGTGGAGGAGCAGGAGTTGAATGAGCAAAAGCCTTTTAAGAACCCCCGAAACGCGGCGGCCGGCTCTCTGCGGCAGAAGGACGCAGCTGTCACCGCCGGCCGAAAGCTCGATATCTTCGTTTTCAACATCCAGAGAATCGAAGGCAGAGCGCTGCACGGGCATAAGGAATCGATTGATTTCTTAAAGTCGCTCGGCTTCCCGGTGCTTCCCTTCTACAACACCTTCTCCACCATGGAAGAGGTCCTTTCCGAAATTGAGCGCATCGGGGCGCAACGGGGGAACCTTCCCTGCCAGATCGACGGCGCAGTCGTCAAGGTGGACGACTTCACGGAACGCGAGCGTTTGGGCAGCACCGCCAAATTCCCGCGCTGGGCTGAGGCCTTCAAATATCCCCCGGAGGAAAAGGAAACCACGCTCGAGGAGATTGAGATCAACGTCGGCCGAACGGGCGTGCTGACGCCGACCGGCCGCTTTGCGCCGGTGCTGCTCGCCGGCACCACGGTCAGCCGTGCCACTTTGCACAACGAGGATTTCATCGTCGAAAAGGACATCCGCATCGGCGACCGCGTTGTTTTGCGCAAGGCGGGGGAAATCATTCCCGAGGTGGTCGCCGTCGTCTCCCACGCGTCCGGCTCAGAACCCTTCCAGATGCCTGCGGTCTGTCCCTCCTGCGGCGCTCCTGTCTACCGCGCGCCGGACGAAGCCGCCCTGCGGTGCGACAACGCCCGCTGCCCGGCCCAGCTCATGCGCCATCTGATCCATTTTGTCTCCCGGGATGCGATGGACGTGGACGGCCTCGGCCCCGCGCTGCTCGATCAGCTGGTGCGGGAGGGGCTGGTGTCCTCCCCGGCCGATCTCTACCGCCTGGAGGCATCCCAGCTGGAAAATCTGGAGCGCATGGGGAAAAAGTCGGCCCAGAACGCCGTGGAGGCGCTTGAAAAATCCAAGGAAAGCGGTCTTGCGCGCTTTCTTTACGCCCTCGGCATCCGCCACATCGGCCAAAAGGCGGCCAAGCTGCTGGCCGTGTCCTTTGGGGAGATTGAAGCGATCTTCTCGGCGGGCGCGGAGAAGATCGCCGCGATTGACGGCTTCGGGGAAATCATGGCGCTGAGCGTGGCGGAGTTCTTTTCCCTGCCCCAGACCAGATTGCTGATAGACGATTTCCGTTCGCTCGGCCTCAAGCTCAGTGAGGACAGAGACGAGGGTGGGAGCGACCTGCTGGCCGGAAAGACCTTTGTGCTGACCGGCACGCTGCCGAGCTATACCAGGGACGAGGCTTCCCGGCTGATCGAACGGCTGGGCGGCAAGGTGAGCTCAAGCGTCTCCAAAAAGACGAGCTACGTCCTCGCCGGGGAAGAGGCCGGCAGCAAGCTGCAAAAGGCGGAAAAGCTCGGCGTTCCGGTTCTGGACGAGGCCGCCTTTCTGGCGCTGTGCGGGGAAGCGGGAAAATGAGACAATTTGATCAGGTCTCTTTGAGATTTGATCGATTTCTTTATGGACAGGCCGCGCATTTCTGCTATAATATTCTCATGATCTTTTCTCCGCCGTCTTTCCTCTCCGTCTTCCAAGGGGCATGGAGAAAAAAGAGCAGCTTTGCCTGCTCGCGGTTTTCCAAAAAATCGACGCATTGGAGGATGTTCAGAATGAACGAGAAGCATCCCGCTTTAGAGAAAATTCACTCGGCGCAGAGCGAAGCGGTGCTGCGCGGGCTTTACGGGGAGGATCCGAAGGAGCTTTCCCTTGCGCGCGCCCGCTTTGAGGAATTGATCGAAGGCTTTCAAGCCCACTACGGAGCGGGGCGCGCCTTCCGCTTTTTCAGCGCGCCGGGCAGAACGGAGATCGGCGGCAACCACACCGACCACAATCACGGCCGGGTGCTGGCCGGCGCCGTCAATCTGGATATCCTCGCCGCCGCCGCGCCGAACGACGAGGGCGTCGTTCGCCTGAAATCGGCGGAATACGACAAGATCGACGTCATCGACCTTTCCGACCTCTCCATCCGCGACGAGGAGGCGGAGACCTCCGCCTCTCTCATCCGCGGCGTCTGCAAGAAGCTTACGGAGCTGGGGTACCGGATCGGCGGGTTTGACGCCTACACCAACTCCCGCGTGCTCAAGGGCTCGGGGCTTTCGAGCTCGGCCGCCTTTGAAAACCTGGTGCTGACGGTTTTCAACCACCTCTACAACGACGGCGCGGTGCCGGCGGTTGAGGCGGCGAAAATCTGCCAGTTCGCGGAAAACGTCTATTTCAAGAAGCCGAGCGGCCTGATGGATCAGATGGCCAGCTGCGTGGGCGGGTTTATCGCCATCGATTTTCTCGATCCGCAGAATCCCGTCATCGAACAGATTCCCTTTGATTTTTCCAAGAGCGGACATGCGCTGTGCATTGTGGACACGGGCGGCAGCCATTCCGACCTGACGGGAGACTATGCCGCCGTGCCGCAGGAGATGAAGGCGGTGGCGGCCGCGCTCGGCCATGAGGTGCTGCGCGACTGCGACCGTGCGGACTTTGAAGCGCGCATCGGCGAATTGCGCGCCGGTTTGGGCGACCGCGCGGTGCTCAGAGCCATCCACTTCTTTGCGGACAACGAACGCGTCCGTCAGCAGACCGAGGCGCTCTCCTCCGGGGATTTCGAGCGCTTTAAACAGCTGTCCATAGAGTCGGGCTATTCCTCCTACATGTATCTGCAAAACGTCTTTGCCTGCTCCACGCCGAAGGAGCAGGGGCTCTCCCTCGCGCTGGCCCTTTCGGAGGAAATTCTGCGCGGCAAGGGGGCCTGGCGCGTGCACGGCGGCGGCTTCGCAGGGACCATTCAGGCCTTTGTCCCCTTTGAGTGCCTGGAGGAGTACCGCAAAAAGCTCGAAGCGGTCTTCGGCGAGGGAACCTGCCATGTGCTCTTTATCCGCCCGTCCGGCGGCGTGGAGGTTTCCTTTTAGAAAATCCGGCCGTCGGCGGCGTCCGCTCTCTCGGTTTCCCCGGGGAGAGCGAAGAAAAAACTATATTTCTGGCAAAAAAAGCGGAGAACTCCTTTTGGAGAGCCTCCGCTTTTGTTGTTCTGTACAAAATCCATCGAAACGCTTTCTCAAGAATTTACTGGATATCTCCTCAAAATGTGATATACTGAGTACAAATTGATTTTGTTTTTACAGAGGTTTTACATGGAGCGGATGGGTCGCTGGCTGCAGGAAAAATTCGGTCCCACGGCGCTGGAGCTTGTTAAGAGCGTCTTTGTCAGCATGGCAAGCTTTCTCTGCGATTACCTGATCCTCTTCCTGCTGACGAGCGGCTTCGGACTGCATCACCTCGCCTCCAACGTCGTCAGCTATGCCTTGGGCTGGACGCTCAATTATCTTTTGAGCAACCGGCTGGTTTTTAAGCAGCACCGCTTTCAAAAGCGGCTGGTGGAAATTTCGCTGACCGCGGCGATTGTGGCCGCAGGCTTTGGCCTGAACGAGCTGTTTCTCTGGATTTTTACCGACCTGTTGCGCCTGTTCTACATGCTCAGCAAGATCGCCGCGGGCGTGCTGACCTTTTTCTTCAACTTTTTTCTGCGCAAATTCCTTCTTTACGACAATAGAAAATGGGGATAGCCGCCTTTGCGCGCTATTCTGAGAACGACCTTCGATTTCACAGGAAATATACCGCAAAGGCCCGCGGCGGAAGCGGCGCGCCTGTCTGCACCTGGAGTTCTCTTTCTGGAGAGGAGTGGTGACATTGAACTCCGCAACGCTTTCCATTATTGTCCCCATGCTCAATATGGAGCATGAGATCACCGGTATTCTGCGCAGCGCGGCGGGGCAGACCGCCGGTCTGCCGGCCGAATTTCTTGTGGTGGACATGGGCTCTTCCGACGGCAGCATGCTCGAGGTGCTCCAGCTGATCAAGGATATGCAGCTCAAGGGCTGTGTGGTCCAAAACGGCAGGGGCAATCTTTCCAGCGCGCTGAACACCGGATTGTACAAGGCATCGGGGGATTATGTCACCTTCCTGTTCCCGCGCAGGCTTTACAGGGATTTTTTCTCCGGCTACTATGAAACGGCGCTGAGCACCGAGGCCGATTTCATCTTCGGCGCTGCTGCCGCTCCCGACGAAAAGGCCGCGCAGAAGATGAAGCTTAAGAAATTCACCGGTCCCGAGCTTGTGGCGGGACTGGTCCATTCGGCTGTTTCCATCGACCTCGGCGCGGTGTTCCTCCGGCGCGGCTTCCTTTCAGAGCAGCACATCCGTTTTTCGGAGGACTGCTCCTTTGGCTATTCGGAGGAGTTTGTCTACCGCGTGCTGCTTTCCACCGACAACATCAGCCAGTCTCCCACGCCCATGACGAGGGACAAGGTTTATGAGATCACCGGCGGAGAGGGCCAGGTGGTGGGCAACTACTGCTTTGACCGCGTGGAGGCGATGCTGCGCATCCAGAATCTTATCAAGGCGGCGCATCCGGAGGACAGGCGGCTTCTGGACCTCTTTGCGGGAGAAAAGCTGCCCGATACCGTCCTTTCCTGCGTGGAGCTGCTTTTGAAGGAGGGCAACGGCTACAACGCCATCCGCGGCGCCGTCCGCGTCAAGGGCTACGATTCCCTCCTGAAGGCCGGGAAATCGACGAGCGCTTCGCTGCGCAGAAGGCTTCTGACGTGGAAAACCATTCCCTGGATGTATCAGCCGCGAACCAAATAGGGGGCGGAAGGGGCCGTTTTACCCTGCCGTGTCCTTTCAGGAAGGGGGCCGCAGAATTTCCGGTCCCTTTTTTCATACCGCGAAGAAGCGCAATACTTGAAGAAAAACGCAGGATATGGTATTATAATTAGAATACGGATACTATAGGAGGTGCGGCTTTGTCCGAAAGTCAGCAGCCCGCAAGAGAAGACCTGCGGGAGCTGGAGGCCCTCGCCGCCGAAGCGATCGCCGCGCGTGCGCGCGGAGCGGTCCCGATGGCGCTAGTGAGGACCTACGGCTGCCAGCAGAATGTTTCCGACGGTGAAAAAATCAAGGGCATCCTCGCCCGGATGGGCTATTCCTTTACGGAAAACGAGGAGGAGGCCGACCTCATCCTCTTCAATACCTGCGCCGTCCGCGAGCACGCCGAGGACCGCATCTTCGGCAACGTGGGGGCGCTCAAGAATCTCAAACGGCGCTTTCCCTCCATGCTCATCGCCCTGTGCGGCTGCATGATGGAGCAGGAGCACGTGGCCGAAAAAATTCAGAAAAGCTATCCCTTCGTCGGCCTGGTCTTCGGGACCCACGCCATGCACCGTCTGCCGGAGATGCTCTATGACGTCTTCTGCGGCGGCAAGCGGGTCTTTGAGAGAGGGTACGACGACATGCTCATCCATGAAGAAATCCCCGTCCATCGGGACGGCGCGTTTAAAGCATGGCTTCCCGTCATGTATGGGTGCGACAACTTCTGCTCCTACTGCGTGGTGCCCTATGTCCGCGGCCGGGAACGCAGCCGGGAACCGGAGGCGGTGCTCGCAGAGGCGCGCTCCATCGTCGGCGCGGGCTACAGAGAGATGATGCTTTTGGGGCAGAACGTCAATTCCTACGGCCGCAAGCTGCGGGAGAACATCGATTTTGCCGCCCTGCTGCGCCGCATCGATGAGATTGACGGCGACTACTGGATTCGCTTCATGACCTCCCATCCCAAGGACGCGGGCCGTGCGCTCATAGACGCGATGGCCGAAAGCCGCCATGTCTGCCGTCACCTGCACCTGCCCTTCCAATCGGGCAGCAACCGGGTATTAAAGGAAATGAACCGGGGGTATACCAGGGAACGGTATCTGGAAATCATACATTACGCCAAGGAAAGAATGCCCGGCCTCTCCCTGACGAGCGATGTCATCGTCGGTTTTCCAGGGGAGACCTACGAGGAATTTGAAGAAACGTTGGATCTGGTCCGCGAGGTGGGTTTTACCTCCCTTTTTACCTTTATTTTTTCCCCGCGCGTAGGTACCCCCGCCGCAAAGATGGACGACCCCGTGCCCGCCAAGGAAAAATCAGCGTGGTTTTCGGAGCTGCTCCGGGTGCAGGAGGAGGTAGCGGCCGGGCGGTGCGCCTCCATGGTGGGAAGTGTGCTGCGGGTGCTTTGTGAGGAGCCTTCCTCCAAAGAGGGAGAGCTCTGCGGCCGGAGCGAAGGCAACATCATCGTGGAGTTTCCCGGTCCGCGGGAGCTCATCGGCCGTTTTGCCGACGTCCGCATAACGAAGGCGAGAAACTGGATTTTAAAAGGCGAGCTCGTCTGACGCAACAGAAAAACAGCCCGGCAGGACGGCGGCGGACGCCGTTTTTCCGGCAGCCGCACAGACCCGGCACAAAACACAGAATCGGAATGATAAAATTACAGGAGGACTGATTTCAGATGGATATCATTACTATGGCAAGAGAACTCGGCAAGGCGATTCAGGCGGACGAGCGCTATCTCGCGTTGCAGGTGGCCAAGCAGAACAGCGATGACGACGCTGCCCTGCAGGAACTCATCGGAGAATTCAACCTCAAGCGCCTGGCGCTGAGCAATGAGGCCAACAAGGAAGACCGCGACGAGGACAAGCTCCAGAAGCTCAACCTCGAACTGCGCGAGGTCTACACCCACGTGATGGAGAATGATAACATGGCCGCCTACAACGTGGCGCGCGAGGAGATGGACGCTCTTCTGCGCCGGGTAAACGCCATCATCAATCAGTCGGCCGAAGGGGAGGACCCAGAGACGACCGACTATGCGGAATCCTGCGGCGGCAACTGCGCAAGCTGCGGCGGCTGCCACTGACATCCTCGGGCCGGGAG
>CABSLJ010000117.1 GCA_902478455.1 uncultured Oscillospiraceae bacterium | reverse complement strand
GTTGACGTGCTGGCCTCCCGCACCACCCGAACGGTAGGTGTCGATCTGCAGGTCTGCGGGGTTGATGTCGATCTCCACGTCATCGGCCTCGGGCAGCACCGCCACCGTGACGGTGGAGGTGTGGATGCGCCCCTGCGTCTCGGTCTCGGGCACGCGCTGGACGCGGTGGACGCCGCTTTCGTATTTCAGTCGTGAGTAGGCGCCCTCGCCGGTAATCATAAAGCTGATCTCCTTGTAGCCGCCGAGTTCGGTCTCGTTGGCGCCCACCACCTCGACCTTCCAGCCCTTCGATTCGGCGTACATGCTGTACATCCGGAAAAGCACGGCTGAGAAGAGGGCCGCCTCCTCCCCGCCCGCGCCGCCGCGAATTTCCACGATGACGTTGCGGTCGTCGTTCGGGTCCCTGGGCAGCAGGAGAATTTTGATTTCCTCGGTCAGGCGGTCGATCTCCGCCTCCGCCTCCCCGAGTTCGGCCTCGGCGAGTTCCTTAAGCTCCCTGTCCAGCCCGCCCTCCGAAAGCAGCTGCTTCGATTCCTCCACCGTCTCCCGCGCTTTCCTGTAGGAACGGTAGGCCTCCACAATGGGGGTCAGGTTCTTATGCTCCTTCATCAGGGCCTTGTAGGTTTCCTGGTCGGAGACGACGTCCGGATCATAAAGACGGGCATTGAGCTCCTCGTATTTCTGTTCAAAGACTTCCAGTTTATCAAACATTGCGCACACCACTTTCTGATTTTGATGGGGATCAGCCGCAGGCACGGTGCGCTAGAGCTCGTCGTGGTTTTCCTCCCGGAGGATGTGGCGGATGTTCTTCTCCGCCTTGACGCGCGGAATCATAACCTCGTGTCCGCAGCCCTGGCAACGGATTTTGAAATCCATGCCCGAGCGCAGCACCAGAAAGCGCTTGCTCCCGCAGGGATGCGCTTTTTTCATCTCCAATATGTCGCCTGCACGGACGTCCATCCAAGCGCCTCCCTTTCTCTGACAGAATGCTTTTTGCAAGCCGTTCCCGCTTTTTCTTTCAGCAGCATACGGCAGCTTAATGATTTATTATATCACTCCGCACCGCTTCCAATCAATCTTTTTCCGAATCTTTTGCCACGACATCAAAGCGCAGGACGCCTTCGACGTCCTGCGCGTGGGAATACGAATATAAAACAACAATCGGGAGGTCCTGAAACAGCCTCAATAGCCCAGCTCTTCGCCGACCAGAATGACCTTAATGCGGCCAGCCTCCCGCTGGAAGGCGGAGACCACATAGCTGCAGCAGATGCGGTCGTCGTTGCGGCAGCCGTCGCTCATGCAGGCGCCGGAATGCTCCATGGAGGCGCAGCGTCCCTTGTGCAGGCAGTAGGTGTTGCGGTCGAGCCGCACACAGTTGGCCGGCGCGGCGGTAAACTTGACGCGGTTGACCGCCGCGTCGAGATCGCGGACAATCTTATTGTAGCCCGCCACCACAATGACGCTTTTCGGGCCGTACAGCAGCGCCGCCACGCGGTTGGAGTTGCCGTCAACATTGTAAAGCTCGCCGTTTTGGGTGATGGCGTTGGCGCTCAGAAGGTAAGCGTCGGCCGAGAAGGCGCCCGTGTAAACGGCGCGGATTTCCTCCGGACTCAGTCCGGGCTTGCCGCGGTCGAGGAATCTGTATCTGCCGCTGCGCAGGTGGGCGAGCACCCCCGTCTCCTCCAGGGTCATCGATCCACCGGCGGCGACCGTGTCCCCCTCCCTCAAAAGCTCCTGCACCTTGGGCACGACCTCCGTCCTCGAGGTGACAAAATAAGGCTGCATGCGATTTCTGCGGAGATTTTCCATCGTTTCGGCAATGCGTTTGCCCAGGATGATCTGCCCGTTTTCGTCCATAGCGTTTCCTTCCTTTCTGTCGCCGCCCATGCGCGGCAAAACCTCCGGACCGTCCGCTCCGTTTGCGCCGGTTCCCGACCGCCCGTATTGTCCCGCGGCGGAAAATGCAAAGCACGTCTGACGTATGAATTCATTATACTCTTTTCCGGTCTTTCCCTCAAGCCTCTCTTGCAAAGCTTTTGCCTCCGGCGTAAAATAAGGGCGGCAGGAGGTCGCGCTCTTTTTCCCGCCCCGGACGGCTTCTGCGGAAAATCGCCCGGAAAACGGAAATATTCCCGCCCCTTGGTGGGTAAAATATACCATCCGCGCGCATCTTTCCTTCCGCTGCGCGCCCATCGACTGACAAAGGAGCATGCTGTATGAATTTTCAAGAGAAGCTGGAAAAATATGCCGAGCTGGCCGTCTGTGTGGGGGTCAATCTGCAAAAGGGGCAGGAGGTTGTGCTGCAGTCCCCCTGCGAATGCGCCTACTTCGCGCGCGAAATCGCCGCGGCCGCCTTCCGCCATGGGGCCAGGGACGTCGTCGTCCACTACAACGACGAGGCCCTCCAGCGCATCCGGCTGGACAACGCCTCTCTGGAGACCCTGAAGGACATCCCCCAATGGCTGGCCGATTCGGTCAACTACTACGCCGAACGCGACGCCGTCATGATTAGCATCGCCGCCTCCAACCCCGATATTTTCGAGGGGGCCGACCCCGAAAAGGCGGCGGCGCGCACCCGCGCTTCGCGCGCGGCCACCCGTCCCATGACCGACGCCCGCATGCTCGGCAGGGTGCGCTGGAACATTCTCTCCATCCCCACCGCGGGGTGGGCGAAAAAGGTCTTCCCCGATCTCTCCGAGCGGGAGGCGGTCGAAAAGCTTTGGGAGGCCATCTTCACCTGTGTGCGCATGGATGAGGGAGACCCCGTGGCCGCCTGGAAACAGCACAACGAGCAGCTTCACCGGCGGACCGAATATCTCAACGAGATGCAGTTTGATTCCCTGCACTACCAAAATTCCCTGGGGACCGACGTCACCGTCGGCCTGCCGGAGCATCACATCTGGAGCGGCGGCGGCGACCTTGACGAAAAGGGCGTTTTCTACATGCCCAACATTCCGACCGAGGAGGTCTTCTCCCTGCCCCATAAGGACCGCGTCAACGGCACCCTCAAAAGCGCCCTGCCCCTCAACTACGGCGGCCATTTGATCGACAACTTTTCCATCACCTATCGGGACGGCAAAATGACCGATTTTTCCGCCGAGACCGGCTACGAAGCCCTGAAATCCATCTTCGATACCGACGAGGGAGCCCTCCGCCTGGGGGAAATCGCCCTGGTTCCCTACGATTCCCGTATCTCCAATCTGGGCATTCTCTTTTACAACACCCTGTTCGACGAAAACGCCTCCTGTCACTTCGCCATCGGCAGCGCCTATCCCTCCTGCCTGAAAGACGCAGACAAAATGACCCCTGAACAGCGCGAGGCGGCCGGCTTCAACGATTCCCTGACCCATGTCGACTTTATGGTGGGCACCCGCGACCTTTCCATCACCGGCAGAACCAAAGACGGCAGGGAAATTCCCATTTTTGTCAACGGAAACTGGGCCTTCTGACGGGTGAAGAGGTGTTTTTTCATGGCCTTTGTCTGGATTTTCAACGGCTTCTGCCTGATTTTCTGCCTTCTGCTCGGATGGATGCTGATCAAAAAGCACTCCGTCTTTCCCAACACCGAGGTGGGCTATCACTTCCGCCAAGCCATGACGGACGAGCGGGCGTGGAAAGCGGCCAACCGCTGCGCGGGATGGATTTCCCTCCTCTGCGGCGCGCTCTTCTTTTTGCTGCTTCCCGTCGTGCTGTTCCTGTGCGGCTGTGGATTTTATGCGCTGGTGTGGACCTCTGTCGGCGCGCTGTGCCTCTATGTACTCCTGGCGCTCCTTCTCCCGCTTGCGTGGCTGCGGCACATCAAAAACGAACCCGACGCAATGGATAAAATCAATTAGGAAATAAAACGGGAGGAATATCAAATGAACAAATCGACCGCGATTCTAACCTCCATCCTCTGCCTGATGAC
This sequence comes from uncultured Oscillospiraceae bacterium, assembly GCA_902478455.1. Taxonomy (GTDB): domain Bacteria; phylum Bacillota; class Clostridia; order Oscillospirales; family Acutalibacteraceae; genus CABSLJ01. The sequence continues at coordinate 4,232 of CABSLJ010000117.1, read as the reverse complement.
CGGCATCGTCATCGGTCTGGCGTGTTCCCCGGCCAAGAACGGCATCGGCAACAACAACGGAAACCATACCTACAACAACTGTACCTTTCCTCCCAGAGAGGAAACCGGAGAACGCGCCGGGAAATAGGCCGCTTTCCAAAAACGCCATAAAATTTTTACCCTCCCCCGGTTCAACCGGGGGATTTTTCTTGCCTGCTCGGTGATATTCAAAGGGGCGCACACTCGTGCGCCCCTTCTCCGCTGCTGTTTTGAAGCGCCCACCTCCCACGCGGGACAAGGCGCAGCCCTTCCGGAAGCCTTTTCTACGCCTGGGCCGACCAGAGGCCGTGCAGGTTGCAGTAAGCAAAGGCCGCTCTGGGCTCTTCATCCTCGGTCAAAGCAAAGCAGGCCTCCGGACTCTGATTTTTGGGCAGGCTCTTGCGCTGGCCCCCCTTGCTGGTCTCCAGGTAAATCCATTCGATGGAATGCTCCTCCCCCATCGGATGGGGCGTGCTGCCCACACAGACATGCACCGTGTTCCCCTCCACCGAGATCACGGGCACGTGCTTCTCCTGCGCCGCGTCGGTGGTGTTGGCCTCAAGCACATCCATGGGCTTGCCGCAGCAGACGAGCGGACCGCCGCCGTTGTGGACCAGGCCCACCAGATTGCCGCAGATGCTGCACCGAAAGAACTTTTGATGTTTTGACATAATTTGCACCTCCACTGTCGTTGCCGTTATTTTGAACCGGCAGAGCCGGTTTCATACCAAAGCGGGCGAATTTATCCGGGACGGTCTCCGGCGAAAGCGCGCCTTCCGTTTATAGCCCGAGCAGCAGTCCCACGGGACAGTGATCGCTGCCCTGCACATCGGAATAGATGAGGGAATCCTCCACTTGATCCATCAGACGCGCCGAGACGAGGAAATAGTCGATGCGCCATCCCGCGTTGTTGGCGCGCGCATGGAAACGGTAGGACCACCAGGTGTAGGCGTCCCGCCGGTCGGGATAGAGCGTGCGGAAGGTGTCCCGGAAGCCGGAATCCAAAAGCGCGCCGAACTTTGCCCGCTCCTCGTCGCTGAAGCCGGCGTTCTTCCGGTTGGTTTTGGGATTCTTGAGGTCGATCTCCTCGTGGGCGACGTTCATATCCCCGCACACCACGACCGGTTTTTCCGCGTTGAGCGCCAAAAGATACGCCCGGAAGGCGTCCTCCCACTCCATGCGGTAGGGCAGCCGCGCCAGCTGATCCTGAGAATTGGGCGTATACACGTTCACCAGGAAGAAGGCGGGGAATTCCAGGGTGATCACCCGGCCCTCATGGTCGTGCTCCTCCAGACCGAGCCCATAGGAGACGCGCAGCGGCTCCTCCTTGGAAAAGACCGCCGTGCCGGAATAGCCCTTTTTTTCGGCCCTGTTCCAGTACTGATGATAGCTCTCAGGCGAGAATTCAGCCTGTCCCGGCTGCATTTTGGTCTCCTGAACGCAGAACAGGTCGGCGTCCGCTTCCTTAAAAAAATCGGCAAAGCCCTTGCCGAGGCAGGCCCTGAGGCCGTTGACGTTCCATGAAATCAGCTTCATACGCAAACCTCCCAAACTTCGTTGTATCGGACAAGTCTAGCATATCACGTGTTTCCACAAAAAAACATCCTGTTTGATACTTTCCCTCCGGCAGGGGCAAGGATTCACAGCTCCCCCGCCGCGCACAGCAGGGCGGTAAGCGCCGCGAGCGGAGCCGTCTCGGTTCTGAGGATACGCGCGCCCAGCGTGGCGTGGCAGCCGCCGGCGCGCAACGCGGCCTCGGCCTCCACCGGTTCAAAGCCGCCCTCCGGGCCGATGAAGACCGCCGCCGAGCGCGCCCCCGCGGGCAGCAGCGCGCTGATTTTCCGTCCGCCGCCCTCGTAGCACAGCAGAAGCAGGTCCTCCCCCGCCGCTTCGGCCAGCGCCTCCTGAAGCTCCAGCGCCTCTCCGACCTCGGGAATCCTCCCGCGGCCGCTCTGCTTGGCCGCCTCCTCGGCGATTTTCTGCCAGCGCTCCCGCTTTTTGCGCAGGCTTTTTGCGTCCGGCCGGGAGACGCACCGCGCGCACAGCGTCGGCACAACGCGGAAGACGCCCAATTCGACCGCCTTCTGGACGATCAGGTCCATCTTGTCCCCTTTGGGCAGCCCCTGGTAGAGGGTGATCCGAACTCCCGGCTCGGCGGCGCTCGGATGCTTGTCCGTCACGTCGAGCAGCACCGCCCCCTCTTCGACCGACCGGATCACGCAGTCGTACTCCATTTGCGCCGTGTCGCACAGGGTAAGCCGTTCCCCTGCCCGCATACGCAGCGATTTCGCCGCGTGCGCCGCGTCGGCTCCCGTCAGGACGTGGCTGTCCCCTGCGACCGACTCCACAAAAAAGCGCGCCATACCTTCACCCTCCCGATAGTTCTAGCGCTATTGTACCACAAACAGGCCTTCCCGCAAAGCTGCGGGCTTCTATTTTTCTTGGCGGCCCGGCGTGTCCTGCGTGCGGAGAAATATGCCTTTTGCCTTTCGTCCCGGGGGATTCGTGCGTCCCACAGCCGAAAAGACGGGAAGTTTGCAAAATTCACCGTTCCCATTCCCGCAAAATATGATATACTAGAAAACAACGGCCGCGCTTGCGTCCAAAGCCTGCGCGCGGGGACGGCTTCGTCCTCTCCCGGTCTGCACCGGATGGAGAACCGCGGCAAATGTGGATTTTATTTCTGGAAAGGGATGTGTATCTATGCAGCAGAACCTTCGTGAGATACCCCGCCGCATCCGTGAGCTGCGGGAAATTCTGGATATCAGCTCCTTTGAGATGGCCCGCCGCCTCGATGTAAGCCTGGAGGAATACGAGCAGTACGAAAGCGGCGAACACGACATTCCCATCAGCGCCCTGTACGATATGGCCAACATCCTCGGCATCGATTTCACCGTGCTCATCACCGGCGAAGCGCCCAAAATGAACACCTATTCCGTCACGAGGAGCGGCGAGGGGGCCGACGTGGAACGTTACCCCGGCTACTCCTACACGAGCCTTGCCTTCAACTTCATCGGCCGCGAAATGGAGCCGCTGCTCGTCATGCTCTCCCCGGACGACGAGCCCGCCCCTCTGGTCACCCATGGCGGACAGGAGTTTAACTATGTGCTTTCCGGCAAGGTCAGGGTGACCATCGACGCCAGGGAGCACATTCTCAACGCGGGGGACAGCATCTATTTCAATCCCAGGCTGCCCCACGGACAATCGGCGATGGACGGTCCCGCCACCTTTCTGACCGTCATCAAGGAATAAGGGGAGAGAGAAAGACAATGAACCGGATGCTCAACAAATACTGTCCTCGCATCGAATTTTCCTCCTACGAGGACCTCAAGGAAAACTTCACCATCAACGTGCCGGAAAATTTTAATTTCGGCTATGATATCGTCGACGGCTGGGCCGCCGACGAACCGGACAAGCTCGCCTTGCTGTGGACCAACGACGCGGGCGACATGAAATCCTACACCTTCTCCGACGTCAAGCGCCTGAGCGACCAGTCGGCCAACTTTTTCAAGAGCCAGGGGATCAAAAAGGGCGACGTCGTTATGCTCATCCTCAAGCAGCGCCCTGAAGTGTGGTTCTCCATGGTGGGTCTGTGCAAGCTGGGCGCCACCTGCATTCCCGCTACCTACCAGCTGACCCCCAAGGACATCTACTACCGCTGCAACGCCGCCGGCGTCAAAATGATCGTTTCTGTCTCCGACTCGGAGATCGTCGGCCATATTCGTGCCGCTCTTCCCGAATGTGAAGACCCGCCCGTCGTCTCCACCCTCGGCCCTGAGACCTATCCGGACGAGGGCTTTCTCGACTACGGCGCGGGCCTGTACGCCGCCTCGGCCGACTGGACCCGTCCCACAGGGGAGGACGCCGTGACCAACGACGACCGCATGCTTATCTATTTCAGCTCCGGCACCACCGGCATGCCCAAGATGGTCTGGCATGACTTCGCCTTTCCTCTGGGACACATCACCACGGCCAAATATTGGCAGCAGGTGCGGGAGAACACCGTCCATCTGACCCAGAGCGATTCCGGCTGGGCCAAGTTCGCCTGGGGCAAAATCTACGGCCAGTGGATCTGCGGCGCCGCCGTCGGCGCTTACGACACCGAAAAATTCCACCCGCACGATATGCTGGAGGCGATCATCCGCCTGCATCCGACCACCTTCTGCGCCCCGGCGACCATCTACCGCTTCCTGATCAAGGAGGACCTTTCGGGC
>CABSLJ010000116.1 GCA_902478455.1 uncultured Oscillospiraceae bacterium | reverse complement strand
CAGGACGATCAGAAAAGTCATCACGGCGAGGATAACGCCGTAAAAAATCGCGACCGACCGGGCGATCTCCTCCAGAAAATAGCGGGTCATTTTGATGGTTTTCATCAGGCTGCCTCCTCATTGGTCAGGTAGATAAAGAGCTTTTGCAGCTCGAGCGCGCCCAGTTCCAGGCCAAGCTCGGCGGCGCGGGAGCGGTCTTCCTCGCTGAGCGTTCCCAGAAGCGCGGCGCTTGCAAAGGACGCCATGCGGTCAATGTTCAGACAGCGCCTGCCGCGGATAAACGCATGGACCGCTTCCTCGGCGCCCGAGACCGAGTAGCCCGAGCGCAGAAGGTTTTCTACGCTGTCGTCCACAGCGATTTCATGGTCCCGAAGGATGATAACCCGCTCCAGGAGGTCGGAAATTTCTTCAATGATGTGGGTGGAGAGGATGACCGTCCGGGGCTGCTCCATGTAGCCGGAAAGCAGCTCGCGGTAGAAGAGGTCGCGGTGGTGGGCGTCCAGCCCGAGAACGGGTTCGTCAAAAATCAGGATGGGCGCGCCCGACGCGAGCGTGACGATCAGCTTGGCGATGGAGGTGTAGCCGGTAGAGAGGGACTTCATCTTTTTGCGCAGGGGAAGCTCAAATTTTTTGGCCAGCTCCAGCGCATAGTCCGTGTTGAAGGTGGGATAAAACTCCGCCGTCCAGCGGAACAGCCGGGCGATGGTCATCTCCTCCGGGTAAAGGTTCTGCTCGGTCATGCAGAAGATGCGGCCGATGGCGTCGTCGTTTTCCCGGACGCTCTTTCCGTCGATTGTGACCTCTCCCGATGTGGGGAAGCGGCGGTTGGTAATCAGCTCCAGCAGGGTGGTCTTTCCGGCCCCGTTGCGGCCCAGAAGTCCGTAAATCTTGTTCTCCTCCAGTCGGAGGCTGATGTCCCGCAGCGCACAGACATCCCCGTAATATTTGGACAGTTTGTTTACTTCAATGGTGCTCATTGGTCGTTGCCCCTTTCCAGCATGTGAATCAAGTCCGCGCGGCGGATGCCCAGCCGTTCGGCCTCTTCGAGCAGCGAGCGGATAAACTTTTCATAAAAGTCTTTCCTGCGCCGCTCCAGCAGACGTTCCTTCGCTCCCGGAGACACAAACATCCCCACGCCCCGTTTCTTGTAGATCAGTCCGTCGTCCACCAGCAGATTGAATCCCTTTGCCACCGTGGCGGGATTGATTTTGTAGGTCAGGGAGACCTCCGTGGTGGAGGGGATTTGGGTCTCTTCGGGAAAAACGCCGCGGACGATGTCGTTCTCAATCGACTGCGCTATCTGCAAATAGATGGGAACCTCGCTCGTTAAATTGAGCTGCAACCGATCACCGCCTCTCTGTTAAATGGTTCATTACTTATGTAATTAACTATATATGCTGTTCTCCTTTTTGTCAAGTGCTTTTTACACTTTTTTATTTCTTCAGGCGGTAAAAGAGGGCGTCTGCGGAACGGAACGCCCATGCGGACGCTGCAAAACGAGGCCCCGGTGAAAATCACCGGGGCCTCTGGATACCGAAGGACCTGTGGGACCGGGGTCAGTGCGCCGCTTCCTCCGGCGGGCGGGAGTAATCCCCCCTGGCCTTATGATGCACACGCCTGCGCGGAGGCCTTCTGAGCACGAGAAACAACAGCAAAAACAGCAGGGAAGCGCCCAGCAGCGCCGCGTCCGCCGCCGTGAAGACCTCCCGCATGAGGTCGGGGGAAAGATAGACGCCGTAGGCATGGAGCATATCGTCCACCGTCCGCGTGAGGGTCCACGCGGCTACATCTCCCCCATAATTTTTCCGAAGGCGGTCATTGATGCGCATGACCTCCTCCGCGGCCTGCTCCAGCTCTTCCAGACGCACATAGTAGTAGGTTTCGCTCTTCTCGTCTTCGTCCACCGTTTGAAAGGGGCGGGTGTAACGCCAGCCCTTGTCGTAGCTCGGGTAGCTGACCACGCCGTAGCCGACGGAGGAGTAGGTGGACCACTTTCCGTCGCGCGCCCAGAACACCCTGGTTCCTTGAGGAAGGGTGAGCGCGGGACGCTCGTCTCCCAGATGGGTGTAGTAATGCACATCCCCCGGAAGCTCCATTTCATAGACCGTTTCCCGGGCGTTGGCGTCCTGCGTCAACGCTTCTGCACTCGTGAACGGGAAGAGGCCGCGGATGCCGCTGAGCTTCATCTCCTCCATGGGAACGCCCGTGTTGTAGAGCTCGTCCTTGCCGTTGGATTCAAAGTCACTCCTCCAGGAAAGGTTGTGGAAAACCGGGCAGGAAAAATGAACCGCAAAGCACAGAAAGAACAGAGCGGCGAGGACGAGAGAGGTCACCGCAAACACCTTTCTCCCGCGCGTTCCGGGCACAAACATCTTCAGCACCTCTTTCGGATACGTTAAAATTTACCTAATAAAAAAGGGAGCAACAAAAATCTTCTTTTGCTGCTCCCCATGATTCAATTGTCTTTTAGGATTATCACGAATGATTTAAACTGTACTTTGGACTCACCCTTACTCAGTTTCATTTGGGTTATTCTGCAAACTTCTGCATTGGAATCACCTTAGAGTAAGAATTTGAATTGCATCACATTAAATAAATCTTTGGACTCACCCGTTTCTATCGGTTTTGATCGAATGGATCCGCCTTTTTAGAAAGAGCTTACCGTACCGCACTCCATTTCCGGGCATTTTACGAAGGACTTCCCTTTTATGCTTAGTTTTTCGTTTTACGAAGAACCCTGTTCCGCCTTCCAACGGCGACCGTCCTTTGCTCTGGAACGGCTGCCATGTGATTTATGAAAGTGCGAAACCCTGGAGAAGGAGGGGTTAAAATCTATCTATTATGATCTGTTGTGAGAATGCGCCATGGAAACCGCGGCTTTTTGCGTTTCGTTTTCGTTGCGCCGCCGTTGCGTTCCGTCTTTCCAGGCTGCCACAGGTGCAACGCATTCTTTCCCGGACATTTCAGCGCCAGCTTGCCGGTATTCGGCATCAATCAGGAACCCTTTTCCGCAGTGCCTCGATCTCGACGGAGTGCGGACGGTGTGTTTCCCCGTTTCTTTTGCCTATTGCTTAAAAATGGTTCCCTCCGGGGGCTTCGGCCAACAGAACCGAAGCGCTTTTCCGTGGCAAAGATGAATCGTCCATTGGACTCGCCTCCTTTCAGTGCTTTTCTTGTCTGTTACTGTTATTTCCTTTTCTTGATTTTATTATACCACAGGATTGTAGGATGTCAATACTTTTTTGAATTTAATTATTGTGATTCTATGAACAAACTGCAAATAAATATTTGTATTGACTTCATTCCAAGTCAACGGTAAAATGAAGATACGGACCACTATAAAAGGAGTGAAATGGAATGAACAACGAGTTTGCCGCCGATCTGCTGACCCTGGTTGACGACGAGGGCAACGAACATGAGTTTGAAATCCTCGATGTCATTGAAAACGAGAACGGTTGTTACTACGCCTTGCTTCCCACCTTTGAGCAGCCCGAAGATATTGTAGACGGTGACGGCACTTACTATATTTTCGAAGCGATTGAAGAGGACGGCGAGCAGCAGCTGGCCGAGGTGGAGGACGACGAGCTCCTCGACCAACTGGCGGAGATTTTTGAAAGCCGCTTTGACGAGCTGTACGACGACGAGGACGATTCGGACGAAGCTGAGGACGAAGAATAATCCGCAGGGTGCGCGCATCTTTCGGAACCAATTTGGAAGAATAGCAAAAGTATGGTGTATCCCCTGCCTGGTGCGTGGACTGTCGCTAAAATAACCCTACAAGTTTTCTTCGGGAGCTTGGCTCCGCCGGTGGATTGCAGACCTCCCGGCCCGGGTTCGCCCCGGGTTGGATGAAGGGAGCGCGAAACCGGAGGGCGGGCACCCACCTGCTTTTTCGTAGGCAGGTTATCTTTTGCGCATTACGGCCAGGCGGGCTTTTTTACAAACCGGCGCCGCAGTTTCGATCAAGATGCTGCCGCGCTTCTCTTTGGTCATCAGGCGGGCGGCCGGGTATTGGATACGATTCGGGAAAACATCCGCCGGGAATCAAAACATACATAAGGAAGGTAAATCGGTATGCGAAAAGAATTTTTGGATCTCTCCGGAGACGGACGCGTGACTCTGACCGCCTATCTGCACGACGCTGTCCCGGAACTCCCCATCTGGAAAAAACGGCCGGCCGTGGTCGTCTGCCCGGGCGGCGCATATGAGTACTGCTCCCCCAGAGAGGGCGACCCCATCGCGCTGCGCTATCTGGCGGCGGGCTTTCACGCTTTCGTGCTGCGCTACTCGGTGGGCGAGGCCGCGGCCTTCCCCCAGCCGCTTGTCGAGCTTTCTCAGGCGATGGCCCTCATCCGCTCCCGGGCGGAGGAATGGGGCGTGCTGAGCGATCAGATCGCCGTGGGCGGCTTTTCGGCGGGCGGACACCTGGCCGCCTCGCTCGGCGTGCATTGGAACCGTCCGGAAATTCAGCAGGCCGCCGGCGTCTCCGGCGAGAAGAACCGTCCAAACGCCCTGATTCTGGGCTATCCGGTCATCTCGACCGCCTGGATGGACGCCCACAAGGCGACGCCCCGCCTCATCGGCGGCCGGGACGAGGCCGAAACCCGCAATCTGTTAAACTGTCAGCTCCATGTGGGCGGGCATACCCCTCCGGCCTTCCTCTTCCACACCTATATGGACGACGCCGTCCCGGTGGAGGACAGCCTTGCTTTCGCCGCCTCCATGGCGTCTGTCGATATCCCCTTCGAGATGCACATCTTCCCCAACGCGGCGCACGGTCTGGCGCTGGGAACGGCGCTGACGAGCAACGGCAGCGGCGACCAGGTGGACGCCGACTTCGCCCAATGGATGGACCTTTCCATCCGCTGGCTGTGGAGGCTCTTCGGCGAGCCGGAGCTCTCCCCCAGTCAGGTCCGGCCCCGCTTCAAGCCTGCGCAGAAGCTTCCCACCCTGTAAGAACCCCCACAAATGTAAAAAGAGAGAAGAGAAGGCGCATGTCCGCCTTTCTTCTCTCTTTTTTATTTTTGATTCGCCTTATTGAATTCCGCAATGACCCGGTAAACGGTATCTATTTGGGAGTCCGAAAGATGCGATACATCAATCGTTCCCTCCCTTTCCACGCCCAGTAAATAATCCGTGGTCACGCCGAAATAAGCTGCAAGCTGTGTGAGCACCTCTAAGGTTGGGCAGCCTACTCCGTTTTCATATTTGCTGATAGCCGCTTTTGACAATCCTACCTGTAAGCCCAGCTCTTTTTGCGTCAGCTTATGACTTGTGCGGAGTGTTTTTAGCACTACTCCAAAATGATCAATATTCATTGCTTCATCACCCTTTTACCCATTATATCTCAAAATAGGTTTCCAGATCGTGCGCTTTGGTCAACTATTTGTTGACTTTTGGCTGCAAAATAATATAATGGAGATAATGAGAAAGGCAAATAGCTTTTACCAGCATTTATTTTTCTATTATTTCACTATAAATAAACCCCAGCATTTTTATTTTATCGTGTGTACAATGGCTTTGGAGGAGATGACAGCATGCATTTATACTCGGAATCAGAAGCAGCGCGGAAAGAGAAGCATTACCGATTCAAACTCCCCTCTGTGCCGGCCACCACCAGCAAAACCATCCGCTTTCCCAACGATTTGCTGACCGAGGTGGAAAAAGCCATACATGGGACAGACCGCCTGTTCTCCGTCTTTGTGATCCAAGCTGTGCGCCTTGCTCTGGAAGTGCTGGAAGAACAGGAGGACGGCCAGGCCGTTCCCCCTGAGAACGAAAACTGAGGGACGGCCGCGCCGTTTTAAAAAAAGCAGGCAGAGCGCCGGGCAAGCTCCGCCTTCCTTTCTCTCCCCCGTTTTGGTATGAACCGCAAAAATCGGGAACAATAAACGGCAGGGAGTGATTGATCGTATGAAGAAATGGCTCACGGCGGCCGGCGGCATGCTGGCCGGCGCGCTCAACGGCCTGCTCGGCGCGGGCGGCGGGATGATTGTGGTCCCGCTTTTAAAAAAATCCGGGCTGACGGCGCAAAAGGCGCACGCGACGTCGGTCTCCGTCATTTTCCCCATCGCGCTGCTGAGCGCCGTCCTCTACCTGACGTCGGGACGGGTCCAGCTCTCCGACGCAACGCCCTACCTTGCCTGGGGCGTGGTCGGTTCGGTGATCGGCGCATGGCTGCTGCCCAAGATCAGCAGCGTGTGGCTCAACCGCATTTTCGGCGCGCTCATGATCTGGGCGGCCGTGCGGATGTTTTTCCGATGAACTGGCTTTGGATCGCCCTGGCGGGCACCGCTTCCGGCATTCTTGGGGCAATGGGCATGGGCGGCGGCGGTATTCTGATCATTTACCTGACCCTGATGGCCGGGGTGGAGCAGGGCGTGGCGCAGGGCATCAACCTGATCTTCTTCCTGCCCACGGCGGTGGTCGCCCTCATCTACTACATCAAAAAAAAGATGATCGTCTGGAAGACTGGCCTTCCCTGCGCCGCGCTGGGCGTGGTGGGCGCTTATTTGGGGACGCTGCTTTCGGGCCAGCTGCAAAACGATCTGCTGGGGAAGCTCTTCGGCGCGCTGCTGCTTTTGATGGGCCTCAAGCAGCTGTTCAGCAAGGACCCGAAAAAGCAAACGGACCGGGCAAACCGGACGGACGGCGAGGCGGCGGAAACCGGGGAAACGCAGTAGGCGGTCAGGTGTTTTACGACCCCTTGGCGACGTCACACGGATGGAAAACGCCGGGAGGCGCGCCTTACGGGATTTTCCTTTGGGCGAAAGCATGGAAAAGCAAAGAAACCGGCGGCCGGACGCCTCTAGAGAAAGCTTTGGCTGCGGTTTCTTTTTTGCGCCTTTTTCTCCGGTCCGACACGCAGGGACTTGAAAAATTCTCCATTCTGTGGTATGAAAGGTAGGATGCAGATTGACGGCAGCGGCCTTCCCGCAAAGCGCTGCTGAAAAACAGATGCGGGATGACGGAATGGAGCGCAACATGAAGGTTTCGGTTTTGGGCTGCGGGCGATGGGGCTCCTTCATCGCCTGGTATCTGAATAAAATCGGCAAGGAGGTCGTCCTCTGGGGCCGTGAGGGCTCTCCTCGCTTTGAAGCGCTGCGCGCTACGCGGCGCAATCCGGTGATCTCTTTTGAGGAGTCCATCCTCCTGACAAGCGACCTTTCCCGCGCGCTCGAAAGCGCGACGGTGATTCTGGCCATCAGCGCGCAGCAGCTGCGCGGCTTCTGCAAAAGGCTTTCCGCCTGCCCGCTTGAGGGCAAAACCTTGGTCCTGTGCATGAAGGGACTGGAAATCAGCTCGGGCAAGCGCTTAAGTGAGGTCGTGGAGGAGGAGCTCTCCGGGCGCGGGGTACACGTCGCCATCTGGGTGGGGCCCGGCCATGTGCAGGATTTTGCGCAGGGCATCCCCAACTGCATGGTGATCGACTCGGCCGAGGACGCCGTCAAGCGGAGCCTGGTCCACGCCTTTTCGAGCGATTTGATCCGCTTTTACTACGGGACCGACCTCATCGGCAATGAGCTGGGCGCGGCGGCTAAAAACGTGGTCGGCATCGCGGCCGGCATGCTCGACGGACTGGGCCGTTCCTCCCTCAAGGGGGCGCTCATGTCGCGCGGGACGCGGGAGATTTCCCGCCTCATCGGCGCGATGGGCGGGAATGCCATCTCGGCCTACGGACTGGCCCATCTGGGCGATTACGAGGCTACCCTCTTTTCCCCTCACAGCCACAACCGGCGCTTCGGCGAGCTGTTTGTCCGCGGGGAGTCCTACGACGAGCTGGCCGAAGGGGTGTCCACGGCAGCGGCCATCGTAGCCCTCGCCCAAAAGCACGGCGTGGAACTGCCTATCTGCGAGGCGGTCAACGCCATTGTCAACAGGGGCGCGGACCCGGAACAGACCCTCTCCAATCTCTTTCTGCGCAGCCTCAAGGAGGAGTTTTAGCCCGGCTCCGTTCCTGTTCGGCGGGGCGGGCGGCAAATCATCTCCCCTTTCCGATGGAAGGGGATGCCCCTTCGGCCCCCCGCGAGCGATAGGTACTCTATCAACCGCGGCATAGAACAGATGGTCCCATCCCCCGTTTCAACCGGAAGATTATTCTTGCCTGCTCGGCGACATCAAAACAGGGACGGATGCATGCATCCGTCCCTGTTTTTCGTTCCATATTTATTCCGATTTGTATATAATAATATAAGTTTTATAT
>CABSLJ010000115.1 GCA_902478455.1 uncultured Oscillospiraceae bacterium | reverse complement strand
GATGAAATGGTTCCAAAGCCAGCAGCTGCCGGTCTTCGTTCTGATCTTTTGTGGAAACTCTTACATAGGCGTATTCCTGCATGTTGATTACCTCCTGATTCAAATTCTTCCCCTGGATGTTGTCTTTTATAGAATACAGTAAAATAGCTTTTTAGCAGGCATCGAATCGGGAGACAAAAAACGCCATCCCCTGAAATGGGCGGATGGCGTCGGCTGCGGCAGGAAATGAATATGGAAAACGCGCCCGACACAGCGGTTTACACCGTGCCGGGCGCGTTCTCTTTTTCGGTGGAGACTTTTCCGGTGAAAATGGACTTCTTTACTGCATCAGCTCGCAGACGAGGTTGGCATAGGCCACCGGGTCCTCGACGGGCAGGCCCTCGATCAGCAGGGCCTGGTTGTAGAGAATTTCGGCGTAGGTCTTGGCCTTGTCCCGGTCGGTCTCAAACAGGGCTTTGAGCTTCTCAAAGACCGGATGAGAGGCGTTGATTTCAAGCACACGCTCGGCCTTGACCGCTTCGCCGGTCGGCATGGAATTGAGCACCTTCTCCATTTCCAGAGAGATGCCGCCTTCAGTGGTCAGGCAGGCGGGGAAGCTCTTGAGCCGTCCGGTGGGGCGGACCTCCTTGACGCGGTCGCCCAGGGTTTCCTTGAGGAAGTCGAAGAGGGCGCGGTTGTCGTCGGCCTGCTTTTTGATTTCCTCCTTTTCCTCCTCGGTTTCCACCTCGGCTTCGGCCACGCTGCAGAAGGCCTTGCCGTCGTAATCGCGCATGGCCTTGACGGCGAATTCGTCGATGTCGTCGGTCATGAAGAGAATCTCATAGCCCTTTTCGGTCAGGCGCTCGGCCTGCGGCAGGCGGGAAAGGCGTGTTTCATTGTCCCCGCAGGCATAGTAGATTTTGTCCTGCCCTTCCTTCATGCGGGAGACGTATTCCGAAAGAGAGACCAGCTTCTGCTCGGAGGAGCTCCTGTAGAGCAGCAGATCGCTCAGCAGCTCCTTGTGGCGGCCGTAATCGCTGTAGACGCCGTATTTCAGCTGCAGGCCGAAGGAACCAAAGAAGGTCTCGTACTTTTCACGGTCGTTGTCCCGCATGGAGACAAGCTCCGATTTGATCTTTTTTTCCAGACGCTCGGCGATCAGCCGGAGCTGGCGGTCATGCTGGAGCATTTCGCGCGAGATGTTGAGAGAGAGGTCCTGGGAATCGACCAGACCGCGCACAAAGCTGAAATAGTCGGGCAGCAGGTCGGCGCACTTGTCCATGATGAGCACGCCCGAGGCGTAGAGCTGCAGTCCCTTTTCATATTCCTTGCTGTAATAATTGTAGGGGGCGTGAGCGGGGATAAAGAGGAGGGCGTCATAGGTGGCCGCGCCCTCAGTGGAGGAGTGAATCACCCGTAGCGGGTCCTCAAAATCAAAGAACTTCTCTTTATAAAAGGCGTTGTAATCCTCGGCTTTTACCTCGCTTTTTCCCTTTTTCCAGATGGGAATCATGCTGTTGAGGGTTTCGAGCTCCTTATAGCTTTCAAATTCCGGCTTGTCGTCAGGACTGCCCTCTTTTTTGCGGGAATGAGTGACCTCCATGCGGATGGGGTAGCGGATGTAGTCGGAATACTTCTTGACGAGTCCCTTGATGCGGTATTCGTCGAGAAATTCGCTGTAGTGCTCCTCCTCGGCGTCCGGCTTGAGGGTGAGGACGATGTCGGTGCCGGGGGTGTCCTTGTCACAGGGGGTGATGGTGTATCCGTCCGCGCCGGCCGACTCCCATTTCCATGCGCTGCCGTCTGCCTGGGAGCGGGTGGAGACGGTCACCTTCTCGGCCACCATGAAGGCCGAGTAAAAGCCCACGCCGAACTGGCCGATGATGTCGATGTCTTCGGCCTCGGCGTTTTCCCTTTTAAATTCGAGCGAGCCGCTGTGGGCGATGGTGCCGAGATTCTGCTCAAGCTCCTCTTTGGTCATGCCGCAGCCGCGGTCGGAGAGGGTCAGGGTGCGGGCTTCTTTGTCGGGCTGGAGCAGGATGGGGAGATCGTCGCGGGAGAGACCCGTTTCCCCCTGCGCCATGGCGCCGAAATAGCGCTTGTCGCTCGCGTCGGAGGCGTTGGAGATCAGCTCGCGCAGGAAGATCTCCTTGTGGGTATAGATGGAATTGATCATGAGGTCCAAAAGACGTTTGGATTCCGCTTTAAACTGCTTTTTGGCCATGTTTTGGTCCGTCCTTTCCTTCCGGATAAAAAGCTTAGCACTCTATCTGCGTGAGTGCTAATATAAGCTAATGATAATACGCCCGCAGGGAAAAATCAAGGGGAAAGTTGTGAATAATCTGCAAACGGGCGCTTTGCCGAAGGAGATGGTAAGCGGGGAAAACAGCTCATCCCACCAAACAACGCACAGGCGATTCCGGAGCAGGGTTCGCAGAACTGACGGAGGGCTCCGCAGATGGGAACAGTCCTACAGGACAAAAAATCCTCCGGACAAAATGTCCGGAGGATCAAAGTTTTACGCGGAAGGGAAACGCCGTAAAGCGGTTCAGCTTTTGGAGGCCTCCAAAAGCAGCTCGTGCCGGGCGGCGTCAAAGACCTTCGGGTCCCGCGTATAGTCACGGAAGCTGCGGCAGACGGAATTGGAAATGGCATGGGCCTTCTGCTCGTCCCGGGCGGCGATCATGGAAAGCAGCTCGTATTCCTCGGCGCCCGCCCGCTGGGCTTCCAGACGCAGGCTGTGCCACACGCAGTTGTTGCCCGCGTAGACGACATGCGCGTCTCCCGGGGGAAGGTCCTGACCGTCCTGCACGGCGCAGGAATCGGTCCAGATGTCCTTGCCGCGATGGAAGTTAAAGCCCCAGTGTAGAAAGCCGGAGAGATTGTAGCCAAAGCCCATCCAGAGAATTTCACGGGAGACGAGCAGCGGCAGGTCGAGCGTGCGGTTCATGATTTTGCCGCCGGGGAAGGCGCAGGTGTAGTACCAGAGCAGCTCGCCCGAACGGCGCAGCTTTTCAAAGGCCTCGCGCTGGACCTCGTAATTGTCCTGCTTGAGCACCCAATAATCGATTGCCCCGCCGAGGTTGCAGGTTTCCACCGCGTCCATGATGGGGACACCCGGCAGGAATTTGCGGCAGATGGCGGCGATCTGCCGGTAGGTCTGGCCGTTGTTTTCCTGCGGTTCGTCGGCCAGGGCCTGGACCACGCGTCCTTCCCAGCCGTTTTCACGGATGATTTCAGCCCACTGACGCAGGTAGATGCTCAGCTGCAGGTAGCCCTCCAGGCTGAGGGCGGAAATCTGCTTGTTCCAGCCGAGGACGTAATCGACGTCCGCCGGGGTGATCCAGTGGGCCAGATGGGCGCCGCAGACCATGCGCACCCCTTCCTCCATGGCGATTTGGGCCGTGCGCACCGCGTGGGTAAAGTCAAAGCCGGTCAGGACGCCGGATGCGTCGTACACCGGCACGGGGGCGGGGAGCATGACATAGGTGCAGCGCAGGTAGGCCTGCGCTCCGGCGTATTTGCGGTAGAGCGCCCAATATTCCTCGCTCCACAGGTCCACGCCGTGGTGTTCACAGATGTTTTGGAAGTGGAAGCAGTTGATCATGCCGAGCCGTCCTTCTCCGGGGGAGGGAATGGTCGCTGCGTGCAGCGTCACCGAGACGGGCAGCTCGTCGATCTGTGCTCCGGCCGTGAGGGTGAGCATGCCGGTATAGGTTCCCGGCTTCTGTCCGGCAGGAAGGCGGAAGCGAAGATAAAGGGCCAGCCGGCCGGGCCGGGTGGGACCGTCGGACAGCGGGCGCAGGGCGTCGTACACGCGGAAGGGGGCTTGGCGGGTGACATAGTCGGCGCAGGAGGCGTAGTCCAGGGTGGTAAAGGCCACCGGGTCGGAATTTTTCGGCACGCCGACGTCAATCATCTGAAACAGGACCGGCTGCGGCAGCGCTTCGCCCGTCCAGCGGACCGAGCACGAGAGCGCCTCCCCCTGCCCGATTTCCCCGCCGAGCAGCTGGCAGCCGACATAAGCGCCGCGCGCGCCCTCCAATTGGATTTCTCTGACCGCAGAGGGAGGGGAATCGGGATAGAGCCATTCATATTCGGAAAAGACGGAACAGTTCATAAAAAACCTCCTGAATTCTTCATCATGGACGTGTGGCGCAAACGGCCTTTTCTTTTACTATATCACAGGCAAAGGGGCGCGGCAATGCGAAAGAACCGTTTTGAGCCTTTCAGATAAATTCCGTCGGCTCGCATACAGGGAATGGCAAAATTTCCGAAGACCTGTTTACAGAAGGGCAATCTTCCTGTATCATCTAAAGTGAAAAGATATCACGATGAGAGGTTTGCGCCGCGGCGCAAGCGGTGTCTTTCTGAACCTGGGAAGACGATCAAAGGGATGTTTGTCAATCCACGTTTTTCCGGAGTTGGAAAGGAGGACAGGCCTGTGCCACAGCTCAAAATACGTTGCCCCAACTGCCGAATGGCCCTTACAACAGCGGAGGCGCGCTGCCCTGAATGCGGCGCTTCCCTGGAAAACGCGGGGGAATGCAAAGAGGAACCGGATACGGTCAGAATCGCCGGATATCCGGGGCTGCGCATCGGTGCGGAGGAAAAGGTGCTCTTTACCTCGGAGGCGAGCATCGCCCACCTGCTCTTCGGCGTGGTGTGGAGCGTTCTGGCCGTCTTATGCCTGATCCTTTGTATGTTTCGGATTCCCGACGTTCTTTGGGCGCGGCTGGGACTCGGGCTGCTCTTTTTGGTTTGCCTCTATCGGGTCTGTCGGCATGTGTCCCGCTATTTCCGGCGGGAACGGGATGCCTACACCGTGCTGACGCATAAGAAAATCTACTCCACAGGCGCTTACCGCCAGGGCTTCCAGATGAAATCGGTGGAAATCCCGGTCGAGAGCGTTGTGCGATACAAGCTTTACGGCTGGCCCGGCCTGCGTTGTGGCGTCCGGCTGGAGGTTGTCCGCGACGGCGCGGCGCGGGACATTTACGACCTCCGCTTCTTCAGCCGTGAGGACTACCACAGCTTCTGCGACGCCTTCCGGCCGCTGCTGGACGAGGCGGACAAGCCGTCCGCCTGACGCCGGTGGCGGCGGAAAAGGCAAGAGCCGCGCGGCTCTTGCGCTTTGGGGCCGGATGGGGTATAATAAATCGCATGCAGAGAATAGTGTTTATTACCAGGAGGATATTATGAAAAGAATTATACTTGTGGTTGCTGTTTTGACCCTGGTGCTTGCCCTCGTCGGCTGCGGCGCGGGAAACGTGGGCGGCGATGTGTCCAGTACAGGGGACACTAGTTCCGCAGAGACGGAAAGCAAACTGACCGAGGAAGAGGCGGAAGACAGCCTCGATGGACTGATCGCCTACCTCGTTTCCAACGGGTTGATGGAAAAGACCAATGAAAAGAAGATGGAGGCGGGCTTTATCGGTGCGAAGGCCGGTATGCGTTACAGCTACAGGGTTGGAAACTCGGATGTGGCGATTGAGCTTTACGAGTATGACCTGAACGCGCTCGACGACACCGCCAGGGACTACATCGCCCAGGTGGAAAAGGACGGCAAGCTCACCATTCTCGACCGCGAGGTGACCGGCGCCGTGATGAGCGACAGCGGCAAGTACCTCATGGTTTACACCGACGGCTCCACCGAAGAGGAGAACGTCAAACGTACAGAGGACTTGAAGGCCGCGTTTCAGGCATTCAAAAACTGAGACTTAGCACCAAAAGCTGCCCGGCGGGAGCGTTTTCCGCCGGGTCTTTTTGGTTTTCTCAGAAGGGAAGCTTTGCTTTTCAATCAGGTAAATGGCGAAATATGCTGATCCTTATTGTGGACGTATTTGAAAACGGACATCATCTGCTTTGGAAAAGCAGATCAATCAGCATTTGGCGAGGTGCGATTTTGAAAATAGAAATAAGAGAGATCCGGAAAAGGGACTATCATAAGGCGATTCAATTTGCGATAAAAGGGATGCATTTTGATTGGTATTTGAATCATAAATTTTTACTGAATGCTTATGGCAGATATTTTTGGTATCTGGAGATCAATCGTGCAACACAGATTCTGGCGGCATATGTAAATGACAAATTTGTCGGCGTCTTATTGGCGGAAATCAAAGGCGAAGAAAAAAAGCGACAGAACTTTTTACAGAAAAGCTATGTCGGATGTATCGACATAATACAGAGAAAATTTTTTAAAAAGGGTGCGGGTCTTTACGAGAATACTACGAAAGAACTGCTGGCGCACTATTTGAAATCCAATACGCCGGATGGTGAAATCGTATTTCTTGCAGCTGACCCTGATTGCAAAATCAAGGGTGTGGGTACGGCTCTGCTCCATGCGTTAGAGGAAAAAGAAAAAGGAAAGACACTTTATCTTCATACGGATGACGCTTGCACCTATCAGTTTTACGAGCATAGAGGTTTTGAAAGAGCAGAAGAAAAAGAAATAGTATTGGAAATGCCGAAAGGTAAAGTGCCGTTAAGATGTTTTATTTACAGCAAAACCATATTCTAATATTGAGATTTCATATGCACACACAGAAGCAGTCAGGCCGGGAACCGACTGCTTTTCCTGCAGAAGGGATCGTCCGGCATGTCATCTCAAAACGGATTTGGTTGTGGTAAGATCCATATTTTTCCGCACCTCCAATTGTCTCAGAGGACAGAGTTTGTGTGGATCATTAAAAATCAGATATAAAATTTGAATAAAACCTTAAAAAGCCGCGGAAAACGCTTGACAAACCAGAAATCAATGCTATAATATGAACGTTTTGGCCAAATGCGGATAAATGGAGTGGAAAATGTTGTTTGATTATGATGTGATCGTGGTGGGGGCCGGTCCGGCCGGTATCTTCACCGCGCTGGAAATGAACCGCCTGCTGCCCGGGAAAAGGGTTCTGGTTGTGGATGCGGGCAGCTCCATAGACCGGCGGGCCTGCCCGGCGCGCAAAACGGGGCGCTGCGTCGACTGCAAGCCGTGCAATATCATGAACGGCTGGGCCGGGGCGGGCGCTTTTTCCGACGGCAAGCTCTCCCTTTCGGAGGAGGTCGGCGGAAATGTGACCGACTATCTTCCCGCCGGGGAGGTCAAAGAGCTCATCCGCTATGCCGACAGCCGCTATCTTGAGTTCGGCGCGCCGAAAAAGGTGTTCGGCGAGTCGGATAAATTCGCCGAACAGCTCGCCTATGAGGCGCATAAGCACAACATCAAGCTGATCCCCTGCCCGGTGCGGCACATGGGGACCGAATACTCCTTTGAGGTGCTACGGGAGATGTACCGTTTCCTGGAACAGCAGGAGACCTTTGAATTCCGTGAATACACCTCGGCCGACGCCCTGCTCGTGGAGAACGGACGCGCACAGGGGGTGTGGCTTGTAGACCGCAAGGGGGAGCGCACCCTCGTTCGCGCGCCCTATGTGGTGGCCGCGCCCGGACGCGGCGGGGCCGACTGGCTCCATCGCGTCGCACAGGAGAACGGCATTTCCACCACCAACAACGAGGTGGACATCGGCGTGCGCGTCGAGGTGCCCAACGCCGTCATGGATCATCTGACCAAGCATCTCTACGAAGCCAAGCTGGTCTATTATTCCGATACCTTTGAAAACAAAGTCCGCACCTTCTGCATGAATCCGGGCGGCCTGGTCAGTGAGGAGCACTACGAGGGGGGCATCGCCGTCGTCAACGGACACAGCTATGCCGACGAGGACAAGCGCACCGAAAACACCAACTTTGCCATGCTGGTCTCCACCCGCTTCACCGAGCCCTTCCGCCAGCCGATTGAGTATGGCCGGTACATCGCTCAGCTGGGCAACATGCTGACGGGCGGGGGCATCATGGTCCAGCGCCTGGGCGACCTGCTCCAGGGCCGCCGCACCGACGCGACCCGGTTGAAAAAGTCCACCACCGTGCCCACGCTCACAACAGCCGTGCCGGGAGATCTCTCGTTTGTGCTGCCCCACCGGCATCTGACGAGCATTGTCGAGGCTATGCGCGCCTTTGACAAGCTGGCGCCCGGTCTGTATTCCAAGAACACCCTGCTCTACGGCGTGGAGGTCAAATTCTATTCGAGCAAGGTGGCGGTTTCCAACCGGTTTGAGACCTGTGTGGGCAATCTTTACGCCATCGGGGACGGCGCGGGCATCACCAGAGGACTGATGCAGGCCTCCGTGACCGGCGTGGTCGTCGCGCGGGACATCGCCAAGAAAGAGGGCGCCGCGGCGGTAAAATAAAATTACAAAAAGTATATATTTGATCTATTATACAA
>CABSLJ010000114.1 GCA_902478455.1 uncultured Oscillospiraceae bacterium | reverse complement strand
GTATGCCTGGGCCTTCCCTGTCTTGGGGAGAGCGCCGAGGGCGACAGCGCCCTTCTTACCTCCCTGCGCCGCGCCTTCTCCACCGTTGCGCTCCTGAACGTCAATGACGCCGAGGTCGGCTTCTCCGGCTCGCTGGCGGGGGATGAGGGGGTCAACATCGTCGCCGGGACGGGATCGATCGCCTTCGGACGCAACAGCCGGGGCGAAACGGCGCGCTGCGGCGGCTGGAGCGAGTTTTTTGGCGACGAAGGCTCCTGCTATTGGGCGGGCCGCAGGACGATGGAGCTCTTCTCCAAGGAGGCCGACGGCCGCCTGCCCAAAAACGCTCTCTATGAAATCATCCGCATGGAATTTTCCCTGGCCGAGGATTTCGCCTTTATCGACCTGATGGAGCGGGCGTTCCTCTCCAGCCGGAGGAAGGTGGCCTCGCTCCAGCCTCTGCTGGAACGGGCGGCGCGCGCCGGAGACGCCGCAGCAGCTGAAATCTACCGGCAGGCGGCGGACGAGCTCGCGCTCATTGTGCGCGGCGTGGCCGGGCAGCTCGGCTTTCTTGGCGGAAGCTTCCCCGTCTCCTATTCCGGCGGACTCTTCAAGGCGGGCGACCTGGTGCTTCCCGCGTTTGAAGAGGCGGTGTCGGCGCTCGGCGGGCGGCTGTGCCGGCCGCTGCTCTCCCCCGTGGAGGGAGCCGTTCTGCTCGCCGCACGGACCTTTTCTCCCGAAAGCTACGAAACAGCCCGTCAGACACTGCTGGAAAAACGCGGCTGAAACCGCGCCGGGAAGACGGACCGGCTCTAGACGACGGGCCGCCCAATCCATATAACTTCAACCAACAGGAGGATGTTACGATGTATCTGACCGAACAGGAAATCATGTCCACCCACGAGGCGCTCACACAAACCTATGACCGCATGCTCTCCCAAAAAGAGGAGATCGAAGCCTTCTTCCGGCAGAATCCTCAGCGGAAATTTCTGTTTATCGGCTGCGGCTCTAGCTACATGCTCTCCAAAACCTGCGAACGGCTTTTCGACGTTCGCCCCGGCGCGTCGGCCGCGGCGCTCGCCGGCGGGGATTATCTCGTCAATCCCGGCTATTACGAGGAGCTGGTCAAGGGGTCTATCGTCGTCGCCCTTTCCCGTTCGGGCCTGACCTCGGAGATTCTGCGGGCCGTCACGCACATGAAGGAGACCTGCGGCGTCAAGGTGGTTTCCGTCACCATGAAGGAAGAAAACGACCTGGCCGGTCTTTCCGACCTGAGCGTCAAGCTCCCCTGGGCCTATGACAACAGCGTCTGCCAGACGCGGACGGTCACCAACCTCTACGCCGCTTCCCTGCTGCTGTGCGCCTTCTGCTATGAGGACGGCGCTCTCGTCCGCGCCGTCGAGACCGCGGTCGGGCAAAACGAGGCTTACAAAAAGAATCTGCGCGCTCCGCTCGAGGCAATCGGCGGCAAACCCTTCCGCAATGTGGTTGTCCTCGCGGACGGTCCGCTGTGCGGTCTTGCGCAGGAGGGGGCGCTCGCCTTTACCGAAATCGCCCTCGTGCCCGGTTCCTTCTTCAATCTGCTCGATTACCGGCACGGTCCCATGGTGCTCAATACAAAGGACACCCTGACCATCGTCTTTGTCCAGCCGGGAGAAGCGCATTATCAGAGCCGGATGATCGAGGACCTCAAGTCGCACGGCGGCCTTCTGGTCACCGTCGGCACAGGGGAGGGCAATCCCTTCGGCGTTGATCTGCATGTCCGGCTCGACGGCATCGACCGCTTTGAAGCCATGGGCATTCCGTTCATTTACGTCTGCCAAATGATCGCCCTTTCCAAGGCGCTGGCCAACGGAACCAATCCCGACGCGCCGACCGGACTGGATGCCTACATCACGCTGAAATAACAGGAGGACCAAACCATGCTGGTGACAACAAGAAAAATGCTGGAGGACGCGAAGGCCGGCGGCTACGCCGTGGGCGCCTTCAACGCTGAAAACGCCGAAATGGTGTGGGGAATTGTCCACGCGGCCGAAGAACTGCGTTCCCCCGTCATCATTCAGACCACCTCCTCCTCCCTCAAATATTTGAGTCCGGCCTATTTTGCCGGCATTGTCCGTGCGGCCGCGGACGCGACCCCGGTCCCCGTGGCGCTCCATCTCGACCACGGAGCAAGCTACGAACTGGCGAAGGAGTGCATCGACTGCGGCTACACCTCGGTCATGATTGACGGCTCGGCCCTGCCCTTTGAGGAAAACCTCGCCCTCGCGCGCCGGGTGCGCGACTACGCCGAACAGTTCGGCGTGCCGGTGGAGGCCGAGCTCGGCAAGATCGGCGGCAAGGAGGACGACGTCTCAAGCGACGGCGACCAGTACACCGACCCGCTCGAGGCCAGGGAATACTGCGAGCGCAGCGGAATCTCCTCGCTGGCCGTCGCCATCGGCACGGCCCACGGCGTTTACGCCAAAGCGCCCAAGCTCGACCTCGACCGCGCAAGCGAAATCGCAGCGGTTGTGCGCGTTCCGCTGGTGATGCACGGCGCCTCCGGCCTGGCCGACGACGTGATGCGCGAAGGCGTGCGCAAGGGAATCTCCAAGATCAACTTTGCGACCGAGCTGCGCATCGCCTTCACCCAGGCGATCAAAGCCTATCTGGAAAAGGACCCCGATGTGATCGACCCCAAAAAATATCTCACCGGGGCCAGAATGGCCGTGGCCGAGCTGACCAAGGCAAAAATGCTGGTGTGCGGCAGCGACGGGAAGGCGTAAGCCCGGCGAACCTTTCACACCCCAAAGGGCTGCGGATTTTAAAATCCGCAGCCCTTTGATTTGCTTTTCATTTTTTAAGACATAAGCTGTATGCTGGAGTTTTGAGTTGCTTTGCCTCCAGCTTTGCGTTTTATAAAAGCATCAATTGCATATGCCGCCATAACAATAAAAACAGGTATGCCGGAATAATGATAGCGACCAGCAACTTCCACTAACATATGAGCCAAAGTTAAACCAATAAAATAAAGAGCAACAACGCAAACCATGGATTTCACTTTTTTAATAAAAGCAATTGCCGCACCAATGGCGCCAAAAAACACAATAACGAAATAATAGGAATCGCTCAATACCCGCATCAAAAAGGGTCTTCCTATTGTTTCGGAAGCATAGCCCACCGCTGCTGAATCGCTTCCCCATAAAATCAAATGTTTGTTATAGAACAACTCTGCGAAACGAATATCACCTGAGGTGATTCGTTGTATAGCCTCTCCCCACATTTGCTGCTGAACTTCAGAAGCTGTTTCAAATAGTCCCATATAATGAGTTAACAAATCAGAATCACCTTGATTCCATCGTCCGTTCGAATTCTGATTAAATCCTACTAAAATATTGTACCCGGGGTAAGCTGCCGGTTCTTTTCCTATGCGCAGTGCAAATACCGCATCATTGATGCTTCCTGTGAGAACCACCACCAAGCAAATAACAAGTATAAAAACAGCATTCTGGATATGGAACTTTTTAGGTGTGTCAATCGGCTTAACAAGCAGAACCCAAATAAATAGCGCTATTACTACAATTGCAGATACAGGACGTGCTGTATTCGCAATTCCAAGCGCAATACCGACGGCCACAGATAAAAGTATCCATCTACAATAAGACATTTTCCCTGTTTTGTCCTGCATATATACCGCCAATGCCGTTGCAAATAATAACAGCATTGTGTAGTATGGCTCAGATAGAACAAACATATTGTAAATCGTCTGGGAGGGGAAGAAAATCCAGATAGCGCTGGCCACAACCGCCGCCAAAGTCGATACTAGCTTTTTGCAGATATAATAGAGAAACAACATAGAAAACAATGTTAGTATAACATTCACCAAAGAGGCTACCATGGGCGATGCTCCAAACACCGCAAAAAAAGCGCTTAAAAAAGAGGCATAACCAAAAATATGAGGAAACAAAGCCAAGTAATTCGGCAAATACCCCTGATCCGGAATTGTAAAATTACCACTCAGTTGTTCCGCAGCATGATAAAAGGTATAGTAGTCTACACGAGGGTCTATCCGTACCGTCAATACCCATATTAATTTAACCGTTACACACAAGATGGCTAAAGTCAAAACAACTACCCCTTCGGGTACGCGCTTCAAAAAATCAGTTATGATCGTGCAACGTTTGTATAATGCTATCAACCCTAATATAGACAAGACACCTAAAATCAAGAACAGCAATGTATCATATAGCTGCTGCGTATAAGAAGATGGTGCAATAAATACGCCCCAGAATATCACTGCTGCCAAAAAAAGATAAAGTCCAAATATAAATCTCGAGGCAGCTACCGCCAGCTTTTCTCTCATTGTATATTCCCTCCAGCGTATTTCTCAATTATTATACATTTTTTCTTTTCGGTAGAGCAAGAGTCAAGCTCAGTCTATCTCCCTGATACTTCTTCAGATGCTTCCAAATCACAATCGCCGCAATCAGCAGACAGCCAAGCACCACCGATTTTCCGCTTCCCAGAAAAAAGCCGCCCAGGCCGAAGCACAGATAGGCGAGGATCGACCGGTAAAGATGCGGGTTGATCTTCACGATAAGGGAGAAAAAGAGATAGCAGAAGGCGAGCAGAAACAGCGGTTTGCATGCGGGAAAAAGCCCCATCAGCACGCCAAAGGAGACCGCTATGGCCTTGCCCCCGCCGCGCAGCCACCAAATCGGATAGGCGTGGCCGATCACCGGGGCGGCCATGACGGCCGCAAACCACAGATTATTCGTATCCACAAACCGCGCAGCCAGAAAGACAGGAAAAAAGCCCTTTGCCAGTTCCATGACGATGACCAGAACACCGACCGGCATCCCCGCAAAAACAAAAGCGTTGGCCGCGCCTGGGTTGCTGTCGTCGCTCAATTCAGTCACGTCCACATGCCGTATATATTTGGGAAGCAGGTAAGCGTACAAGACGCTGCCGGACAAATAGCCAATCAATACAAACAACGGATAGCGGATGTTATTCATAGCGTTTCGCCCTCAGACAGTTGTTGCAGAAGCCGGGTCAAATCCTGCGACGCATGGGTTGAGATGTTCCTTTCCTGCGCGGCTATCATCTCTTTTCTTGCGGCGGGCTCTCGCACCAGCCGGCTGCCGCAGGCGACCTGTTCCCCGATTTGTTTGGCCGCGACCGACATGCCGCGGCTGGTAAAGAACTCCACATTCTTGGTCTCACACCCGGGAATGGGCGCCGTATGCACAATGGGAACCCGCTTGACGGCCGCCTCGGTGCTGCTGAGCCCTCCCGGCTTGGTGAAGACCACGTCGCAGGCGTCCATATAGTCGGAAATCCGGCCGGTAAAACCGAGAATGTGCATATTCTCCTTGCCCTGGAACTGGCGGCTCAGCGTCTTCCGCATGTTCTCATTGTGCCCGCAGATGATCACGATCTGCTCTCCGTTCCTGCACTGCCTGCTCAGCTCAGCGGCAAAGAGATTCACCCTGCCGAAGCCCATGCTGCCGCTCATGATCAGGTAAACCGGCGCGTCCGGCCGCAACCCGCAATCCAGGCGCGCCTGACGGACGTCCTTCTTGGTGGAAAAGGCTCGCCCCACAGGGATGCCGAAGGGCAGCAGCTTTTCCTTGGGCAGTCCCTTGTTTACGCACTCGCCGAGCAGTTCCCGGTGCGGAACGATGTAATAATCGCAGTTGGTTTCCTCCCAGAAGGGAACACAGGTGTAGTCGGTCATGACGGCCACAGCTTTCTGATGCAGCATGCCGTGCTTTTTCATGTAGGTGATCGTTTCGGCCGGAAACAGATGGGGCGTCACGATGACGTCATAGGGATGCAGATTCAGAAAATTCTTCAGATGCTTGGCCATCAGGGTGTTTGCAGCGTATACAGGGGACTTCCTCTGGGCGGAGCTGATCCCCTCCCCCGCCCGGTAGGCCATGTGAAACAGATAAGGCATGTGTTTGACCATGCCAACGTAGCTCCCTCCCACGATTTTGGAGGTCCTTGGGCCTGCCATGAGCATGAAGTCTTCCATATCCGCATGGTGGCCGTTGGCGCGCACCTGTTCTAAAACGGCCTTGCCGGCCGCGTTGTGGCCCTCGCCGGTATTGCAGGATAAAATCAACACTCTCATTGCTTTCATTCCCTTATCTGAATTCCTGAGGCCGGGGCGTCCGATTGCCCGCAAAGCCTCTCTGGCGTCTCTTTATCGTAGCCCGGCCCAACGGCCGCGGCGGTCTGATTCCGCCGCCTGAACCGCGCCGTTTGGGCGGCCGGCGGCCCGTCTGTGGATTATTATAGCATATTATCGCCGTCAATGCGAATGCTCTGGAAAAATGCTTTTTCTTTTCCGACGAAAAGCGGAAGGGTTGAGCCGCAGAGCAAACGGTCCGTCTTCCGGCTATACAAACGCGCCGGCCTGATTACCGGCATTGATTTTTTCCAATATTTATGCTATGGTGGAAAGCGACCCAAATGGAAAAGAGGTGTTGAAAATGAGCAACAAGAGGGGAAGCGGTCCTCTCCAATCCATACAAAACATCCGTGAAAGCACCCTGACCAATTTGCTGGCCGTTGTTCTGGCCCCGTTGTTTGTTCTGGAGTTTAACCGGTACTATGCCTCGGGCAGCAGTTTCTCCGGCGGCAGCGTGGTCAATATCGCCCTGTTTGTCGTCTTCGTTCTTCTGTTCCGCCGAACGCTGCGCACCGGCGCAAGCGCCAAAAAATACGGTTTTGGATTTGCACTGGTTCTTTCCGCTGCGATGGTGATCGGAAAGTACCTTTATGTGGACGACACCATCGGCTACATGTTCCACTCTTTGGAAAACTTCCTGAGCACTCTGCTTTCCATCCTCGGATTTACGCTTTTCTGGGGCCTGATTTTTTCTATTGTCTTCGACTATCTGCTCCGGAAGGATGCCCCCCTGTGCGGAGAAACCGCGCTCTGGAAGCTCTTTGCACACAAGCGGGCCTTTTTCATCCTGTGGGCGATTCTTTTCATCGCATGGATTCCCTGCTACCTGTCCTACTACCCGGGCGTCTATTCCTATGATCTCTATTCCCAGACCGGACAGGCGCTGGGGATTTACGCCTATTCCCGTTTTCATCCGCCGCTGCACACCTTCCTGTGGCAGCTCTGCCTGGAGCTGGAAAAACTGCTCGGCGTCTCCGCCTCGGCGATTGTGATCTATTCCATCGGCCAGATGCTCTGTATGTCCGCCGCCTTCGCCGCTTTGGTCCATTATCTCATTCGGCGGCGTATGCGCAACGGCGTCATCCTCTTTGCGCTGCTTTTCTTCGCATTGTGCCCGACCGTCGCCATTTTCTCCTTTATCGCCACCAAGGATATGGCCTTCGCCATCGTATTTGTCCTGTTCACCATTGAGCTGACCGAATTGGTGCGCAGCCCGGAGGAATATCTGAAGGCCGTCCCCAAAATGCTCAAATTTGCTCTCCTGATCGTCCTCTGCTGTCTGTTCCGCAACAACGCCGTTTACGCCCTGCTCCTGTTCAGCCCCTTCTTGATTGTGACGCTGCGCAGACACTGGACGCGGGTGCTGTCCTGTCTGGCGGCGGCCTGTATTGCATATCTGATGATCAGCGGGCCGATTTACAGTCTGCTGGGCGTCGGAGGCGGTTCCGCCAAAGAGGCGCTGTGCGTTCCCATGCAGCAGATCGCGACCGTTGCGGTCAAGGAGGCGGACTCCCTCTCTCAGGAGGACAAGGATCGCATCAGTCGGTACATGAACTTTGATGAAATCGCGGACAAATACAACCCGCGCTTTGCAGATTTCATCAAGGGACTGTTCAATAACAACGCCTTTCTGGAAAACAAAGGCGACTTCATCGGTCTGTGGCTCAACCTGCTGGCGCGGTATCCCGGCCGGTATATAGACGCCTTTCTCGATCTGCACCTGCCCTATTGGTATCCCGACTCCAACGCCGTGGATGAGCATTCGCAGCGCGATTACATTGAAACCTACATTCTTTCCAACGACCGTTACATGTTTGAGCGGCAGTCCAAAATCCCCTGGCTCTACGACTGGTACGAATCGGCCGCCAGCTTTGAGCTGTTTGAAGGCGTGCCGGTGATCTCCAATCTGTTTTCGCTCAGCCTGCCTCTCTGGGCGATGCTCCTCACCATGTTTGTTCTGTTCCTGAAAAAGAAACGGAAGCTTGTCCTCACTCTGCTTCCCTCTCTCTTGATTCTGCTGACCTTTATGGCCGGTCCGGTGAGCAATTACCGCTACATTTTCCCCATCTTCGTCCTCTACCCGTTCTTCCTGGCGCTGCTGCTGCAGCCGGGCAGACTGCTCGACCCGGCATCGGCGCCTCCCGCGTTCGGGGACGCCGGCGTTTCCATCCTTCCCGAGGCGCCGCAG
>CABSLJ010000113.1 GCA_902478455.1 uncultured Oscillospiraceae bacterium | reverse complement strand
GCGCACGTCCGAGATGTCAAGCTGAGAAAGTGCGGCGGAAAAGTCAAGGCCGGGGGCGCGGCCGGCGGGATAGATATCCAAAAGGGGAATCAGCACAAAAGCGCGTTCCAGCATGCGCGGATGGGGCAGGATCAGGTCGCGGCCGTTGCGGGTCTCCTCTCCATAAAGGAGAAGGTCGAGATCGATATTGCGCGGGCCGTTGCGGTAAAGACGCACCTTGCCCATGGCCGCCTCGATGCCGAGGCAGGCGCCCAGCAGGGTTTCCGCCTCCAGCCCGGTTTCCAGCCGGACACAGCAGTTGACGTAATTGGGCTGCTCGGTTTCCACGCCGAAGGGGGCGGTCTCATAAAAACGGGAGACGGACAGCACGGTGGTGGAAGGCAGCAGGGAGAGGGCGCGGACGGCCTCCCGCAGGTTCCGGGCGCGGTCGCCCAGATTCGCGCCCAGGGAAAGCGCGGCCTCAGTCATGAAAATCCGCCCTTTCCCGGCTGATGTTTACAGCCATAAAATCAAATTCGGCCTTGACGGGGGCCTGGGGCTTTTTGAGCAGGACGTCCACCCGACCGACCGCGGGAAAGCAGGCAAGCAGCTCTTCGGCCACACGGGCGGCCGCGCGCTCGATGAGGTCATAGGGCCCCTCCGCCATCACGCGCAGGATGGTCTTGACGGCGGAGGAATAGTTGACGGTATCCGCAAGGCAGTCGGTCGCCCCGGGGCGGCGCAGGGAGGTATGCAGGGCGACGTCGAGCACAAAGGTCTGCCCGTCCCGCTTTTCCTCCGGGTTGACGCCGTGATAAGCGAACACCTTGAGTCCATGGATGAGGATTTGATCCATACGTATGCTCCTTCCTAGCAGCCGCGAAGAATGGCGTCGGTCACGCGGGCGGCCTGCACCGCCTCCCGGACGTCGTGTACGCGGACAATGTCCGCCCCGCCGCAGACGGCGACGGTGTGCGCCGCGATGGTCCCCGCCAAGCGCTCGGAAAAGGGCGGGTTGCCGCAGGGCGCGCCGATGACCCGCTTGCGCGACGCGGCGATGAGCATGGCGCAGCCCTCCAGCCGCTGCGCGCGGAAATCGCGGAGAATCCGCAGGTTTTCTTCATAGGTCTTGCCGAAGCCGACGCCCGGATCAAAACAGAGGCGCTCGGCGGCGATGCCGCAGGCGACGGCCTTATCCCGTTTTTCCCGGTAAAAGGGCAGCGGATTTGCGCCGGGACCGTCGTACATCACAATGCAGCCGCAGTCGGAAGCGGCGGCCACGCGCAGCATATCGGGTCCGAAGCCGGTGACGTCGTTGATGATGTCCGCGCCGAGGGC
The DNA here is from genome assembly GCA_902478455.1 of uncultured Oscillospiraceae bacterium. Taxonomy (GTDB): domain Bacteria; phylum Bacillota; class Clostridia; order Oscillospirales; family Acutalibacteraceae; genus CABSLJ01. The sequence continues at coordinate 7,083 of CABSLJ010000113.1, read as the reverse complement.
GAGGGCGCGCTGCGCGACCTGGGGATAAAAGGTATCAATGGAAAGCGGAATGTCGAGCCTGCCCTGCAGCGCTTCCAGCACGGGGGCGATGCGCTTCCATTCGGATTCCGGCGCAATCCTTTCATAGCCCGGCCGGGTCGACTGGCCGCCGATGTCGAGCAGGTCGGCCCCCTGCTCCCGGAGCGAAAGGGCGCGCTCGACCGCCTTTTGCGGGTCGGCATAGAGTCCGCCGTCGGAAAAGGAATCGGGCGTTACGTTGAGGATGCCCATGACATAGGTCCGCTCCCCCAGGGGAAGGGTGTACTTTCCGGCCTGAAACACCGCCATTATTTATGCCCTCCCGTCAAAAGGGCCATCACCTCTGCGCGGCTCTTGGCGTCCGTCCGCATGGTGCCGCGCAGGGCGGAGGTCTGCGTCCGGGAGCCGGCGGCGCGCGCGCCGCGCATGGTCATGCACAGGTGCTCGGCCTCAATGACGACGGCCACGCCGTAGGGGTCGAGATTGTCGAACAGGAAATCGGCGATCTGGGCGGTCAGCCGCTCCTGCACCTGGGGCCGGCGGGCAAAGCAGTCGACGATGCGGGCGAACTTGGACAGGCCGATGATGCGCCCTCCCTTTGGTATGTAGGCGATGTGCGCTTCCCCGATGAAAGGAAGCAGATGGTGCTCGCATACCGAATACAGGGGGATGTCCCGCACCAGAACGAGCTCATTGTGCTGCTCGGGCTCATTGAAAATTTTCAGATGTCTGGCCGGGTCCTCCTCCAGGCCGGAGAAAATCTCGGTATACATATGGGCGACGCGGGCGGGCGTTTCCAGCAGCCCCTCGCGGGAGGGATCCTCCCCCACCGCCTCCAGCAGCTCGCGGACGGCCGCCTCGATTCTTTTCTGATCCATGTCAATTCACACCTTTTCCAGGATTGATCCGGGTCATTCGACCACGGGATGATAGGCAAGCTGAACGGTCACCGAGCGGAAAGGCTCCACCTCGGCGTAAACGGCGCGGGAGAGGTCGAGCTGGCATTCCATGGGCAGCTGACGGTTGACCTGCTGGGCATAGTAGGAAAACTTATAGGGCGGACGGTGGAAGAGCTGCTCGATTGTCTTGTGGTAATCGAGCCCTTCGCCCAGGCGGAAGGAGACGCTCTCTTCGCCCGAACGGGCGCAGGCGAGCAGCTTCTCAATGACGGCGGCGTCGGTTTCGGCGCCCAGCGAATCGATCTCAATGGCCTCGCGGGTGAAATAGTTGGCCTCGAGCGAAAGGCTGGCGGGCAGCGGCAAATTGTAGGGGGAAGGCGCGCCCCCTCCGCCGCAGATTTCCCGTTCGGAGAGGGTTGAGACCGGCGGGTCGGCCGTGTGGTCGGCGGAAATGAGCGCGTCGGTCAAATTGAAGTAATCGTAACGGCGCATTTTATCGGAATCGTTCCAGGTGGCGTCCAGATGATACCACAGCCCGTCCACCATAACAAGGTTCCACATGTGCGGCGTATCCTTGGCGACGCCGTTTACCTGGGTGCTCTCCATGTCCACAAGGCTCAAAAGCAGGGAGAGCGCCCTGGAATAGCCCTCACAGACGGCCGAGCCCTCCAGCAGCGCGCCGTACACGGTGAAGGCCTGCCAGCGGGTATTGTCCGTCACGGCCGCGTCGTCATAAGCGCAGTGGGAGAGCAGCCAGTCGTGCGCCAGAAGCTCTCTGTCAAACTCGCCCAGGCCGGCGGGGACCTCCTGCGCAAAAGCGTCGAGCGTCTCCTCCAGGCGGCTCAAGCCGTCGGCGCATGTGGAATAGGAAAGCTGGGAATAAAGCCTGACCTGAGTATCGCCGTCGTCGTAAGCGTAGCCGAAGAGATTGGCCAGCCAGAAAATTTCCGGATGGTCGGCCGTAAAGGCCGACAGCGCCACACGGATTTCCCCCTCGCTCAGCTTGACGCCGGGCAGCACGACCGTGCCGAGGGAAAAGCAGCCGTTCTCGCCCTTCCTGCCCGAAACGACGTATACCTGCTCCTCCAGCTGCCGGTAGCAGGCGCGCTGCGCGTCGCTCTCCAGGCACTGATACCCCAGCGTCTGCGCGCGGTATGGGTAATGCTCCGACGCGGCGGGGGAAAAGACGGGCAGCCGACGGTAGACGCCCGCCGCAACGGCCGCGTCGTCCTCCACCCGCTCGGGCGGCTGGGCGCGCGCGGCGGCCGGGCCGGAAAAGTCGTCCGCCGTGGGCAGCTCGCCGCTGTGGATGTGGCTCCACAGCCACGACCCGCCCGAAAGCAGGTTGGAGGCAAACTCCCCGGACGAAACCGTGGCCACGATTCCGAAAAGCAGCAGCACGCTCAGAAAGAGCGCCAAAATTTTTTTCATCTGTGCGCCACACCTCCTTTGACGGCCGCTCCTGCACAGGCGGTCCGGATTCGTTTCACATATGTAGCAACCGAAAAAACTCCCTTAAGGAGTATGACCGGACAGACCGGCCTTATGCGAACAAACGCGGGCCGTTATTGCGGAATGGAGGCTCACATGATCGGAAAAAATCACACCAGTGTAATGACGATGAGATTGTGCATCGAATGGGCGAACACTGCGCCCCAGACCGAACCGCCGGAGCGCCGGGCCACATAGCCCAGCAGCAGCCCGATGACGAAGGTGGACAAACAAGATTTGAGCACCGCGGCGCCGGCAAAATAGCCCTTTGTGTACCAAATGGGAAAATGCGCGGCCAGAAAGGCAAGCCCCGCAAGAGTATTCGCAAGCCAGAAGGGAAAGCGTTTCCACAGGCGGTTGAGCAAATAGCCGCGGAAAAAGATTTCCTCGGTCAGTCCCGCAAAGAGGACGGTGGAGATGATCTCCTCCGCGTTCAACGAAGCGGCCGTAAAGCCGACGCTCCCATCGAGCAGCAACGAGCGACAGCCGTAATAAAGCAGGAAAAAGACGGCGAGGCCCGCGCCCCAGAGAAGGCCCGTTTTGTCAAAACCGAAGACGGTCCCCGCGTCCCAGCGGAAGCATTCCCCCGCGCCGCGCAGCAGGAAGATCACCGGGAGGATATAAAGGCAGGTCTTGGCGGCCGTCTCCGCCAGCACGACGACCGGCGGCGGCAGCGCGCTGGCCAACAGGGGCTCCAGAAGGATACGGAACAGGCCCCACAGCGCAAGCGTCAACAGAAAATAGACGCCAGCCGCGGTCAGGCTTCCGGCCCTTTGTCTCGAATCGCTCTTCACAGGACAAACCTCCCTTTTGAAAGCCTTGCGGCTCAATAGAGCACCAGCGTGTTTCCGCGCACGGCGCACTTGCTTTCAAAGCATTCCTCGGTGCCGGCGCGCACGTCGTAGATGGTGTTGTATTCATAGGCGTACCCGCCCTGATCATCCAGCACGACGTAGCGGGTAATGAGGAAGCGGTCCTCGATGCAGCCGGCAAAATCCCCCAGCTTGCGTTCAAAGGAAGCGCGCACCTTTGAATTGACCACTCCTTCCACGAGGACCGAATCCTCCCGCTCGGTCAGACGGTAGACCCTGCAGGCCTCTCTGTCAAAATAATAGCGCGAGCCCGGCCGTCCGGGCAGGGAGGCGAGCCGTTCCGTTTTCCCCGTGGTCTTGTGGTAGGCGCAGACAAACGCTTCTCCCGTATCGAAGTGCTTTTCCTTGAAATAGAGATTCCAGGTGTCCATCCCGCAGTAGCGGGCAAGACCGGAGACGTCCATGCTCACGATGCGGCGCAGTGGAAGCGCCTCCTCCCCCGCCTTGACGGCGGAGAGCGCCTCCTCGAGCGGGCAAAGCCACATGTTGTCCCGCACGTCCTCCCCAAGCGGGCGGGAACCGCGGTAACAGCGCTCCTTTCCCTGCTCGTCGCCGAACGGCTCAAGCAGCAAAAGCTGGCCCCCCTTTTCCCCTTGGTAGATTTTGATGTGCTCCTCCACCGCCTGGCTCAGCTGCTCGTTCTTGACGAGAAAGCGGCGGCCGGTGTCGAGGTCGTGCAGGTAGGCGATGCGGGCGCGGCCGGTCTCCTGGCGGTAGTCCTCAAAAAGATCGGCAAAGGCCTCGTTTTTCACCGTGCTGATGAGCAGATGTCTGCGGTCGAGGGCGCGGCTGTCTACAAAATCGCCCACGCAGGGGATACTCAGATGGGCGGTCTCCTGTCCGGTGTTTTTATTCACCCGGGTGACAAAGACCTGATCCCCGCCGTTTTCAAGCAGCAGAAGGATGGAATCGTCAAAGGAATAGAGATGGCGCAGGTAGGCGGGGTCGTCGAGCAGATAGTGGGCGACGATGCGCTCCCGGCGGGTTTCCCGGTCGTATTCCAGCAGAAAGAGGTTGTTGTGCCCTTCCTCCTTCTTCTCCTCCGCATAATAGATGAACTCGTCGTTGACCTCGATAAGCTCGACGTTCCGCACGGTAAAAAAGCTGCGCAGGTCCACCACGATCATCCAAAACGCCTCCCCTTGTGCTCAACTTACAGGACAATGTATCAAAATAAGGATACCACATTTTTATGTACAGAGTATGAAGCGACGTCATTTTAACGCCGCCGCTCTGCGGGCGGCTGCGCGCAGGGCAATCCGCTCGGCCGCCACATCCCGGCAGCCGGGCCGCTTCCCCCTGCGCCGTTTCCCGGTATGGGGTCATTATAACACAAATTCGCCCGCCGGTCAGCACCCAAAGTTCGCTTCTGTTTGCCGGTTTATTTTCCGCTGTTTGGGGCCGATTTGTTGACTATCCTCAAGGGTCGAGTATAATGGAACTAGGAAAACCCATCATCCACGGGAGGTGCCGATTCCATTGAAAAAGCGCATTATGCTGTGTTCGCTCGTTTGTCTTCTTTTGCTTCTCCTCGCCTCCTGCGCCTCCAAAATGGATACTGAATTAGCCCTGGACGCCTCCTTTTCCGGCGCGCGGACCATCGTCTGCACCATAGGCCGCAGCGACGCGGAAAAGACGGTCGGCGGCGGCGTGGACGCCTTGGACGCCTTCATCCGCCTCAACTGCCCAGAGGAGCTCGACTGGACCAAGGCCGAGGACCGCTCCAATCTGACCTACACCTTCACCCTCTCCTTCCGCAGCGAAGAGGAATATGTGCAGAAGGTGGAGGCCCTGCTGGGGCGCAGACCCCAAGTGCTCTTCGCCGCGCCCGATACCCCCTTCTCTTCCGGCTACCGCATCAGCGAGGATTTCTCCTCCGCCGACCTCATGGACTGGTTTCAGACGCTCGCCGTGCAGAAGGGGCTGATCGCCGAAGGAACGACCTTCTGGCAGGACGGCAGCACCGCGGTGCGCTTTGGCGGGGAAGTCACCGGCACCGGCGTAGAAATCGACGTCAACCGGCTTGAGGCGGCGTCCCCCGAGCGCGTCATCCTCGCCACCACCTTAAAAAAGGATCAGAGCTTTGAGCGCACCGTCACCTTTCTGTTTTCCCCCGCCGCCCTGGAGGGCAGGGAGGCGGAATTCCAGGCCTATTTTGAAGACCGCGTGCCGGAAGGCGGAAATCTGAACTGGTCCGAAACGGCCGCCGGCCGCAGCGTCGTCCTTCAATTTTCCGCAGAGGACGCTCAGGCGCTGCGTGAAAAAACCGCGCAGGCGCTCGACAGCGCCCAGGGGCAAATCCTCCTGCAAAAGGAAAGCGGCTCGCCCTTCAGCAGCCATCTTGTCTTTGAGGAAGGCCTGCGCTTTTCCGCCTTTCTTTCCAATGACGGCAAGGTTCCGGTCGATTATTCCTTCCGTTCGGAGCTTCCTTCCGACCTCTCCTCCGCCGAGCTGTACCAGGACGGCGCATGGATCAGCGCCGGAGAGGTCTCCGGCAAGGAATTCCACTATTCGGGCGAGGTCGGCCTGTTGGAGCTGCGGCTGACCACGCAAAGCTATTACCAGGTAGAGAACATTTCCATCCGGATGCAGCAGCTCTCTTCGGGCCGCTTTCAGCGGGAAATGCTCTTCACCTTCGAACAGACTGCCGACCAGGAAGGTCCCGCCCTTTTAAAGCAGTATTTTGAGGAGAAGGCGGCTCCCTTTACGCAAATCACCGCCTCCCAAACCAGCTGCATGCTCACCGTCACGGGCAGCGCCGAGGAGCTGGGCGTCGCGCTGGAAAAGCTCTTCGGGCCCGGCAACAGCGTGCGGATTGAAAACGACTACGGCTTTCAACTCATGCAGTCGGTCTCTTATACGGACAGCATCCAGCTTTCCGCCTTCTTTGAAGAGGCCGAGCTCACAGGACAAACCGTGCTGTATACCTTCTATCCGCTCGCCTCCGTCACCGATTTTACCCAGCAGACGGCGCAGCAGGCCGAAGGGCAGATTCTGGAATACAAGGAAAGCGAGGCCTTCTGCACCCTGCCCGCCGGCGGAAACGCCGTGCTGACGGTGAAGTGCGGGTCGATCAACTATCTCTTCGTCTTTGTGCTCGGCGGCGGCGTGCTGCTCGGCTTCGCGCTGATCGCCACCGTCATGTTCTGGATTCTCCGCTTTGTCCGGCGGCGGGAAAAGGCCGCCAAAACGGCGGGAACAAAGACCGCTCTCCCGGCTCTGGAGGCGGGAGAAACACGGGAGGAGGACTACACCCCCATTCCGTCGGGCGGCAGGTGCGCCGCCTGCGGCGCCGCCCTTTACGAGGGGATGACCTTCTGCATCAGATGCGGAGAGCCGGTTCCTCCCCCTGAGACTCCCGAACCGGACGGGCGCGTCTGCCCGGTCTGCGGCGGCGCGCTCTATGAGGGAATGGCCTTCTGCGTCCAGTGCGGGGAGCGGGTGGAAGTGCCGGAAAGCGGGCTGCCGGAGGAGAACGCCGCGGAGCCTTTGCTCTGCACCCGCTGCGGCGCTGTTCTTCCCGAGGGGATGCTCTTCTGCATCAACTGCGGCGCGGAGCAAATGTCCGATTCCGCCCGGAAAGAGAGCGATTCCTCCACACAGCATGAAAAGCAGGAGGATTCCCCCGAGCCATAAAAATGAGAGCAATCCGTCGGAGCCGGCCGTGCTGGGAAAGCGCGGCCGGCCTTTTTGCGTCTGTTGAAGGCCGAGCTCCGACGTCTGCCCGGTTTGGATTTTCTCCTCGCTGATGCGTACCTTTTTCTTTTGCGGCGCATTTTCTTCTTCTTTTTGGGAAAACGACC
>CABSLJ010000112.1 GCA_902478455.1 uncultured Oscillospiraceae bacterium | reverse complement strand
AAAGCCAAGGCCCTCCTCGGTGGTGGCCTTCACACTCACAGACGAGGGCTCCACGCCGCACGCCGCGGCGAGCCCCTCCGCCATGCGGGAGATATAGGGCTTTAGCTTGGGCGCCTGCGCCAGGACGGTGGCGTCGATGTTGCCGATGTGAAAGCCGCGTTCCGCGATCAGAGCGCATACACGGCGCAGCAGCTCCATGCTGTCCGCCCCGCGGTAGCGCTCGTCGGTATCCGGAAAATGAGCGCCGATGTCCCCGAGGGCGGCGGCGCCCAACAGGGCGTCCATGACCGCGTGGGTCAGCACATCGGCGTCCGAATGCCCAAGCAGCCCTTTGGCATAGGGGACGGTCACCCCGCCCAGAATCAGCGGACGGCCCTCCACCAGCCGGTGTACGTCATAGCCATGACCGATGCGCGTCATAACGCTCCTCCTCTTTTCCCCCAGCAGAGCCTCTGCGAGCGGCAGGTCCTCCCTGGTGGTCAGTTTGATGTTGTCATAAGCGCCCATGCACAGCTGAACCCTGGTCCCGGTCGGTTCGATCAGCTGGCAATCGTCGGTGTAATCGGCTCCTTCCCGCTCCGCTCTGGCGAGTGCGCCGAGATAGAGCTCCCTTTCAAACACCTGCGGCGTCTGCACCGCCCAGAGGACGGAGCGGTCGGGAGTGGAAAGAATACGGCCCTCCGGGTCCGCCACCTTGATGGTATCCTTGACCGGAACGCCGGCAGCTGCGGCCGAGCAGGAGAAGGCCGCGCGGACGACCGATTCGATGGTCTCCGGCCGGATGAGGGCGCGCGCGCCGTCGTGAACGGCGAAATAAGCCGCTTCGGGAGAGGCCGCGCTTATGCCCGCGCGCACCGATTGCTGGCGGGTGCTTCCGCCCGGCGTGACCGCGCGCACCTTCCGGAACCCGTATTGCCCGATCAATCCCGCGAATCGTTCCCGGTCCTCCTCCCGGCAGACGAGGACGATTTCGTCGATCACATCGCACGTTTCAAACGCCGCGATGGTATGGCAGACCGCCTCCTTGCCGCAAAGCGGCAGGAACTGCTTGTTCTCCCCCGCGCCCATACGGGTGGAATTCCCCGCCGCCACAAGCACGGCTGTGACAAACGGCGTTTTTTTCTCTTTTTTCGGTTGCAACATGGCAGATTCCTCCACGTCCGGCTCACCGGCGCCGGCAGTTGTCTCCATATCCCGCATCTCCTATTTCAGACGGCTGTGCCGCGGTCGGTACTGCGTTCCGATGTTTTTTGCTTATAGCCATTGCCCCACTCCACCATGGCGTCCAAAACAGGCTTGAGGCTGTATCCGGTTTCCGTCAGGGTATATTCCACCCGCGGCGGCACTTCAGGGTAGACCTTGCGGGTCAGCAGTCCGCTTTCCTCCATGGAGCGCAGGTTGGCGGTCAGCACCTTCTGCGATACCCCGCCGATGGACTTTTTCAGCTCGCCGAAGCGTTTGGTGCCCCCGAGCAGGTCCCGGATGATGAGCACCTTCCAGCGGTCGCTGATCAGCATGAGCGTGGTCTCCACCGGGCAGGCCGGCAATTGCTTTTCCATGGAAATCCTCTCCTTTGGTATCCATCCGGTAACTACGGCACAAAAAAGTGCGTACTTTACGGCCGGTTGCCGTACTTTTATAATAAAGACAAGAACTGAGGGAACGGCCGCTCCAAAGTCCTAAAAAATCTTCCTGGAGGTTCACGCAATGAACAAAAATACCTTCACCGCCATTCCGCTTGAAAAGGGCGAAATGAACGTCTACGACTTCGGCGGAATCAGGCTGCATGCCTACAAAACCAACGATCTCATCAGCAACGAGGTTTTCATCGTCGAAAAGGAGGGCAAGGCGGTCGTCCTCGAATCGCCCTGCTTCTTTGACAACATCCGTGAGCTGACCGGTTACCTGAAGGGCATGGAGGTTGCGGGGATGTTGGTGGCGTACCACGGCGCAGGAGCCGCCTTTCTGCCGGAGGTTCCCAAATACGCAACACAGAACGCCGTCGAATATTCTGCGACAGGCGGCGGGAAGGCGCTGATTGATAACTTCACAGGCGCTTTCGGTTCCAGCTTTGACAACTCCATTCACCGCATCACCGACGTCATTGGCGCTGGTAAACTGACCATCGGCGGAATCGATTTTCTCATCCGGCCGACCGCAGAAGCCTTTGACGTGGAGATTCCCGCCATCAACGCAGTCTACACCCATATGCTCGGCCACGACTGCCACTCCATCGTTGCAGGAACCGCACACGCCGATGCGATCATCGCGCAGCTTAAGGACTACATCACACAGGGCTACGACCTGATCCTCACCTCTCATTACACCCCGGAGGATTTGAAAGACGCCCAGACAAAGATCGATTACCTTGAAAAACTGAAAGAAATTGCCGGAGTCTGCGCCGACGCTGAAAGCTTCAAGGCGGAAGTGAAAAAGCAGTACCCCGCTTACAGCGGTGAAAACTATCTGGATATGACGGCGGGATTCTTTTTCGCTTGAAAGGAGACGGGGCCGCCGAACGGCGCGCCCCGTCCCAATAGTATCCCTTTGGGAACCTGATATAAAAAAGGCGCTAACCGTACAAACAGACTGTTTGAGGCTATTATAGCCTTACAGACAAAAAAAGGCAAGCCTGATTTCGAGCCGCGTCGGCTGCACGCGTCAGAATGGCTCACGCGGACAATCGACGGGTCCATGTGTCTAAGGCGGCGGGAAGGAGACGTCCATGACGGAAAACGAACAATTACAATACCTTTTACAATACCTGCTGAAAGAAAATTCCGCATATTCCACCCTGAAAATACCGGACGCTCCGGAAGAGCGGAAACGGCTGCTGCGCTCTCTGATGAACATGCGTCCGCCGGCGCCGGCGGAGCAGGAATTTCTGGCGGTACAGGACGCCTACCTGACCGGTGAGAGCCTTCGGAAGGGGATTGTGTCCCCCGACGACCTGAGGCCTCTGGAGCCGGGGCTCCGCCTTTGGCAGGGGGACATCACCACCCTGCGGGCGGATGCGATTGTCAACGCCGCCAACAGCGCGCTATTGGGCTGCTTTACGCCCTGCCACAACTGCATCGACAACGCCATCCATTCGGCGGCGGGAGTGCAGCTGCGGCTGACCTGTCACAACATCATGCAGCGGCAGGGCGGGAAAGAGCCTGCCGGCAGGGCAAAAATCACGTCGGCCTACAATCTCCCTTGCCGCTGGGTCCTGCACACCGTAGGTCCCATCATCAGTGGAACGCCTACAAAGGAGGACCGTCTGCTCCTCTCTTCCTGCTACCGCTCCTGCCTGGAGCTCGCGGACGCCCATCATCTGCAAAACATCGCCTTTTGCTGCATCTCCACCGGGGAATACCATTTCCCAAGAGAGGAGGCGGCGCGCATCGCCGTCCGTACCGTAAAGGAATACCGCCGGGAAACCGGTTCTAACATCGAGGTGATATTCAATGTTTTCCAAAATAGGGACTACGACATCTACCTCTCACTTCTCGGAAAACATACGGCTGCTGAGTGAAAAAATCGGGCAGGCCGACGCTATTGTCATCGGCGCGGGGGCGGGACTGTCCGCCTCCGCCGGATTCCGGTACGACGGCAAGCGGTTTGAAGCCCATTTTGCGGACTTCATTGAAAAATACGGTTTCCGCGACATGTACTCCGCCGGTTTTTATCCCTATGAGACGCCCGAGGAACATTGGGCCTACTGGAGCCGGTATATCGCCGTCAACCGGTACGACCAGCCGGCGGGCAAGCCTTATCTGGATTTGCTCGAGCTGGTAAAGGGTCGGGATTACTTTGTTCTGACCACCAATGTGGACCATCGCTTTCAGGTGGCCGGTTTTGACAAGCGCCGTTTGTTTTACACCCAGGGAGATTTCGGCCTGTGGCAATGCTCCACGCCCTGCCGCCGGAAAACCTATGACAATGAGGCCGCCGTCCGGCAAATGGTGGCCGAACAACGTGATCTCCGCGTACCGGCCGGGCTGCTTCCCCGCTGTCCCGTCTGCGGCGCTCCCATGTGCATGAACCTGCGCGTGGACAGCGCTTTTGTGGAGGACGAAGGCTGGCATGCGGCCGCACGGCGCTACCGCGAATTTCTGCTCGACCATCAGGAAAAGGCAGTGCTGTACCTGGAGCTGGGCGCGGGAAACAATACGCCCGGAATCATCAAATACCCCTTTTGGCAGATGGTCTTTCACAATCCGAACGCTTTTTATGCCTGTATCAACCTGACCCAGGCGGTCGCGCCGCGGATGCTCGCCGGCCGGTCGCTCTGCATGAAAGAGGATATCGGCGAAGTGCTCGAGCGGCTGCAAACGGACAGCTTATAAAGCCCTATCAAGCGCAGCGATCCATGCGGCCGAGCCGGGAGTTTCCACTTTTCCGCAGCCGAAGCGCACCGCCCTTAAAAGACAAAAGGCCTCCTGCATGATTGCAGGAGGCCTTGCCTTTTGCGCTTATTTGAGCTGACCGTCCAGAATCCCGGTAAAGGTCCCCAGGGGGCGCGCGCCCACCTCGCGGGCGACCATTTCCCCGTTTTTGAAGACCAGCACCGTCGGAATGCTCTGCACGCCGTAACGGGCGGCCAGCTCGGGGTGGGCGTCTATGTCCACCTTAGCGACCTTGACGCGTCCGTCATACTGCTCGGCGATCTGCTCGATCACCGGGGCAAGCATGCGGCAGGGAGCGCACCAGGTGGCGAAGAAATCCACCAGGGCGACGCCCTCGCCGGAAACGAGGGAATCAAAAGTCTGTGTATCGGGATGCAATACCTGTTGAGCCATGTTCATTCTCCTTTTTTCATCAAATTGTCAATATATAACGCCGCCTGTTGGGCGGCAATGAGCCCTTCGCCCACCGCTTTGGAAATCTGCAGCGGCTTTCCGGTGCAGTCTCCGGCCGCGTAAACGCCGGGCACATTGGTCTCCATCCATCGGTTGACCCTGACATAGCCGTTCTCGGTTTCCAGACCATCCAGCAGCGTGGACGGGGCAATGGAATCCCGCAGCAGAAAAACGGCCTGCGCCGGTAGAGTCTGTTCTTCGCAGACAGCGCCGGTCACCGTATCTTCTCCAAGTATGGAACTGAGTCTTCCCTCCACATAGGGAATGTCCTCCCTCAGATGCTTTTTGCGCGCGGCGCTGGAGACATAAGTGACCTGGACGCCGATGGAGGCCAGAAAATTGGCTTCCTCGGCCGCGTCTTCCGATTCCCCGAAGACCACCGCCCGCTTTCCGCGGTAGAGCATGCCGTCGCAGGTGGCGCAGTAGCTCACGCCGCGGCCAAGCAGCTCCTTTTCTCCGGGAAGCGCCTTTGCCTTGGAGACGCCTGTGGACAGCACCACCGCGCGTGCCTCGACGATATCCCCGCCGAAATTGAGCATGAAGCCCTCGCCAAAGGGCAGAATATTGGCCACTTTTCCCGGTTCCAGGAGGATCCCCTGCCCGTTTGCGTGCGACACAAACGCATCCATGAGCGCCTGACCGCTGACGTCGTAAAAACCGAGGTAATTGTCCACCCGCTCCGCCTTGCGCAGATAGTTGCTCTCTGAGGACAACAGGCGGACCGTTTTCCCCCGCGCGACCGCGTTGATGGCCGCCGAAAGACCGGCCGGTCCCGCACCGACAACGGCGATATCGATTAGTCTGTCCAAAGCGCAGCCTCCTTACTCCAAATGAATGCCGGGGAAATCCGCGGCAAAAGTCCAATCCGCGCAGCCTCCGCCGGGCCATTGACAATTTCGGAAATATATCGTATTATTAGTATATTCCAATATTTCGATTTAGTCAAGGGGGAAATGAAAAATATGGATTGGATGGATGATTGCTACGAGGAACGGGCCGCCCTGCTGAAGGCTCTGTCGCATCCCCTGCGCCTCTATATCGTACGCAATATGATGCACAAAAAATGCAACGTCAGTAAAATTCAGCATTGCCTGGGAATTCCACAAGCCACGGTATCCCAGCATCTGGCTACTCTGCGGGCTGCCGGCATCATTCAGGGAACCCGCTGCGGAAATGAAATCTGCTATGAAGTGATAAGCGAGTTTGCGCGTGCCGTCGCTCTGCTCGCCGTCCCGGAGCTGGAAGCAGAAAAACAGGAAAACGACTCGGAGCGGGCGCTGTAAAACTGGAGGACAGCCAAAACCGCACATTCACTTCTATTGCCTTTTCGCTATTTAAACCAGAAAACGGCATGGCCGAAGCCATGCCGTCTCTGTAAATGAGCTTGCTTTCTTATGATCCCCGAACATCAACAGGGAATTGGTCGTTTTTTCAGCATTTGCCTGCCGCAAAGCGCAGAATGTCAAAATGCAACCGGCAGGGCGCGCGGCGGAACACTTTATTTGCCGGGATTGGCGTTCTGGAATTTCTCTTTGGCCTGGGCGATCTTCTGCTGCTCGGCGGCCGGAACAGGATACCAGCCGCGCTTTTGCATTTCGTCAAAGACCTCGGCCTGCATCTGATGCTCCTCGCTCAGGATGCTTAAGAATTCGTCCCGGATGACGGGGGCGGCGCATTCGTTGGCGGAGGTGTTATACAGCCCCGTGATCATCTTCTGAGAGGACAGGATGTCGTCCAGGATTTCGCGTTCACACATTCCGTTCAGTTGATTCATCGTTTTCGTCCTCCTTAGTTCAGGCAGGTCAGCAGGCGGTCGTAATGATTCTGATGCTTGCCCGCGAGCTGCTCGCACTTTGCTTTGATCTGCGGTTCCTCACACATCTGCGCGTAGGATTTGTACTTGGTGATGAGCAATTTTTCCGCGCTGAGCTGATCCTCGATTGCGGATAGTTCCTTAGAGCTCAATTGTGCCATGGAAAACACTCCTTTCTTTTATGGTAGTATTTTCTTTTTTTCGTTTTTTATTCTTTTTTCCGTGGACGGAGGCCGCAAAAAGAAGCGCATCAGGCGGAGGCGGGACCTATGTAGCCTCTCTGATGTTCTCCTCCATGCCCAGGCCGAAGCTGACCGACAGCGCCTGATCGACCTGATTCATGGCGTGTTCGTCCAGACGTCCCATTTTCTCCTTCAGACGCCGTTTATCGATGGTTCTGACCTGCTCGAGCAGCACCACCGAATCACGCGAAAGCCCGCTTTCCTCCGCGTTCAGCTGGATGTGGGTGGGCAGGTTGGCCTTGGATTTTTGACTGGTGATGGCCGCGGCGATCACCGTGGGGCTAAAACGGTTGCCTATATCGTTCTGGACGATCAAAACCGGCCGTATGCCGCCCTGTTCCGAACCGACCACGGGGCTCAAGTCGGCGTAAAAAATATCTCCTCGTTTGACGTTCACGTTTTTCACGCTCCGAATTCTATGGATTGGGACTCCCTGTGGCTATTTTTGCCGATACTTCCATGATTTAAACACAAATTTTTTCCGGAGCAAAAAAATTCGCCGTGCGGAAGCGTATCAGGGACCCTATGCCATAATATTAGAAACGCGAAACGCTTGACAGCGTCACTCGGACAACCGGGCAGGCTGTTTTTCCCTTTTCTGCAGATTCCGGTCCTCCGTCTTCCGGAGGAAGGTGCAAAAAGAAGCGCAGGCAGGCAAAAAAACAAAACGGCCCGGGCATCCTCCCGGGCCGAATTCGTTCCAACGGCTTTAGAAAACCTATTTGTGATTGGTAAGCTCCGCCCGGAGCTTGAGGGCGTCGACCGACAGCTCCACGATGTATCCGCTCGCGTTGTCGACCGAAATTCGGAAGAGGCCGGACCGGCTGTCCCCGCTGAAGACGGTGACGCCTCCGTCGGAGGTCTCCCGCGTGAGCGCGTCGGTATCGGCCGCCCCTTCCAGGACATTCATCAGCGCCGTGGCGAAGGAGGAGTTGGGCAGGAAGGGCTTGTCGGTCTCGCACTTGAGGCCGTTGTAGGAGATGCAGTAGGCGTCCCCCATCCACTCAAAGCACACGCCCGCAAGCTGTTCGGGCACGGTGACAAGCACATAGCCCACCCCCTGGGCCGTGTGGGAAAAGGTGCAGCCGATTTCGCTGTCCTCTACCGTGACGGCCGCGTCGCAGGTAAAGTCCAGACGGATCTGATCGGGACTGAGCGGTTCGCTTTTACAGGAGGTCAGAAGCGAAAAAAGCAGGACCACGGCGAGCACGGAACCAAGCAAACATCGAATCGGTCTGCGCATGCAATCACCCTAACGTTTCAGACTTAAAAACAGCGAAGGCAGCGCCTCGATCATATCGGTCGGAAGCATGGCGGTCCGGGAAAACCGGGCGGCGCACACGTCGCCCGCCAGGCCATGCAGATAGGCTCCGCACACCGCAGCCTCGTAAACGGGCATCCCCTGGGCGAGGAAAGCGCCGATCATCCCCGAAAGGACGTCTCCGCTCCCGCCCGTGGCCATGCCCGGATTCCCGGTGCGGTTGACGCACACCCGTCCGTCCGGCGAGGCGATCAGGGTGTTCGCCCCCTTGAGCAGGAGGCAGACGCCGTAAGCCTCGGCAAACGTT
>CABSLJ010000111.1 GCA_902478455.1 uncultured Oscillospiraceae bacterium | reverse complement strand
GGGCAAGGACGCGGTGGTGGAGCGGGTGCAGCAGGGCCAGACGCTGCTTAAAATCTGCCAGCAGATGCAGGCGCAGATGGCGCAGATGGCGGCGGTGATAGAGTCCCTGACCGGACAGGCGGCTCCCGATGATGGTCAGGACGGCGGCGGGCGCAAGGAGCCTCCTGCGGGCGGAGCTCCAGGGCAACCGACCGGCGGAGGCGGACAGAGCCTGGGCGCAAAGGCAAATCAGGCGCAAACGGCGGCCATGACCCCCTACGGCGAACGGTTGGCGAAAAACGCCGCGCCCGACCTGAACGCTGTAAGCCGTCGGGCGACGCCGCAATGACGTCTGGAAGGAGGATGACATATGATCTCAGTCGTCATCACAAACGCAGGGCGCAGACGCGCGCTGGAGATGAAAGGACACGCGGGCTTCTCCCAGAAAGGGGAGCCCGACATCGTGTGCGCCGGATGCTCGGCGGTGGTTTACGCCCTTTTGGGATGGATGGAGAACCATCCGGAACGCTTCCGCACGGAAGGCGCGACGCGGGTTTCTCCGGGAGAGGTATCCCTTTGCGCTTCGGGCGGCGCGGACTTTCAGGCGGCGTTTGAGACGGCCGAGATCGGCCTGATGCAGATTGAGAGGAAGTACCCGGGGAATGTAAAGATCAGATTGCGAAAAAAGTTGGAATTCTCTTGACGCAATCCGCCGCAGGGTATGGTATGTTGAAATTGCCGGAAGCGGCTGAGACGACCGCGCTACGGACCGGGTTCTCCAAAAACGGAATCCACCGAAGGCGGCGCGCCTCCAGTGCAACTGGCTGCTCACACGGGGAAAGCACCCGCGGAAAGGAGTTATCGCATGAAACTCAAACGTTTACTGGATGTTGATCTGACCCTATTCGACGGGGGCGCCGCGGCAGGCGGCGAGGGAGGCGCGGCGGCGCCGACCGCAGGGAACAACGCCAGCCAGGCCGGAAAGAATTCTATGCCCGGAAGCGGCCGCCGGGCAGGCAAATCGGGCGGACTCGGCAATGTGGTATACGGTAAGCAACAGGCGGAAACGCCTGCGCAGGACGCCGCCTCAGAGCCGGAATTGAGCCCCGACGCCGGGGGCGAGAAGAAGACGCTCACAAAGGAAGAGAAACGCGCAAAATTCCGGGAGCTCGTGGACAACGAGTATAAGGATATCTATGCGGAGGAGTTCCAAAACGCCTTTGACCGCCGTTTCAAAGCGGCCAAGGAGACGGAGGAAGCCCTTTCCGCGCAGAAGCCCATCCTGGACGCGCTCATGGAGAAGTACAAGATTGCGGACGGCGACGTCGGTAAGCTGCGGGAGGCCATTGAGCAGGATGATTCCTACTGGTCGGCGGCCGCCGAAGAGGCCGGGATGTCGGTGGAGCAGTACAAGAAGTTCCGAAAGCTCCAACGGGAAAACGAAGCCTTTAAGGAGGCGCGGCGCAGGAGTGAGAGCCGGCAGGCCGCAGACCGTCAGATACAGCAGTGGTACGAGGAAGCGGAAACGGTGAAACAGACTTATCCCAATTTCGACCTCGCCGCCGAATGCAAGAACCCGCAGTTCCTTTCCATGCTGCGCGCAGGCGTTCCGGTGGGCCACGCCTACGAGGTGTTCCACCTGGACGACATCAAAAACGGCCTTGTACAGGAGACCGCCAGGAAAACCGAGAAGAAGGTGGTCGACGGCATCCGCGCCAAAGGCGCGCGGCCGGCGGAAAACGGCGTTTCCTCCCAAAGCGGCGTCACCATCAAGTCGGACGTTTCCAAGCTGTCCAGGCAGGACAGGGCGGAGATCGCCCGGCGCGTCGCGCGGGGAGAGAAAATCACATTTTAACTTCTCTCCTCTTTGCAAGGGAAGGAGAAACATATGGACAAATTGAAGCTCTTGAATATCAACCTCAGACTGTTCGACGGCAACACCAACGTCACCACCGACAGCGGTCTTACCGACGAGATGAAAACCTATTACTCCGACTATCTCATCGATATGGCGGAGCCCAAGCTGGTGCACGACCAGTTCGCGCAGAAGCATCCCATCCCCAAGAACGGGGGCAAGGTGATTGAATTCCGCAAGTACAGCCCCCTGCCGAAGCTGCTTACGCCGCTCGACGAGGGCGTGACTCCCGACGGACAGAAGATCAACATGAGCGTACTGACCGCTCAGGTGGATCAGTACGGCGGCTTTGTGGAGCTTTCCGACATCCTGCTTTTGACCGCCATCGACAACAACCTCGTCCAGGCGACCAAGCTGCTGGGCTCCCAGGCGGGACGGACGCTGGACACCATCACCAGAGAGGTGCTCGTAGGCGGCACCAACGTCCAGTACGGCGCGGGAAGCAAGGCGGCGCGCTACCAACTGACCGGCGGCGAGGAATCGGGCAATGATTACCTGACGGTCGACTGCATCAAACGGGCCGTGCGCAGCCTCAAGGCCATGAACGCCGAGAAGATCGGCGACCGCTATGTGGCCATCATCAACCAGGATTGCAGCTACGACCTGACCAACGACCCCGATTGGAAGTATCCCCATCAGTACCAGGATACGACCGAGCTGTATGCGGGAGAGATCGGCTCCATCGCCGGCTGCCGGTTTGTGGAGACCAGCGAGGCCAAGATCTTCCACGCGGCGGACCTCGCCTCCGATAGCCGCACCCTGCTCGTCAACGGGGCGATCAGCTCCGAGAACGCAACCGTCACGTTTGACGGCGGAACCGTGAAGGCGAACGAGCTGGTCGGCCGCTATGTGCTCATCGGCGACAACTACGCCAAGGTCACGGCCAACACCACGACCACCCTGACGCTCGACAAAGCCATCACCGCGACCGACAACGAGGTCATCTACCCCGGAGAGGCCGGCAAGAACGGCCGCGACGTGTACGCGACCATCGTGCTCGGCGAGAACGCCTACGGAACCACCGAGATTGAGGGCGGCGGCCTGCAGCACATCGTCAAGCAGCTGGGCAGCGCCGGCACGGCCGATCCGCTGAATCAGCGCGCGACCGCGGGCTGGAAAGCCACCAAGGTGGCCAAGCGGCTGGTGGAGGAATACATGGTCCGCATTGAGACCTGCTCCACCTTCAATGACATCGGAGCCAACTGATTTTTGCCGCAGCCGGGAGGGGGACGCTACCTTTTCCCCTTCCCGGACGCGGACGCCGAAAGGAGACGAAACAATGGCGGAAGCGAAGACCGAACGCAAACCCGCCCAGCCTGCGAATTCGCAGGCGCAGGGGCTCGACCTGGAAGCTCTGAAAGCCGAGATCAGGGCGGAGCTCAAGGCCGAGCTGAAAGAGGAACTGAAACCGGAGCCGGAATGTAAAACGGCGCCCAAGCAGGCAAAACCCGGCCCTGATCCGTGGCTCGAGGAGTATGTCTCGGTACAGCTCTTCAAGGACGGCAAGGACTACAAGGACGACGTGTATGTATCCGTCAACGGGGAAAACTGCCGCATTCAGCGCGGCGTTCCGGTGAAGATCAAGCGCAAGTTCGCCCTGGTGCTCGAGCAGAGCCAGGCGCAGGACGTCCGCGCCGCAGAGTTTGCGGAGGCAAGGCAGTCCGAATACAACCAGCAGGTGAAAAGGTACAACATCTGAATAGCTACCGCGGATTCCAAGGCAATTGTCACGACACGGCGTGGCGGAATGGTGAACCTACTTTGAGTTCATTTGTCCGCCGCGCCGTTTTGAAATTGAGAAAAAGGAGGCGGGGAATTGTCTACACGTCTGATAAACATTGAGGTAAACGGCGAATTTCTCCGCAAGGACAGCAAAAACGCCGGGGTGCAGGGCGAGGCGAACGTCACCACGCTGCACATCGTCTTCGACGCCTCGTGGGAGGATTACAGCAAGCGCATTGTCTGGTTGGACGCAAACGGGGAGCAGCCGGTCTCCCTCCTGCTTTACGACGACGTGGTCGACCGGTTGGCGGACAAGGACCCGCTGGTCTTCGACACCTTGATCCCGTCCGAGCCCCTTTCCCTGCCCGGCTGGTGCAGCTTTGCGCTGGAGGGTTATGCGAGCGCCTCGCCGGGCAGCGTGGCGAAGAGCGTGCAGGACCGGCTGTTCGTCAAGCAGAACGAAAGCTACAACGCGCCCGCAGAGCCGACGCCCTCCCAGGCGCTCCAGCTCCAGCAGGAGATAGACGGAATCCTCACCCAGGTCGACGAGGTCGTGGGCGAGGCGGTGGAGGCTCTGGAGCAGGCGGAGGCGGCCGTGAAGGTATGGGAGGAATGGGACGGCTCCAAGACCTACGAGCCGCTGATGAAGGTATCCCGGCTGGGAAGCTCCTACATCTGCGTGGTGGAAAACACCGGCGTGGACCCGGCGCTCGACGTCCCCGAGGGGGGCGCGCAGGGTGCCTACTGGCTCTTAATCGCCAAGAAGGGCGACGAGGGCAAGCAGGGCGCGACCGGCGCGCAGGGCGACCCGGGACAGATGGGTCCGACCGGCCCGACGGGGCCGCAGGGTCCGCAGGGAGAACGAGGGCCCCAGGGAATCCAGGGCGAACGCGGGATTCAGGGACCTGTGGGCCCGCAGGGCAAGCAGGGAATTCAGGGCGAAACGGGAAGCCAGGGCGTACCCGGTCCCGCAGGAGCGCAGGGCATGACAGGCCCGCAGGGAGCGACCGGGCCGCAGGGGCCGGCCGGCCCGCAGGGACCGGAGGGGCCGCAGGGGATCGCCGGAATCGCCGTGGAGACGGGCAGCGCCTACGCCTTTAACGTGGATGAAAACGGGCATCTGATTTTAAGCTACCTTGGCGACGAGCCGCCCGGCTACTTTCTGGGCGACGACGGTCACCTGTATTTGACGATATGAGGAGGAAGGCATATGGCGACGATTGATCTCGGTCTGGTCAAGGGCGATACCGGGCCGCAAGGCCCCACAGGGGCGACCGGTCCTGCGGGAGCCGACGGCGTAACTCCAAACGTGCAGGCGGGCACGACCACGACCCTGCCCGCGGGTTCGGACGCGACGGTGACCCGGCGTGAGGGCTCCCCCGACACCGCGCCCATCTTTGATTTTGGCATTCCGCAGGGAGGCGCGGCGGAAAACGCGAGCCTGTTAAACGGGCAGCCGGGGTCCTACTACCTGGACTACGGCAATTTCACCGATGTGCCGGACATTCCGTCGGCTTCCAATGAAGCGCCGCAGCCGCCGGGAACAGCCGCGGCGGGGACGTCCGCGGCCTATGCGCGCGCCGACCATGTGCATGCCATGCAGTCTGTTCCGCAGGCGTCGGATGCTGCGCCGCAGGCGCTTGGGACGGCTGCCGCAGGTACTTCTGATGATTTTTCCCGCGCCGACCATGTACACGCGAAGCCGGCCCTGACAGAGCTTACAGGAATATTGCCGAAGGCCAACGGCGGGACGGGCAACAGCGACGGCTACATCCGCACTGGGCAGGAGTATGGAACTCCGGGACAGTGGGCGACGGCAGAGGGTAGTTACACCGAAGCGACCGGCCCTGGCTCCCACGCCGAAGGAACACTGGCAAAGGCGCAGGGCAGCTATTCTCATGCGGAAGGAGAAGAAACTGTCGCCTCCGGGAAGGCTTCTCATGCGGAAGGCAGATCCGTGACCGCCGCTGGAGACTATTCCCATGCGGAAGGATACCGAAACACAGCCAATAAATCGGTTGCTTACGGGCGAGGCTCTCATATAGAGGGCATTGACACGGTGGCCGGAACGGCTGAAACTGCCGATAATACGGACTTTGCCGCCCATGCAGAGGGAAATCTTACAACCGCATCCGCTATATTTTCTCATGCAGAGGGAAAAAGCACCACAGCTTCCGGCACCGCCGCTCATGCGGAGGGTTTCTATACCCTTGCAAGCGGCTATGCTTCGCATGCGGAGGGTTACTATACCAATACAAATAACTCTTACGCCCATGCTGAAGGAAACTACACCGTTGCTTCCGGGGCCAATTCCCACGCCGGAGGATACTATACGAAAACGCCCGGAAGCGGATTCGCCATGACGGTCATTGGCAGATACAACGTCGGAAGCACTGGCATGAGTAATGCAACAAGCTCAAACGGCACTGTGTTTGAAATCGGTAACGGCACATCTGAATCCAGCAGATCGAATGCCTTCCGTGTTGCAACCAACGGTACTGTTTATGGCGCGGGGGCGTACAATTCCTCCGGCGCGGACTATGCGGAAATGTTCGAGTGGCTGGACGGCAACCCGGACGGAGAGGACCGGCGGGGACTGTTTGTGACGCTCGACGGCGAAAAAATCCGCATTGCGGGACCTGACGACGCGTACATTCTGGGCGTTGTCTCCGCCGACCCCGCCATTTTGGGCGACAGCTACTTTGGCGACAACTGGCACGGCATGTACCTGCGCGACGTGTTCGGCCAGCTCCTCACCGAAACGGTGCATGTGGAGGAGACGGTCGATGAGACAACGGGCGAGACCATCCCGGCCCACGACGAGGAAAGGCATGTGCTGAACCCGGATTGGGACCATGAGCAAAGCTACATCGCGCGCGAGGACCGGAACGAATGGGCTCCTGTTGGGATGCTTGGAAAGCTTATTGTGACGGACGACGGCTCCTGCATGGTCAACGGATACTGCAAGGCAGGCGCAAACGGAACCGCAACGGCGGCCGAAAGCGGATACCGCGTGCTCGCCCGCATCGACCAAACGCACATCCGCGCGCTGATCCGATAGAAAGGAGGAAACGCTTATGCCTACGCGCGATTTAGGACTGATCAAGGGACCCAAGGGAGACACGGGGCTTACCGGCCCGCAGGGACCCCAGGGAATTCAGGGCGTTCCGGGCCCGCAGGGACCCCAGGGCCCCAAGGGGGACCAGGGCGAAACCGGCCCCCAGGGTCCGCAGGGCATTCAGGGAGAACAGGGGCCTGAAGGACCCAAGGGAGACCAGGGAGAACCCGGCCCGCAGGGCATTCAGGGGCCGCTGGGACCCGTGGGACCGACCGGACCGGCCGGGGCGTCCGGGGCGACGCCCAACATCCAGGTGGGAACCACCACGACGCTGGCCGCGGGAGAAAGCGCCACCGTCACCCGCCGCGCGGGTTCTCCAAACGCCGCGCCCGTCTTCGACTTCGGCATTCCGAGAGGGGACAACGCGATCCCGGTCGCCACCACCAGCGGAACAGGCTCGGCCTATACCGCGAACATAGAGGGACTGTCCTCACTTTCTCCCGGGATGATCATCAGCATCATCCCGCACGCCACAAGCACAAGCACGGCTCCCACGCTGGAGATCAACAGTCTGGGCGCGAAAGCCCTCTGCCGGATGTCGAGCGAGGGCACAGGTTCGTTCGAGCAGGGCTATTCCAACGGCTGGCTCGCGGCAGGAACGCCCTTGCTGCTGCTGTATGCCGGTTCCTACTGGATTGTGCTGGGGCAGATCAAACCCAGCGCGGCCGATCTGGACGGCACGCTGACCGTGACGAAAGGCGGCACGGGAAAGAATTCCTGGGTTCCGAGACAACTGATTTATCCGTCAGGATCATCTACCCTTTCACAGTTGGCCTTCCCCGCCGTCGCAGGGTCGTTTCTGCGCCAGGGGACGAGCGGCGCGCCCTACTGGTCCTCCCCCTCCACCGTGCTGAGCGCCATTGGGGCGCTGGGGGAAGACGATCAGGCGGCCGACAGCGCCAAGCTGGGAGGCCAATTGCCCGCCTATTACAACAATTACAACAACCTGACCAACAAGCCCTCGATCCCTTCGGCTTCCAGCTCCACGCCCAAGCCGCTGGGGACGGCGGCGGTGGGCAGCTCCAGCTACTACGCCCGCGCTGACCATGTGCATGCCCTTCCCTCCCTTTCCACGCTGGGCGCGCAGAAAAAGATCGGTTCCGGCACAGCGTCGCCCTCCGGCGGCTCGGACGGCGACATCTACATCCAGTATTAAGGGAGGCGGCTTGATTGGCAACCTTCTATGCGAACGGCACGACCACCAGTCCGGACCTGTGGACCTACCGGCTGAGAATTGATGAAACCGTAGATACCGCCGGGAACAAAAGCAACCTTACGGTCCGGGCGCAGGTCGGGCGGCTGCAGGTCGGCTCCTATGTGTATAACTCCTCGGGAAGCGTGTCCATCACGGCGAACGGGGAAACAAAGTCGAGCGGCTCCTTTTACTACAACCTTACAGTGCCGAAGGACCAATATGTTGATTTGTGGTCGGCCACCTTTTCGGTGGCCCACGAATCCGACGGCACAAAGACCATCAGCGTCTCCTCTTCGTGGGACAATGGAGAGTATCATCCCAACAGCGCTTCGGTCCCAAGCACGTCCATCACCCTAACCCCGATTGCGCGAACGCCTTCCGCGCCGACCTCGTTTACGGCAAAGGACGGAAACGACAGTGTCAACTACAGCTACGGGGACACGGTCTCGCTTTCCTGGAGCGGTGCGGGCGGGACGATTACGGGCTATGAACTGCAATATGCTTTGGCCGACCGCAATTCCGGAGCCTGGGGGGGCTGGACGGCGCTCAAAACCGTGACGGGGAGCAGCACGACCGACCGC
>CABSLJ010000110.1 GCA_902478455.1 uncultured Oscillospiraceae bacterium | reverse complement strand
ATATAGAACTTATTATTGACAATCAATCCAAAAAGCTTTATGATTAATATAAGATTAGCAGAAATAAACGGGATTCTCTTGTTTTTAGGAAGAGAATCAGGGTTCAGCGGCGGTTTGGTTCATATATTGGGCAGAACTTAGGTAAAATATGATTTTGGTAATAATAATTCAGATTTAGTATATATAGAAAGAGGAGAAGAAAGAAGATGGGCGGAGTGACCTCAAGGGATGTGGCAAGCCGGGCGGGTGTTTCCCAATCCACGGTTTCCTTTGTGCTCAACAACAGTCAGAAGGCCAGTATTTCGGAAGAAACACGCAACCGTGTTCTGCGGGCGGCGCAAGAACTCGGGTATGTACATAAGCCTTCGGAAAAACGGAGCTTTCGCGGGCTCAAGAATGTCATCGCCGTCGTTCTCCCCAATCTTTTCGCCTTTTATACCAGGCTGATCGACTGCATCGAAAAGCACGCCGTCAGCCGCGGATACAGCATTCTGCTTTGCAACATCGATTCCAGGGAAAACGAAGAGTACTACATTGATCTGTTCATGAACCGCGCAGTGCGCGGCGTGGTGTTTGCTTTTACGCCCAACACCAACAACATCATTGACGCCATCGAGGGCAAGGTTCCCGCCGTACTGCTAGGTGAAAAGGACGAGGAAATCCGGCTGGACACCATCTGCTTAAACTCTATGGCGGCCGGGAATATGCTGATTGAGCATCTCTATGAGCTGGGACACCGGAACATCGGCTTTGTCTCCTCCCCTTCCGAGGCGGTCAGCCGCGCCACACGCCGCCGTCTGGAGGGCGTACAGGTCAAGATGGAGCAGCTCGGGCTCAAAAACAGGCTCTACTGCGCTTTTGATGAAAATTATAAGGATAATTTCTCTTTCCGTGAGCTGGTGCAGAGCGGTCGGTATCTGACCAATAAGATTCTGAATCAGCATCCGGACATCACCGCTCTCGTCGCCCCGGACGATATGATCTGCATCGGTATTATGAACGCGCTGAAAGAGCGCGGACTCACCGTTCCGGACGACATCGCCCTTTGCACCTTTGACGATACCGACATTTCCCATATTGTCACGCCGAACATCACCACGGTCGACCACGGCACCTCCATCCGCGTTAAATTCGCCATCGACCTGCTGATCGACCGCATCAACAATCCCAACAAGAGCGGACTGCGCTACAAGACCGAGTCCGAACCCAATCTCGTCGTCCGCGGTTCCACCGTTAAGGGTCAGTGATTTTTACTACGGGTACAATTGAAAAATGCGGCTCCCCCGCTGAAAACTTTTTCAAACCTGATCAGTGTGGCCGGCCGATTTTAAGGCTCAATCCAAAATTACAATTCTAAGAAAAAGAGGTAATTTGGAAGGGGCCTTTCTTCCTGCAAATAAAACAAAAAGAAAGAACGGAGGAACGCCATGAATCAAGATCTGGCACTGTTCGGAGGAACCAAGGCTATTCCGGAGAATATCCCCAAGAAGTGGCCCTTCATCACCGAAGAAGACAAGGCCGCTGTCATGCGGGCGATGGATTTCGGCATCTTCAGTCACATCACCCCGGAAATTGACGCTCTGCAAAAGGAATGGGCCGCTTACTGCGGCGTGAACCACTGCCTTGCTACCAACAGCGGCACCTCGGCGCTGCATATGTCGGTTGCAGCGGCCGGTGTGGGACCGGGGGATGAGGTCATCGTACCCGCGTTTACCTTTGTTGCCACCGGTACGGCCGTGCTTCATCACAACGCCATTCCCGTCTTTGTGGACGCGGAGCCCGGTACATGGAATATCGACGTAAGCAAAATCGAAGCCGCCATAACCCCTTATACCAAGGCCATCATCCCGGTGCATATCAACGGCTATCCGGCGGATATGGACGAAATCCTCGCTATCGCCAAGAAGCACAACCTCGTGGTTATTGAGGACGCCTGCCAGGCGCACGGCGCCCTGTATCACGGCAAAAAGGCGGGATCTATGGGCGATATGGCCGCCTTCAGCCTCAATACCTGGAAAAATCTCTGCGCCGGGGACGGCGGACTCTTCGTGACCAACGACGACGATTACCGCGAGCGTGCTCAGATGGTCATGCAGTTCGGAGAGAAGATCGTCAAGGGAACCCGCCGTGCGTACAACAGCTATGCCATGGGCTGGATGTACCGCACCACCGAGTTTGTGGCCGCCTTTACCAGAAGCCAGCTGCCTCGTCTCGATGCAATGAACGAACGCAAAATCGCCAATGCCCTGTATCTCAAGGAGAAGCTTTCTAAATACGATTTTGTTTCCTTCCCGGAATATAAGGACGACCGCACCTGTGTTTACTGGTTCTTCCCGCTGATGCTTTCGGCGAAGGCCGCCGGCTTCCCAAATGTCTCCGAAGCAGACTTCCGTGACCGCGTGTCCGACGCGCTTACCGCTGAGGGACTGCGCATCGGTTCCTGGCAGCGCATGCCGCTGCCTTGCCAGAGCATCTTCAAGGATAAGGTGGGTTACGGGAAGGGCTCTCCTTGGACGGACGGTCATTATAAAGGAAATGTGACATATAATCCGGAAGATTACCCAGTCGCCCAGGAAATCTGCGACCGCACCACTTGGCTGAGCAACATGTTCTTCTGGCCAAGCAATACCGAGGATGTCGACTACGCCATGGAGGCGTTCGATAAGGTCTTTGCCAATCTAGACCGACTTTTTTAGGATTTTTGGAGGTAACAAAAAATGGAGAGACTCAAGGTAGTAAAACGGGACTATGTCAAGATGCTCAGTCCCAAGGTGGAGAACGACCTGCGCGAATATCGCTGGCGCCGCGCCTTTTTCCTCAACGAATGCCTGATGAAGGAGGACGACCACGGCCCCAAGAGCGCCAATCCTCGCATCATTCCCGAGCTGGACGCCCCCAGACGTGTTGTTTACTATGGCAATGAGACCAACGGTTCCTACAACCATCACAACCAGATCGCCAAGTTCCAGGGAAAATACTATTATGCCTGGAGTTCCGGCTGGCGCGACGAAGAGGCCGCCGGCCAGCGCATCCTGATGGCTTCCTCTGAAGACGGCCGTAACTGGTCGGAAGCCTGGGTCGTTCTCGCTCCCGAAGAAGGCGCGAGCATCGCCCACAACTGCGTGGCCCTCTATCCCCAGGGAGATACGCTCTACCTTGCCGTCATGACTGAGGACACCGAGCACGACGAGACCGTTACCGGAATGCGCCGCATCAAGCCCGATTCCCATGAGGTGTATCTGCTCAAGACGCAGGACCTCAAAAACTGGACCAAGGCGTTCACCTTCGGTGAGCGTCTCAAGTGGATCTTTGAGGCTCCCCGCCTGACGCAGGAAGGCCGCCTGATGTGCGTCTGCAACACTGTTAAGGAAGGACCCGCCGTGCTACTGTGGCCGGGCGCGGATATTGAGGAGGAGCCAGAGATCGTCTTTATTCCCGAGCCGGAGGGCGCTTCCTTCCCGTATGGCGAAGCCACTTGGTACCAGCTTGAGTCAGGCCGCATCATGATTTTCTGGCGCGACGAGGGCGCTTCCTGCCAGCTCTACGTCAACTGGAGCGACGACGGCGCGCGCACCTTTTCTGTTCCCGCTCTCTCCGATATCCCCGATTCCATGAGCCGTGTTTACGCCGGCCGTCTTTCCGACGGACGCTATTATATCTGCAACAACGCTCTCTCCATCCTGCTCGACCGCAGCGCCCTTACGCTTCTCGTCAGCGACGACGGCATGATCTTCGATAAGGTCTACATGATCAACGACGGGCCCACCATCCAGCGCTGCAAGGGCATGCTCAAGGTCAACGGCTACCAGTATCCCTGTTGCTATGCCGACGGAGACAAGCTCTTCATCGCTTATGACGCCAACAAGGAAGACCCCATGGTCGACGTCATCGACACCACAAAAATTTAAGAGTGCATTAATGAGTGCACGGAGGACTCGCCGATGGGCGAAACGAGATCCTATAATCTTAAAACCGAGGTAGGAGAAATTCTCTATCCGGGAAAGACGGAAGACGAGCGGGCGCGCAACCGCCTGCTGCTTTGTGACTATGATTACGATAAGTATGTGGAGGGACTGACCGGCTATGCCGGTCAGAATCTCCAGCAGATTGCCCGGGTAAGCTGCGCGCCCGCCGTGCGGGTACGCATTGGGGAACGCGGATACTACAAGGCCGGCCTCGCTCGGCGGAAGGATGGCGCCCTCGTCGCCGCTCCCTGCGCGGCAATCCGCGGCCAAGGGCCCTACGACGTGACCTTCGTCATATACGTCTATGAATCGAAGGATGAAGGTCTTTCCTGGAACAAGATCAATCAAACGCCTCTTTATGGCAAGGAGCCCGCTCTTATCTGCCTGCCCGACGGAGCTTTACTTCTGACTGCCCAACCGATTGTCAACAACCGGATGGGGTACAGCCTGCCTGTTTCCCGTTCGGAAGACGGCGGAATCACCTGGAGCACTCGGTACATAGACGGCAACCGCGACTATCCCCGCAACCTCTTTCTCGACCACGACGGCAGCGTCTGTTTCCTCCGTTCGGCGGCCGTGTACTTCGAGTTTGAGGAAAACTACCCCGGCTGCACCGGCGCCGGCATAGAGATCAACCGCTCCTATGACGGCGGTCTGACCTGGCGGACGACGGTAGGAGAAATCGATGAATGGGATTATCCTGGTTTTATGGAGCTTTCCGCTCTGCGCCTGCCTTCGGGAAAACTGATCGCCTCTTTGCGCCACCAGCCCTCCGGTACCAAGGGAGAAGGGTTTGAAAATACCCTTTTGACCTACTCGGAGGACAACGGCGCTCATTGGACCAAGCCGGTCGTGGTCACGAACACGGGAGAGGTTCATTTCCACATGACCCTCCTATCGGACGACCGCCTGCTCGCTACCTATTCCAACTACCATCTGCCCTTTGGCGTATGCGCCATGCTGAGCGAGGACGAGGGAAAAACCTGGAGCAAACAGAGTCCGTATCAGCTGGCCGTCTCGGCCGATTATTACGTCGGCTGGGGCGTGACGTGCGAGCTCCCCGACCAGAGCCTCATCACGAGCTACGCCTCCACCCCCTACCTCTGCGAACCGTCTGAAACGACCGTCTGCGAAGCGGTCCGTTGGAGGCTGTAAGCTCCGCCGCCAAAGCAATCAGACGGCGCCGCTTCATTGTGATTTTAAAGGAGTATGCGACATGGACATTTCAAGACTTCACGGCGTGTTTGCCCCCATCCCCAGCAATACCGACGACAAGGACAATTTCCTCGAAGCGGAATTTGCCACAAACATTGAACGCCTGCTCAAAGAGGGCATCCACGGCCTCTATGTGTGCGGCGGCACCGGAGACGCCCTTCTGATGCGCGTGGACGAGCGCAAGAGAGCGGCAGAAATCGCCAAGAGTCTCACCGACAAATACGGCCGAGAGCTCATTCTGCATGTGGGAGGCGGCACGCTGCGCGACGCCATTGAGCTCGCCAAGCACGGCGAAAGCATCGGTGTTACCGCTCTTTCCAGTCTGCCCCCCATGGGCTATTCCCAGCCCCAGATTGTGGACTTCTATCAGCAGCTGGCGGCCGAAACCAGCCTGCCCATCCTGGTCTACAACATCCCCGGCATGACCCACATCACCCCCACCACCAAGGAGATCAAGGAGCTGCTCAAAATCCCGAACGTGGTCGGCCTGAAAATAAGCGCCTGGAACATTTTCCAGATCCGCGAGCTCATCACCGCCGACCCCAATACCGTCATCTTCAACGGCTTTGACGAAATGGTCGGCCTGGGCATGATGTGCGGCGCTCAGGGCACCATCGGCACCTGGATCAACCTCTTCCCCAACACCTACATGGCCCTCTACGGCGCCGTGCAAAAGAAGGATTTCAACCTCGCCGTGGAGCTGCACAACCGTTTCACCGCCTTCCTTTCGAAGGCCTGGGAACTGTATGGACCGGTTGAGGTGTTCGAGGAACTCTTCCGCCAGGCCGGTTACGGCGACCGCTGCTTCCGCCGTCCGCACGCCGACCTGCCCGAGGAGCTCAAGGCGAAGGTCACCCCTCTGCTCAAAGAGGTGGAGGAAATCGAAGCCGCCTCCAAAAAACTCAGATAAATATGCTCCGGCCGCTTCGTCCGGGGCTGTCTGAAACCATATCAATCCGCCGCAAGCCGGCGAAAAAGGAGGATTTTCCATGCAATACAACAAAGTGCCAAAGACCGATCTTTCCGTCTCCAAGGTTTGCCTGGGTTCCATGACCTTCGGCACCCCCGTCGCGTTTGACGACGCCGTCAAGCTCGTCGAGTACGCCGTCTCCCAGGGAATCAATTTCATTGACACCGCCAATATGTATGAGGGCTATGCCCGCTATGCCGGCAGTTCGGGCGGCGTGGCCGAGGAGATCATCGGCAAGGCCACCAAGTCCTGCCGCAAGGACGTCGTCATCGCCACCAAGCTGGGCATGAAGGTCGGCCCCAATCCCGAGGACGAGTTCACCAGTCCCGCAGCCATCAAAAAGCATCTTGATCTGAGCCTTGGCCGCTTGTGCACCGACTACATCGATGTCTACTATCTCCATAAGCCCGACCCGGCGACCCCCGTGGCCGATACCCTCGGCGCGTTGGCCGACGCCATCAAGGCGGGCAAAATCCGCTACTACGGCGTCAGCAACTACTCGGGCGCGGAGCTCAAAAACCTGGTCAAGATCGCCGATGAAAACGGTCTGCCCCGTCCGGTGATGTGCCAGCCTCCCCTCAGCCTGCTGAAGACCGACTCCCTCGACGAGATCATCCCCTTCTGCGCCGAAGAGGAAATCGGCGTGGTGCCCTACCAGGTGCTTCAGGGCGGCGTGCTCACCGGCAAGTACAAGAAGGGCCAGCCCGCCCCCGCCGGCTCCCGCAAGGCCGAGAAGCCCGACTGGGTGGCCGACCTGGACGACGCGACCTGGGCGAAACTCGCTGAAATCGAGAACGCCGCCGCGGCCGCGGGCATGACCATGACCCAGTACGCCATCAACTGGGCTTCCAGCCAGCCCGGCGTGGTGTCCGCCATCGTCGGCGTCAAGAGAAACGCTCAGATTGACGACATGGTCGTCGCCGGCAGCAGATAAGAAGAATCAATATAGAAGGCCCCCGCACAAAATCTTGTGCGGGGGCCTTGTTTCTTATGTTAATTGAAAACAGTTCACTTTACCGTACTGAGGTAAGAATCCCTGCATCCATCTCATGAACGGTATCACAAAGAAGGTCAATATCCTCTTTGCTGTGACTTGCTATTAATATGGTTTTACCGTTTTTACGCAATTCGAGTAATAAATGTCGAATATCATCAACACCACGGTTATCAAGTCCGTTCATTGGTTCGTCAAGCAACAAGATTTGGGGATTTTCCATAATCGCCTGAGCAATTCCCAAACGCTGCCTCATACCCATCGAATATTTCCCAACCCGTTTTTTGCTTTTACAATCCAATCCCACAGTTTCCATGGCTTCTTTAATTTGAGCGTCGGTTATTTTTCTGCGGATTGACGCTAAAAGTTTTAAATTTTTAAAACCGCTGTAATTAGCCAAAAAACCCGGTGCCTCTATGATAATCCCTATATCAGAGGGAATATCAATATCCTTTCCAACTATCTTGCCGTTCACTGTCACAGTACCGCTGGTAAGCGGCATAAAGCCGCAGATGCTTTTGAAAAGTACTGTTTTACCAGAGCCATTCCTTCCTATGATTCCATGAATCTTTCCGCGTTCAAAATCCACAGAAACGTCATTGAGAACAACGGTATCTTTGAATTTTTTTACTGCATGCTGAATGCAAATAATATCATTATTCAAGCATAATACCCCCTTCCATCTTGAGAAATTGTTTTTATAGCTGCGGAAGAACTTCTATGTCTTTTTGACGCATTATCCGTTGGGCAATTATAAACAAAACCAAAATCAGTAATGGCAGTACAATCAATATAAATGTTAAACTGGGGAAATAATAGGGAGCACCTATGTGGATTTTATGAAGGTTAAACCACGCGGAAGGTGCAATAAATCCCATCCTTAAATCCCGGCCGACCAGTTCCGAGAGTGTACCTAGCAATACCAACACCAAACCGGATATCGTACCGGCTACCCTGTTAAAATATAGATTCAAAACAAACATTACCATTCCAATCAATACTCCCACAAGCCATGCCAGCAAAAGAGAAAGCAGAGTTGCTTCCAAGGGGGTGTACTGCGTTACCAGATCAGAACGGGGACTTAAAATAAAGCCGTAGTCTTCATAAATGCTTCCCATAGCCATGGTATAAAATATCCTTCCCCAGTCATCTGTAAATGTAAAATGGGGAAGAAAAACAGCAGCTGAAAGCAAGGTATTATATAAAAAGTAAAGGGCGCTCGCAGTGATAATGTAGAAAATTTGCCCCCAAAGCCAATTCTGCCTGCCGGAGCGGACAATCAAATAGGGCTGGTGTTTATCTAAAAAGGGAGCATCGCAAAACAATAAAACGAGGCCAAACAACATGATCATCTGGGTATACTTCGCATAAAAGCCGCTGTT
>CABSLJ010000109.1 GCA_902478455.1 uncultured Oscillospiraceae bacterium | reverse complement strand
ATGGAGATGGCGCCGCTCTCGGCGACCGCCTTGGCCACGGCGACGGTACCGCTGGCGAAGTTCTCCCACTCGGAGACACCCATCGGGCCGTTCCACACAACGGTGCCCGCGCCCTTGATGGCGTCGGCAAACAGCTGCTCGGTCTTGGGTCCGATGTCAAGGCCCATCCAGCCTTCGGGAATCTTGTCGGAATCGACCGTTTTAAAGTCCGCGTCGGCCGCGTATTTGTCGGCAACCTTGTTGTCCACGGGGATTAAGAACTTGACGCCCTTGTCCTTAGCCTTGGCCATCATGTCCTTGGCGAGCTCGACCTTGTCGTTCTCGCAGATGGAGGTGCCGATGGAATAGCCGAGGGCGTTCATGAAGGTGTAGGCCATGCCGCCGCCGATGATGAGGGTGTCCACCTTCTCCAGCAGATTGTTGATCACGCCGATTTTGTCGGACACCTTTGCGCCGCCGAGGATGGCGACAAAGGGACGCTTGGGATTGGACAGCGCGCCGCCCATGATGGAGATTTCCTTCTGGATGAGGTAACCGCAGACGGCGGGGAGATAATCGGCCACGCCGGCAGTGGAGGCATGGGCGCGGTGGGCGGTGCCGAAAGCGTCGTTGACATAGATTTCCGCCAGCGAGGCGAGCTCCTTGGCAAAGGCGGGATCGTTCTTTTCCTCCTCCTTGTGGAAGCGGACGTTCTCAATCAGCTCGACCTCGCCGTCCTGCAGGGAAACGGCGATGCTCTTCGCGCTCTCGCCGATGACGTCCTTCGCCATCTTGACCTCCTGACCCAGAGCCTTGGAGAGGTAGGCGGCCACGGGAGCGAGGGAATACTTGGGATTGAATTCGCCCTTCGGGCGGCCTAGGTGGGAGCAGAGGATGACCTTCGCCTTGTGGTCCACGAGATAGCGGATGGTCTTGAGCGCCTCGTCAATCCGTTTGGGGTCGGAGATATTGCCCTCTGCATCAAAGGGGACGTTGAAGTCGCAGCGGACCAGGACGCGCTTGCCGGCGACGTCGATGTCTTCTACTGTTTTTTTCTTCGAGTAGTCCATAAAAAACATCCTTTCAAACATGTTGTTAACAATATGACAATTCACCTAACTCATTGTAGCTCATGGAGGAAGGATTTTCAAGTATCAGGTGAAAAAACTTGCGCCGCAGCGGGGATTTTTTTGATTTTAAACGGCGTTGGAATTCGCTCTTTATCTTCCTTCGGAGAGAGACGGCGCATCCCAATCGCAGCGGGTGAGCCTGCCCTGATTCTGCAGCGCCGGAAAGTCCCACTGGCGCAACGCCTCATAGACGCCGACGGCCACCGAATTGGAGAGATTGAGACTGCGCGCCGAGCTGATCATGGGGATACGGACGCAGGCTTCGGGATGCGCGCGCAGAAGCTCCTCGGGGAGGCCGGCCGTCTCCTTGCCGAAGAGCAGGTAGCAGCCGTCCAGATAGGAAACGTCGGTATAGGCCTGCGGCGCTTTTGTGGAGAAATAGATGAAGGGACCGTGATTTTCCTCAAAGAAATCGGAAAGACTTTCATAATAGCTGATGTCAAGCAGATGCCAGTAATCGAGCCCGGCGCGCTTGAGCTTGCGGTCGTCGATGCAAAAGCCCATGGGACCTACAAGGTGCAGCCTTGCCCCCGTGGCCGCGCAGGTGCGGGCGACGTTGCCGGTGTTCTGCGGAATTTCCGGTTCGACCATCACAATGTTGAGCACTGCCATTTTGGTTTTCTCCCCCGCATCTCCTTTGATCTGAGGACGCGCCGCCTTCAAAAAAGGGCGCGCGGCCAGGAATTATTATAATCCATTTATCGCCAGACGGCAAGCGGGAACAAAAACGGTCATAATCGACCGGCGCGGCGGACACACTAGCAGGGCGAAGATCCGCCGGGAACCGCCCTTAGTTTGCCTTCGTAAAAAGCAGATTATTCCAACGGGCGCGAAACGCCCGCAAAGGGAGCCGAAAGCCGCGGATTACCAGAAACTTGCACTTTTATTCACAGCGGAAAGGGAGATGCTAGCAATGACGTTAAAAACCATTTTATTGATATGGAGGTTCTCAAAAATGACCAGAAATGCGACAGGGTTTATGAAGGGCATCGGCACGGGCATCGCCGCCGGCGTGGCGGTGGGATTCATCGGCGGACAGATGATGAAGAACCAGAAGCAGATGAAAAAAAAGGCCGGCAAGGCCATCCACGCGATGGGCGACCTGCTGGACAACGTGCAGTATATGTTCAAATAAGCGCAGGCCTGCGGCTGTGAAAAGAGCCCGCTCCCTTTTTTCCTGGGGGCGGGCTCCATTTTTAATTCTGCTGCCCCTGCGTCTTCTCATCTATGCGGAGAGAATCCTTCAGCAGATGGCCAATGTCTTCATAGTTGGTTCTGTCGCTGCTGATGACATGCAGAAGGTATTCCTCTCCCCACTGTTCCACCATGACCGCGGTGTTGCCCTCCACCTCTTCATAGGGAATGCGGATCATTTTGTTACTGATTTCATTAAACCTAAATGTTTTCACCCGAACTTTTCGCTATCGTCATGTTAAGGTCCGCAGATGTTTAAATCCTCTCTCAACGGCCGTTGCAAACCTGCGGGATAAATGATAGGATAGACTCATACAATACAACTGGTAAAATTTGTGGAGCGCTGTCCGGCCAAACGGCTGAAACCGCTCCCTGGTGATATGGATTGGAGGTCTGCCATGAATCGCCCGCGCCGGCTGTTGGCCGCTTGCCTGAGCGTTGCTTTGTTTTTATCCTTCTGCGCCTGCAAGGACGACGCACCCGATCCTTCCGAGCAGACGATTTTATACAGCATGGACCATGAGCCCGCGAGTCTCGACCCGCAGATTGCGGCGGACGAGGCGTCCCGTCTTGCCCTGGTCAATCTCTTTGAGGGGCTCTGCCGGCTTGACGGCGACGGAAACGCCGTGCCCGGCGTGGCCGAACGCTGGGAAGCAAACGCCGACTTTACCCAATTTACCTTTTATCTGCGGGAGGATGCCGCCTGGTCGGACGGCACGCCGGTAACCGCCGATGATTTCGTCTTCGGACTGCAACGCGCCCTTTCGCCCCAAACCAATTCTCCCACTTGCGACCCACTCTTCTGTATCCGGAACGGCGAAGCCGTCCACCGGGGCGAGCTGCCCGAAGACCAGCTCGGCGTGCACGCCGTGGGGGAGCATCAGCTGGTGATCGACCTCGAATACTCCTACGAAAACTTTCCGCGCCTGACGGCCATTCCGCCCGCCATGCCCTGCAACCGGGATTTTTTTGAGGCGTCGGGCGGCAGGTACGGGCTGGAGGCCGACTGTCTCCTTTCCAACGGCGCTTTCCGGCTGCAGAAGTACGGCTGGGAACACGGCGATTATCTGCGCCTTTCGCGCAATACCCATTATGCCGGAGAACAGGAGCCCGTCCCCGCCGGCGTTCGCTTTACCATCGGCGCCGATGTTTCCGACGCGGTGGCAGCCATCCTGGGGGGTACGGTGGACGCCGCGCCGCTCAAAAGTAGCCAGCTCGCCCAGGCCGAAGAGGAAGGCTTGCTGCTGACCTCCTTTCAGGATACCGTCTGGGGGCTGTGCTTCAATCTGTCCGACCCGGTGTTTCAGAATCTCAATATCCGCAAAAGCTTTGTGCAGTCGCTTGATCGCGACTATGTCCTCTCCTCCCTGCCGGAAACCTTCGCCGCGGGCGACCACATCATTCTGCCGGGCATGACCCTGGGCGGCGAGGAATACCGTCCGCTGGCGGGAGGTCCCTTTTTCCCCGCCGAGACGGACAATTCTGCCGAGCTGCTCGCCGCCGGACTTTCCGAGCTGGAGCGCCAGGCGCTGCCGGGCGTATCAATCCTTTGTCTGGATGATCCGAGCGTGCGGGCCATGGTCAATAATATGATCGAAACCTGGAACAAGACATTGGGTACCTACCTCAACATGCAGCCCCTTTCCCAAAAGGATTTGGAGCAGGCGGTGCAAAGCGGCAACTATCAACTGGCCTTCACCTCCCTGCGCGCCGAAAGCGAAAGTGTGCTCGACCTGCTTTCGCTGTTCGGTTCCCAAAACGCCCTTAATCCCGCGCGGCTGAACAGCACTGCATATGACAGCCTCCTGGCGGCCGCCAACGAGCTGCCAGGGCTGCAATCGCTGGAGACCTGCACGGCGATGGAGAAGTACTTGAACGAGCAGGTGATTTTCTATCCGCTGTGCTACGAGAACCGCTATTTTGCCGCTTCCCCCGCCGTCACCGGACTTGTCTTCCGCCCCTACGGCGGCGGGGTTGATTTCTATTCCGCCACCAAGCAGACGGCATAGAGGGCGGGAAAACAGGGTTGATTTTATATACTTACTGTTATAAAAATACGAGTTATTCCCGATTAGATGTGT
Organism: uncultured Oscillospiraceae bacterium; assembly: GCA_902478455.1. Lineage (GTDB taxonomy): Bacteria > Bacillota > Clostridia > Oscillospirales > Acutalibacteraceae > CABSLJ01. Next base: position 4,200 of record CABSLJ010000109.1, on the reverse strand, counting down.
TTTATCCCGAAGAAAGCGCAGAAACGCCCTTGCCGCGGCATTGCATAAAACCCGCACGATGGCGTCTTTTCCGGGACGGACGGTCTCAAACAGCGGGAGTTCAGCGCCGCCGCAGGCGGCCGATCACCCGCGCAGACAGGGAGGAAGGCGGATGCAGCTGCCCGAATTGACACAAGCTCTGATAGACCGCGGCGTGACCGAGGTGGGCTATTCCCACCTGGAGGGCCTTCTCCCCGAACGGCTGGCAGGACTCCCCTTCGGTCTGACGCTGCTGTTTAAGCTTTCCGACGCGGTCGTGGATGAAATCCTGCTGCCCGATCCGCCCGCGCCGAGCTACCCCTATTTTCAGCATTACAGAACGGTCAACGCCTTTTTGGACGCGCAGGCTCTCTACGCCGCCGCCATGCTGGAGCGGATGGGCGCGCGCGCCTTTCCGGTGGCCGCCTCCCAAAGCGTGCCAGACGCGGGGGAATACGCCGGGCTTTTTCCGCACAAGACGGCCGCCGTGCGGGCCGGTCTCGGGTGGATTGGAAAAAGCGCCCTCTTTGTCTCTCCGAAATACGGGCCGCGGGTGCGGCTGGCCACCGTGCTGACCGATTATCCGCTCCCGTCGGCTCCTCCCGTGGAGCTGCCCGGCTGCGGCAGCTGCAGCGCCTGTGTCATGGCCTGCCCCGCCTGCGCAATCAAGGGCGCGCCCGCCGAGGGGAACTTTACCCGTTCCGACCTGTTCGACCCCGCGGCGTGCAGCACGCATATGAAGCGGGCCTATCAGCACATCGGCCGAGGCGCGGTGTGCGGCATCTGCATGGCTGTCTGTCCCTTCGGAAGAAAGCGGCGGGAGCCGGAAACCCCCGCCGGTGCTGAGAAGGCGGTAACCTCCGCCTTGCCTGAAAGATAACGCAGAAACCGCGTCCGCCGCTGTTGTCCGGCAGGCGCGGTCTTTTTCTGTCCTCTGCGCACGCAGTCGCCGCCCTGTGGGCAGGAACTTCCCTTTCCCGCTTGGCGATGCAATTTTTTGAGGAACAGGTGAGAGATTCGCCTTTCTGTTTCGTCTAAGAAGCAGAAAAGACAGATTACGTTCGGGAAGGAGAAAATCAATGGACAACGGTGCAAGTAGCTACCGCCGTTTCCTTGATGGGGATGAAGCCGGCCTCATTGAGATTATCCGGGACTACAAGGACGGTCTGATGCTTTATCTCAACGGTTTTGTCGATAACATTTACACGGCCGAGGATATGACGGAGGAAACCTTTGTAAAGCTCGTGGTAAAAAGGCCGAAATTTTCCGCTAAAAGCACCTTTAAAACCTGGCTGTATGCCATCGGGCGAAATGTGGCAATTGATTATACAAGGCGGCTCTCCAAAACAGCCGGTAGACCGATAGAGGCGTATCACCACAGGCTGAGCGACGAGGAACGCCTTGAAAGGTCTTATCTCCGGGAGGAGCAAAAGGTCATGGTGCACCAGGCCCTGAAGAAGCTCAGGCCGGAATACCGTCAGGTGCTTCATCTGATTTATTTTGAGGATTTCGACCATTCGCAAGCCGCCGCCGTGATGGGCAAAAATAAGCGCCAAATTGAAAATCTTGTTTATCGTGCGAAACTATCGCTGAAATCCGTATTGGAGAACGGGGGCTTTCATTATGAAGAGTTATGAGGAAATGGCCGCCAGCGTCCTGCAGCGCAGCCGCAAGCTTCTGGCGGAAAAGGAAAGAAAAAGGAGAAAGGCCCAAAGGACGGCCGCCGTTGTATCCTGCTGTTGCCTTACCACTCTGCTTGGCCTGGGCCTTTGGAACGGCGGCCTGTTTCACCGGCCTCTGCCGGCGCTGCACGGCGACAATGCAGACAGCGCTCTGCCGAGTTCGGTGGGAGATGGTCCGAGTTCCTCCACGGGGGCGGAAAGCAACCGGCCGCAGGGAGGCGCCCCATCGCAAGCGCCGGAGGATAACCCGTCGCAAAAGGAGAATACGTCCGATTCGTCCGGCGGCGATGAGCCCCAGGACGACCCGCCCGGCGGAGACGGCCCTCACGCGGTGTTCAGCCGCATCCCCGCAACCTATGAGGAGGCAGTACGGCTGTTCGGCCATCCGTTGCCCGAATGTACGCGCCAGGACTTTTTGGGGTATGAGCTGGGCGTTGTCTCGCCGAAGGGGGATGTCCAGAGCGGCAGCGCCTTCTGTTTGTCTGTGCTTTATCTTTTTGAGGACGGAGAAATTGAGCTCACCGATCAAAACAGGCTGCCTGCCGGGGGACACATAGGCTATGAAGACTGTACGACGCAGACGTATCAAGGCGTCACCTTTTGGAAGGACAGTGCAAACCATATGGTCTATTTTCCTCTTCAGGACCGCCTGCTTCTGACGGCGGTCTTCAGGGACAGGGAATGGACGGAGATCTATGATTTGTTGATGGAGCTTTCGTTTTGATCCCCGGCGGGAATACGCTCCATTCTGGGGAAAGCGCATGGCTCTCAGGCAGAACCGCCCCGGCGGCCGGAGGAATACTCCGGCCGCCGGGGCGGTTGTTTCGGGGAGATTTCATCCGTTCATTCCCGTCTGAAACCATACAACTATTTTTATTCGCACCGATCTATCCAGAAAACAAAAGATCGGAATGCAAGGCCGCCGACCAGCGCGATAACAGGTGCCCGTTATCGTATGCTTTTTCCCAAAAGCGGCAGCCTCCATTTTCAGGCGTCCTCAAGCGGTCTTATTTCTTCCCCTTGATCTGGGCCTGCTGCTTTTCGCGGATGTAAATGAGCTTGTTGTTGGAATCCCTGGTGTGGACCGATTTAATTTCAAACAAATCCAGAGAGTTGATGAAGGGAGTCAGCTTGCTGAAGCCGAAATTGCGGACGTCAAAATCGGGGTATCTTTTGATCAGGCGGTTGCCGATGTCCCCGATGAACACCCAGTCGTCCTCGTCGGAATTCTCCTGCACCATGGTGAGGATAGTCTGCTTGATGGTCTCAAGCGGGGTCATCTGAGCCGGCTCGGCGGCAGGTACAGTCGCCTGCTCGCTTTCAGCCTGGGCCTCGGCGGCCTTTTTGCTCTCGGCGAGGGCGAGAATGTCGAGATATTTGAACTTGTTGCAGGCGGCGATGAAGGCGGTGGGGGTCTTCTTCTCCCCCATGCCGACGACGTACATCCCCGATTCCCGCAGGCGGGCGGCGAGGCGCGTGAAGTCGCTGTCGCTCGATACGAGGCAGAAGCCGTCCACATTGCCTGAATAGAGAATATCCATGGCGTCGATGATCATAGCCGAGTCGGTGGCGTTTTTGCCCGACGTGTAGCCGTATTGCTGGACGGGCAGCAGGGAATTGTCCAGCAGGACGCTCTTCCAGGCGGCGAAGGAGGGCTTGGTCCAGTCGCCGTAGATCCTTTTGTACGTTGCGACGCCGTCGTTGCTGATTTCATCCAGAATCAGCTTGAGGTATTTATCGGAGATGTTGTCGGCATCGATGAGGACCGCAAATTTTTTGTCTGACGGCATGGTATCACCTCGTTCCCAGTATACCATATCCTGCCATGAGAATACCAGACCAAATGCAAATTCTTTACCGCTTGACCACGGCGCGGCGCACAAAGAGGAAACAGCCGGCCGAAAGAAGCGCAAAAATCACCAAAAAGCTCAGAGAAGCCACATAGGCATTGCTGAAAGCGGCGGAGAGGAAACGTCCGACCGCCTCCAAAACGGCGGAGGGCAGCATCGGCGCACAGGTCGAGAGCACCACAAAGGCGAGAATCGCGCCGCCGCCGAGCAGGGTGCGGACCAGCGTGCTGGAGCGGTAGACCATCATGGTGATGAAAAGGCCGAGCGCGTAAAGCATGCAGTAGAATACAAACGACCACAAGAGGGAGGAGAGGATCGTCCCCAGGTCGTTGGGCGGGTACCAGCTGCGGAGGAACATGTTCCCAATGTCCTCCCAGACATCCAGCGCGCCCGTTCTTCCGTAGATCACGTCAAAGGTCGAGGGGCTGGGCTGAAAAAGGTTGAAAATCCGGTAGACGGCATAATCGACTACCGTCATAAAGAGGGAAACGGCTGGAGCGACGAGCAGCAGGCCCTTGTAAAGGGTTTTTCGGGAGATGTTGTTGGCCTGTGAAAAATAAAATCCCTCCTTGAAGATATTGAGTCCCATAACAAAGAGAAAGACGACGGAGGAAAACTGCAGGCCGGACGAGCTGGTATTCAGGCCGTTC